>DASUSS010000107.1:0-7728 GCA_036374995.1 Longimicrobiales bacterium | reverse complement strand
GGGAGCGTTGCTCGCCGCAGGCACTCTGACTCCCGGAGTGGCCGTCGGCGACGTGACACCCATCCTCACGATCGGCGCCGCACTGTTCGGCGTGGGTCTGCTCCAGATCCCCACATGGGCGCGTCGGCGGCGCGAGCAGTTCGAGCGCATCGCTGAACGCCTGAGCGCCGCGATCCGCTCGTAGCGGGCGAAGCGAATCGCGGTAGACCCGTTCGCGCTAGTTCCGCTCCCACGCACCCGGATCCGCGTTCCACATGTCGATCACGTTCTTCCACGAGCCGTCCGCCTGCTTCCGCCACACCGTCACGACCTTGTTCGACTCCGTCACCTGCGCACCCGTCGAATCCTGAAACGAGAACTGGTTCCGCTCGATCATGTATCCCATGTCGCCTGACGCGGCGACGTGCGCCTCGAGCGGCTCCCACCGGATGCTGAAGCCCGGAATCGAGCCGGTCGACTCGACGTACTCGCGGATCGCCTGCTTCCCGCGCAGCGGCGGCTGGCCGGGCGCCATCATCACCGCATCGTCCGCCCAGCCGGCGAGGATCGCATCGATGTCGCCGGTCGCGGCGACGTCGGACCACTCGCGGCTGATGCGCATCAGCTCCGCCTCTTCGGCGGCAGTATCGACGGCGGGCGGCGAGCCGGCGCAGGCGGCGGCGAGGAGGACGGCCAGCATCGGAACGGTCGCTCTCATGGGGAGGCTCCACGGTTCGAGGGATCGGTGAGCAGCGGCGAGTGAAGTATGGTCCGGCCGGGGTTCGGCAGAAAAGGTCCGGCCCTGCTGCCTGCGCACGAGCTTCGCAGCCTGAAGGCGACAGCGCACCTGCTGCGCTCGCCGCGCAACGCCACACGGCTCCTGGGCGCCCTCGCGCGCTCCCGCGCGCGGTAGATTCCGGAACGTCGCTTCCGGCATTCATGATGGCCCGATTGACCATTCCCATGCGCGACGCGGCGAAGCTATCTTGGTGCCATGGACGCGGAGCTGAAGGCTTATCTCGACGGCATGGTGGATACGATTACCAGCCGTATCGATGCACGGATCGGTGGCGTAGAGGAACGCCTCGACCGGATCGAAGCACGCCTCGACCGGATCGAAGCACGCCTCGACGGGATCGAAGTACGCCTCGACCGGATCGAAGCGCGCGTCGACGGGATCGAAGTGCGCCTCGGCGGCGTCGAAGGCGAGATCGGTCGGCTGAAGCTCGAGATCGGAGCCATGCGGACGGAGTTCGACGAGAAGTTCATCGGTATCGGCGAGCGGTTCCGTTCCATGGAGCTGCGCATCGAGCAGTTCGAGGTTCGTGTCACGGACCGTCTGGATTCGCTCGACGCACGGGCGAAGCAACTCGAAGTGCGGACTGGCTCGATCGAGAAAAACCTCCTGAGCCTGAACACGCGTGTGGACGTCATGGCCGATGACATGCGCCAGCGCTTTCGCGTGCTCAACGATCGGCTCGCCGGCGCCGCTTAGGCCGCCCTGTCGATCCGGTCGTCACCCGGCCCGCGGGTCATAGCCGACGAACAGCCGCCGGGCAGCCGCCGCGAGCCGCGCGTCGGCCGTCCACAACCGGGTTTCCCCGCCGAGCCGCGCCGAAGCCAGCACGTGCACGTCCACGTAACCGATCCCGCGCCCCATCAGCCGCTCCGACTCGATGAACCCGAGTGCCTCCGCGTCCGACGCCACCGGTGCCGCCGGCAGCAGCGACAGCAATCGCAGGAAGCTCTCCCGCTCCGGCAGGGTGCCACACGCGAGCTCCCCGATCACCATCGGGTGCGTCACGACCTCGCCCGCCTCGAGCAGCTCGACCAGGTGCGGATCGGTCCGTCGCAGATGACCGATCCAGACCGACGTGTCGACCAGGATCACGTCGGCCGGCTCCGGCGCCGCGGTGGCGCCTCCAGATCCGGCGCACTGCCACCCAGCCGCGCCAGTCGACGCGCCGCCTCCCGCTGAATCAGCGCGCGCAGCCCTTCGTGCACCAGCGCGGTCCGCTCCGTGATGCCCGTCAGGCGGCGGGCCTCCTCGAGCAGGTCGTCGTCCAGATTGATCGTCGTTCTCATGCCCGCTCCGAGTCTGTAGTGCATCAAGTATACACCAGATGGTGACGAAATCCATGGCTCGATGGGACGACCGGACGCTCGAACTCCCACCCGGACGGGTGACCGCGCCACGCCCGTTCGCGAAGGGGAAACTGCGTCGGTTCCGACGAGATCCTCAACCAGATGGTTGACAATATCCGACCCGCTCCTCAATACGATGATTGAGTCGAGGTTCGTCCGGCATTACGCCGATCGCTACATCCTCGAGCGTTGATCGAACCGACGATCTCGCGTGACGTGCTGTTGTCGACGTCACGTTGACAAGCCGAACGCTGGATCGACTGAAAATCCGGTTGTCCGGGACTCTGAACCGACGAAGCAGTTGGCGACGGCGGCTGGCCTTCGTACGTCGCGCCACCGTATCTTCTCCTGCCTCCACCAGACCGACACGAACTCCGGAGACTCCGATGCTTCGCAGCACCTCCTTCGCGCTGCTCGCGTTCGCCCTGGGCGTGTCCCCCGCGGCCCATGCACAGGGCCGGCCGTCCTTCTACGAGCCGGGCATCTCACCGGACGGTTCCGAGATCGCGTTCGTGTCGGGCGGCGATATCTGGACAGTGCCGGCGACGGGCGGTGCAGCGCGGCTGCTGGTCGCGCACTCGGCGCACGAGTCGCGGCCGCTGTATTCGCCGGACGGCTCGCTCCTCGCGTTCAACTCGAATCGCAGTGGCGGGGAGGACGTCTATCTGATGGACCTCGCGACCGGCGCTATCCGGCGCCTGACGAACGATTCCGGCTCCGAGCAGCTGACCGGCTGGTCCGGCGATTCGCAGTGGGTCTACTTCACGTCGTCGGGCGAGGACGTGGCCGGCATGAGCGACGTGTACCGCGTGCGTGCATCGGGCGGCACGCCGATGGCCGTGGCGGCGGACCGCTACGAGACCGAGTTCTTCGCGGCACCGTCGCGCGACGAGGCGGGCGTCATTGCGATCTCGACACGCGCGCGCATGCCGCAGAACCAGTGGTGGCGCAACGGGCACTCGCACATCGACGAGTCCGAGATCTGGACCGTACGCGAGGCCGCACGGTCCGGTGGCGTGCCGACGTACGCGAAGGTGTCGGTCGGCGGCAAGAACCTCTGGCCGATGTGGGGCGCGAACGGCACGATCGTGTTCATGTCCGACCGCTCCGGTGCGGAGAACCTGTGGAGCGTGCCGATGACCGGCGGCACGGCGACGCGTGTGACATCGTTCGAGGATGGACGGGTCCTGTGGCCGAGCATCAGCGCGAACGGCGGCATCGTCGCATTCGAGCGCGACTTCGGCATCTGGACGCTCGACATCGCGAGCGGCACCGTGCGACAGCTCGATATCCGGCTGATGGGTGCCGTCGAGGGGCCGACGCCGGAAGTGCAGCGCGAGACGCAGGGGTGGACCGGCATCGAGGTATCGCCGGACGGTCGCAAGTGGGCGTTCATTGCCGGCGGCGACGTGTGGGCGACGTCGATCGACAGCGGCGTCCCGGCCGCGCGCGTCACGCACACGCACGCGGCCGAGGGCGACATCGTCTGGTCCGGTGACTCGCGACAGGTCGTCTACACGTCGTGGCGCAGCGGCACGCCGAAGCTGTACGCGTACGACTTCACGACGAGCACCGAACGCCAGGTGACGAGCGGCAGCGGCCGCGACGGCTTTCCCAGGTTCTCACCCGATGGCCGATACCTCGCCTGGACACGGTCGATCGATGAACGGCGCGAGCTGCGCGTGACCGAGTGGCCGTCCGGTGCGGAGCGCATACTCGCGACGGGGGTCACGGCGCCGCCGACATGGTCGCCGGACAGCCGCTGGCTCGCATTCGGCGGCGAGACCGACGAGTTCAGCAATGTCATGGTCGTGCCGGTGGGCGGCGGCACGCCGCGGCAGGTCAGCTTCCTCGCGAACGCCTTCCTCGGCTCGATCGCCTGGAGCGCGAAGGGCGACTACATCGTGTATCGCACGAATCAGCGCACCGAAGACAGCCGCCTCGTCAAGGTCGATATGGTGCCGCTCCCGCCGACATTCGACGAGAACAGGTTCCGCGAGCTGTTCAACCAGCCTCGCGATACGGCCAACGCGCGCGAGCGGGGTGATCGTGGTGCAGCGCGCGACTCCGCGGGCGGGGCAGTCCCCGTGCCGGCCGAGATCGTGATCGAGTTCGACGGCATCCGCCGCCGCGGCGGTTTCGTGGACACGGACTTCTCCGTCGGCCAGGTGCTGCTCAGTCCCGATGGCAGGACTGCGGTCGCCGCCGGCGATGGCGCACTGCATCGCATCACGTTCGAGCCGAACGGCGATGTCGACATCACGCGCATGACGGCAACCGGCACGCCGATCGGGTTCAGCAGCAACGGACGCCAGCTCTACCTGTCGCAGGGCGGCCAGCTGCGCATCGTGAACGTGACCGGAGCAGGTCAGCCGCGCACGATATCGACGTCCGTCGTGTGGACGGAGGACTTCGATGCGACGAAGGTCGCAGCGTTCGAGCAGGGCTGGGGCGAGATGCGCGATGGCTTCTACGACAGCGACTACCACGGCGCAGACTGGAACGCGGTGCGCGAGCGGTTCCGTCCACGCATCGAGGGGGCACGCACACGCGCGGAGTTCAGCCGGCTGATGAACCTGATGCTGGGCGAGCTGAACGCGTCGCATCTCGGTCACTCCGGGCGCACGGGTCCGCCGCAGGAGGGCGACGGCTCCACGACCGGTGAGCTCGGGCTGCGCTTCGACCGGCTGGCGTACGAGAACGACGGCCGCTTCATCGTCACCGAGGTCGTCGAGCTGGGCCCGGCACACGTGGCCGGCGGCATTGCAGTCGGCGATCAGCTCGTTGCGGTGAACGGCACCGCTCTCGATCGCAGCTCCGATCTCGATCTCCTGCTCCGTGACAGGTCCGGCCGACAGGTCGTGCTGACCGTGCGCACGGGCAACGCCGGGCCGCGTGAGGTGGAGGTGCTCGCGACCTCGGGCGGCGCCGAGCGGCAGCTGATCTACCGCAACTGGGTCGAGAGCCGGCGCGCGTACGTCGACAGCATCAGTGGCGGGCGCATCGGATACGTTCACATCGCGTCGATGTCGCAGGGCGCGCTCGACCAGCTCATCTTCGACCTGGACCAGCAGAACCACGCCAGGGATGGCGTCGTCATCGACGTGCGCAACAACAACGGCGGCTTCGTGAACGTGTACGCGCTCGACATCCTGTCGCGCCACAACTACTTCACGATGCAGAGCCGCGGCAGCACGATCCGCGCGCCATCGCGCGTTCAGCTGGGACAGCGCGCACTGCTCGCGCCGACCGTGCTCGTCACCAACCAGAACACGCTGTCGGACGGCGAGGACTTCACGGAAGGTTATCGCGAGCTCCAGCTCGGCCAGGTCGTGGGCGAGCCGACCGCCGGCTGGATCATCTACACCGGCAGCCGCGGACTCGTCGACGGCACATCGGTGCGCATGCCGGGCACGTTCATCCGCGACAATCGCGGACAGAACATGGAGCTGAACCCGCGACCGGTCGACATCGAGGTCGAGCGGCCGGCCGGCGAGTGGTACAGCGGCCGCGACAGTCAGCTCGATCGCGCCGTGGACGTGCTGCTGCAGCGGATCCGGAACGCGACGTCGGACACGGGCGGCGGAGCCTGACCGGCGAGACGGCGCGTGCGTCCCAATCGTTGCTTCAACGGCGTCCGCGCTCCTGCTCCGCGATCCGGTCCGGATGCAGATCGGGCACGCGCCAGCTGATCAGTAGGACCACCGCAGCGAACGCGGCTACGGCCGAGAACACGAGCAGCAGGCTGGCCGACAGGCCGTCGCGCAGCACACGCAGCGCTTCGGCGCTCAGTGGAACCGTCGCACCGGCCCGGCGCTCGATCAGCTGGCGCACGCTGTCGAGCGAGATCACGGACGACAGGCCGCGCGCCTCGATGTAGGTGGCGATGCGCGCGTTCAGCACGCCGCCGAGCAGTGCGGCGCCGACGGCATTGCCGAGGTTGCGCATCAGCATGTTCGTCGCGGTGGCGACGCCGCGCTGCTGCCAGGCGACGCTCGACTGGATCGCGACGATGTACGTCGTGTTCAGCAGGCCGAGTCCCATCCCCATCACGAACGCGCCGATGCCCGCCTGGACCGGACCCCGTGTCGCGAACAGTGCCACGGCGAGCCCGCCCATCGTCACGAACACGCCGCCGGCGCGGACCAGGTTGCGCACGCCGAAGCGCAGGAACGTGCGTCCCGCGATCACGGACGCGATCGGCCAGCCGAGCGACATCCCCGACAGCGTGAACCCGGCGACCACGGCACTGCGGCCCAGCACGCCCTGCACGAACGTGGGCAGGAACGTGATCAGTCCGATCATCGCGACACCCGCGCAGAGGATCGCGAGGTTGCCGCGGCGGATGATCGGGTTCGACCACAGCTCGAAGTGCATGATCGGATCGGGCGCGCGCCGCTGCTGCCGGAAGAACGCGAGCAGCGCAACAACAGCGATCACGGCGAGCACCGCCACGCGCGCCGCGCTCCACTCGCCGGCCTGCGTGAGCGCGAGCATCAGCGCCGAAAGGCCCACCAGCAGGAGCGCCGTGCCGGCGTAGTCGACCGCGCGCTCGCGGTGCTGCACGGACTCGTGCAGGAACAGCGCGATCAGCGCGATCGAGATCACACCGAACGGCAGGTTCAGCCAGAAGATCCAGTGCCAGTCGAGGTTCTCGACGATGACGCCGCCGGCGAGCGGCCCGACGATCGACGAGACGCCCCACACGCTCGCCAGGTACCCCTGGATCCGCCCGCGCTCCCGGATGGAATAGAGGTCGCCGGCGAGCGTGGCGCTCATCGGCAGCACCGCGCCGGCTCCGGTCCCCTGCACGAACCGGAACAGGACGAGCATGCCCATCGACTGCGCGAGCCCGCACAGCAGCGAGCCGGCGAGGAAGATCGTGACACCGGCGATGAACACGGGCTTCCGACCATACAGGTCGGCGAGCTTGCCGAAGATCGGCGTCGTCACCGCCTGCATCAGCAGGTACGACGAGAACACCCAGCTGTACAGCGAGAATCCGCCCAGGCGGGAAGCGATGCTCGGCATCGCGGTGGCCACGATCGTGCCCTCGATCGCGGCGAGGAACATTGCGACCACGAGCGCGGTCAGGACGAGGGGCCGGTGCGTGCTGCGCGGCGCCGCGGGCACGCTACGGGAAGCCGATTCCACTCAGGCCGGGTCGGTGCGGGCGAGGTCGCGACCGGTCAGCGCCATTGGATCGCTCATGCCGGAATTCATGCGCAATTCTACCACGCGTGCGTGGTCCGTCAATCGGAGGACTCCGGTGTGCGGCTGGCCATTCGACACTCTCATCGCTTATAGAGGACGCACCACTCACCAAACCACGCCGCCATGATCATCCTCTTCCCCACCCGTGCGACCGACGATGAGTTCCGCTTCACACATCCGCGCGGCGTTTCGCTCGCGATCGGACTGATCGGCGCGGCCGGCGCGGCGCTCTTCTACACGCTCCTGCAGGACTCGCCGGTCCGACTCGCGTTCACGGCGATGGCCGCGCTCACCGCGCTCCCGCTCCTCGCCGGCGGACTGCGTCGCTACGAGCTCGTGATCGACCTCGCGACGCGGCAATGGCGACGTGGCACCGGTTTCGTCCTGGCG
>DASUSS010000106.1:0-36115 GCA_036374995.1 Longimicrobiales bacterium | reverse complement strand
CGCGCGCGCAGCGCGGGATCGTGGTCTCCGCGAACGGCATCGCGAGCCGCGTCGGTGCGGAGGTGCTGCGCAGTGGCGGGAACGCCGTGGATGCGGCGATTGCGACGGGATTCGCGCTCGCGGTCGTGCATCCGACGGCGGGCAACATCGGCGGCGGCGGCTTCATGATCATCCGGTTCCCGGACGGCCGCACGACTGCCCTCGATTTCCGCGAGAAGGCGCCGCTGCGCGCGCATCCCGAGATGTTCGTCGATCCTGCAACGGGCGAATACTCGTCGCGGATCCATCACGACAGTCACCTCGCCGTGGGCGTGCCGGGCACGGTGGCGGGATTCGACCATGCGCACCGTCGATACGGCCGCGCGGAATGGTCCGATCTGGTCGAGCCGTCGGTGGTGCTCGCACGCGACGGGTTCCAGCTGTCGGAGGCGCTCGCACGCTCGTTCGCGAACGTGCTGCGCTCGATGCAGGCGTATCCCGCCAGCATCGCGAAGTTCTCCGATGACGGCACGCCGTTCCCCGCCGGTCACCAGTGGCAGCAGCCGGACCTCGCCCACACGCTCGAGCGCATCCGCACGGGCCGCCGCGACGGGTTCTACCGCGGCGAGACCGCGCGACTGGTCGCGGCCGAGATGCGGCGCGGCGGCGGGATGATCACGCTCGAGGACCTGGAGCGCTACGAGCCGCGAGAGATGACGCCCGTGACGGGCTCGTATCGCGGCTATGACGTGATCAGCATGCCGCCGCCCAGCAGCGGCGGCATTGCGATGGTCGAGATGCTGAACATTCTCGAGGGCTTCGATCTCCGCGCGCTGGGGCACAACACGGCGCCGTACATCCATCATCTGGTCGAGGCGATGCGGCGCGCGTACCGCGACCGCGCGCAGTACGTCGCCGACCCGGAGTTCGCGGATGTACCGGTGGCGCGGCTCACGAGCAAGGAGTACGCGGCCGGGCTGCGCCGCACGATCGATCCGGCGCGCGCGACGCCATCCGCACCGTCCGACATCGCGCTGCCGGCCGAAAGTGACCAGACGACGCACTACTCGGTGGTGGATGCGGACGGCATGGCGGTCAGCGTGACGTACACGCTGGAAGCGGGCTATGGCTCGAAGATCGTCGTGCCGGGTGCGGGGTTCCTGCTCAACAACGAGATGGGTGACTTCAACGCGCGGCCCGGGCTCACGACGGAGACCGGCCTGATCGGTACCGAGCCGAATCTCGCGCGCCCTGAGCAGCGCATGATCTCGAGCATGACCCCGACGATCCTCGCGCGCGACGGCCGGCTGGTCGCGGTATTCGGCAGCCCCGGTGGCCGCACGATCATCAACACGGTGACCCAGGTCGTGCTGAACCTCGTCGATCACGGGATGACGATGGAGGAGGCCGTGGCGGCGAAGCGGCTGCATCACCAGTGGCTGCCCGACCGGATCAGCATCGAGGCGGATGGCGCGACCGAGGAGACACTCGCGCAGCTGCGCGCACTCGGGCACGACGTCCGCATCGGCGGGCGGCAGGGCAGCGTTCACGCGATCATGATCGATCCGCGGACCGGTCACAGAGTCGCCGCGCCGGATGCGCGGGACGCGGATGCCGGAGCGGCGGGCCACTGATGCGGGAGAGCAGGAGCGGAATGATGCGTCATGCAGCATGGGTGGCGGCCGTGCTGGCGACGGCGTGCGCGCCGGCCGGTGCCCGGACCGGCCCCGGTGCGAGCGTGGAGCCGGCCGCGATCGATTCGGCGCGACTGATGCACGACATCGGCGTGCTCGCACACGACTCGATGGAGGGCCGTCTGGTCGGCTCGCCGGGCGGCGCACGGGCGCGCGCATTCCTCGAGCGCGCGTTCCGCGAGCGCGGGCTCCAGCCGGTCGGCGGCAGCTCCCTCCTCCACGAGTTCACGTTCACGCGGCGGGATACCGCCGTGACCGGCGTCAACGTCGTCGGTGCGGTGAGGGGCACGGAGCTGCCGGCGCAGTACATCGCGGTCACCGCGCACTACGACCACGTCGGCATCCGGAACGGCGAGATCTACAACGGCGCGGATGACAATGCGTCCGGCACCGCCGCACTGCTCGCGCTCGCCGACTGGTTCGTGCGCCACCCGCCGCGCCACAGCCTCATCTTCGCCGCGTTCGACGCGGAGGAGGGCGGCCTGAACGGCGCGCGCGCGTTCGTCGCGAATCCGCCTGTCGCTCGCGAGGCGATCATCCTGAACGTGAACATGGACATGGTCGGCCGCAACGATGCCGGTGAGCTGTACGTCGCCGGTACGCGCCACTACCCGCAGCTGCTGCCGTACGTACAGCGCGTGGCCTCCGCCGCCGAGGTGACGCTCATCCCCGGCCACGACTCGCCCGACCCGCGTCCGGCCGACGACTGGACCACCGCGTCCGACCACGGCGCCTTCCACCGCGCCGGCATCCCGTTCCTCTACTTCGGCGTCGAGGACCATCCCGACTACCACCGCCCGACCGACGAGCTGAGCGGGATCCAGCCCGGATTCTACGCGCGCGCCGTTCGTACGGTATTGTCGGCGGTGCGGCTCTTGGACGCGGAGCTGTAGGAAACGGCAGCCCGGCTGTCAGACCGGGCGACACCGGAATCAATCGCGGAGGGAGAGCCTACCCCACCTCCGAGCGCCGCTCCATGGTTGGATCCTCGAGGTCCTGGCGGCCGATCCCTTCGCGCAGCAGAGGGTGTGTGCGCCAGAGGTAGTATCCCATGACGCCGGCGGCGATGAGGTTGGCAAGGGCGATCGTCCACCAGCCGATGCGGTCGAGCAGCCACGTCGCGAGGATCGCGATCATGCCGATGGCGAACGCCTCCATCGTGACGAACAGCAGCACGGCGCCGAGCAGGACGGGCGGGTCGGTCTCGGCGCGGTGCACGAGGGCTGCGGCGAGCAGACCGATCGCGAGGAACGCGAGCACGTGGACGACCGTGTAGCCTGCGACGATTGCGGCCGACATGGCGACGGTGTCGGGGCCTTCCGCGCGGAGGAACAGGGCGGAGCCGAGCGCGGCCGGCGTGTAGAACGGCCGGCTGAACGCCAGGTCGATGGCGAGGAACCAGAGCGCGACGGCAACCGCGCCGAGCAGTCCGGCGATCGCGCCGGTCTTCCACGTGGAGTGGGAGTCTCGCATCCAGCCTCCGATACGCGGCAGTCGAGGTTCACGCACGCGGCCGACCGGCGCCGCGGGCGGGCCGCGCGCGGCGGCCTCAGCCGATCAGACGATCGATGACCATGACGACGAGCAGCAGCGGCAGGTACAGGACGGATCCGAGGAACAGCCGCATCGCGCGGCGATCATCGCGCCGCACTGCCATCGCAATGCCCAGTGCCAGGAAGAGCACACCGAGGACCAACGCAGATGCGAGATAAGTGCCGCCGGTCAGACCGAGGCGGCTCGGCAGGAGGCTGGCCAGCAGGAGCAGCACGCCGAACAGGACGATCTGGCGCGCGGTCCTGACGCCCGTCGGATCCTCCGTCGTGAGCAGACGGAAGCCGCCACGCGCGTAATCCTGGCGGTAGATCCACGCGAGCGCGTAGAAGTGCGGCATCTGCCAGAGGAACAGGATCGCGAACAGCGCGAAGCCGGGCGCCGTCATGCCGCCGCCGCCCGCCGTCCAGCCGGCGAGGATCGGTAGTGCGCCGGGCACGGCGCCGACGAGCGTGGCGAGCCAGGTCCGTCGCTTGAGCGGCGTGTACACGAAGACGTAGCTGACGACCGTCAGCGCGACGAGCGCAGCCGTCACGGACCCGACGAACAGCTCGAGGTGCAGCAGCCCGAAAAGAACGAGCGCGCTCGAGAAGTAGAGCGCGGCGCGCGGCGATGTGCGGCGCGACGGGACCGGGCGGGAAGCGGTCCGGCGCATCAGCGCATCCACCTCCCACTCGACGTACTCGTTCAGGCCGCACGCGCCGCTCGCGGCGAGGCCGATGCCGAACAGCGCGTGCAGCAGCAGGACGACGTCGAGCGGGTGCCCCGTCGAAGACGCGAGGAAGAACCCGGCGCCCGCACTGATCACGACCATGCGGACGATGCCCGGCTTCGTCAGCTCGATGAACGCGGCAATACGCTGTGAGAGCGTGAGCGACCGCTCGGTGTCGACTCCGGCAGCCGCTTCGGCACTGGCCAAGGTTCCTCCCGGTAATGAATGCGGATCGGCCAATATAGCGGGTCGGTGCCCGGGATTCACGCCTCGGCCGGAGGCGCCACCTCGGCCGTCGCACCGTAGGTCGACGGCTCCATCTCGTCCGCCGAGCCGGGACGGACCCGGACCGCGCAGAACTTGAACTCCGGGATCTTGCCGACCGGATCGAGTCGCGGGTTCGTGAGAATGTTGGCCGCGGCCTCGACATAGGCGAACGGCATGAAGACGGAGCCCTGCTGCACGGTCGGGTCGCGGCGCGCAATGGCCACGAGCGAGCCGCGCCGGGTCTCGAGCGTGACGGCGTCCCCCGCCTGGAGCCCGATCGCGTCCATGTCCGCCGGATGGAGGCTGACGGTCGGAATCGGCTCGATGGCATCGAGCACGCCCGCGCGGCGGGTCATGGCGCCGGTGTGCCAGTGCTCCAGCAGCCGGCCGGTGATCAGGATGAGCGGATAGTCCGGATCGGGCAGCTCATCGGCCGGGACGAAGTTCGCCGGGACGATGCGCGCGCGGCCGTCCTTCGTCGGGAACCGCTCCGTGAAGATCACCTCGTCGCCCGGATCGCCCTCGTCGACGCACGGGTACGTGACGCCGTGCTCCCGCTCGAGTCGCTCCCACGTGATGCCCGCGCAGCTCGGCACTGCCTTCCGGATCTCCGCCCACACGTCGGCCGGACCGTCGTACTGCCAGTCGAGGCCCATGCGCCGGGCCATCTGCTGGATCAGCTCGAGATCCTGCCGCACCTCGCCCGGCATCTCGAGCGCCGTGCGACCGAGCTGCACGCGGCGGTCCGTGTTCGTGAACGTGCCCGTCTTCTCCGGGAACGCGGACGCCGGGAGAATGACATCGGCGAACGACGCGGTCTCCGTGAGGAAGATGTCCTGGACGACGAGCCAGTCGAGCAGCGCGAGCGCCTGGCGCGCGTGCTGCACGTCGGGGTCCGACATCGCCGGGTTCTCGCCCATGATGTACATGCCGCGGATCTCGCGCTTCCTCGCCGCGTTCATGATCTCGACGACCGTGAGGCCCTTCCGCGCGTCCAGGTTCTTCGCGTTCCACAGCTGCATGAAGAACTCGCGCGTCCCCGCGTCTTCGACGGACCGGTAGTCCGGATAGACCATCGGGATGAGACCCATGTCGGACGCGCCCTGCACGTTGTTCTGGCCGCGCAGCGGGTGGAGCCCCGTGCCGCGCCGGCCGATCTGCCCGGTGATCAGCGCGAGTGCGATCAGGCAGCGCGCGTTGTCGGTGCCGTGCACGTGCTGCGAGATGCCCATCCCCCAGAAGATCATCGATGCGCGCGACTTCGCGTAGAGCCGCGCAGCCGCGCGGATCTCCGGGGCGGACACGCCGCACAGGTGCTGCATCGCCTCGGGGCTGTACGGGCGCAGTGTCTTCACGAGCTCGTCGAACCCGGTCGTGCGCGCGTCGATGAACGCGTGGTCGACCAGATCCTCCTCGACGATCGTGTGCAGCATCGCATTCAGGAGCGCGACATCGGCGTCCGGCCGGAACTGGAGGAAATGCGTGGCGAGTCGCGACATCTCCGTGCGCCGGGGATCCATCAGGATCAGCCTGGCCCCCCGCTCGACCGCGTTCTTCATGAACGTCGCGGCGACGGGGTGATTGACGGTCGGGTTCGAGCCGATGACGATGAAGCACTCGGCGTGCTTCACGTCATCGACCTGGTTCGACACGGCGCCGGAGTTGAGCCCCTCCATGAGCGCGGCAACGGACGACGCGTGACAGAGCCGCGTGCAGTGGTCGACGTTGTTCGTGCCGAACCCGACGCGCACGAGCTTCTGGAAGAGGTAGGCCTCCTCGTTGCTGCCCTTTGCCGAGCCGAAGCCGGCGAGCGCCCAGGGTCCGATCGAGTCCCGCAGCCGGCGCAGCCCGTTCGCTGCCAGATCGAGCGCCTCCTCCCAGCCCGCCTCGTAGAACACCTCGCCCGGGTTCGCCGGATCGACGAGCAGGTTCGGGTCCTTCGGCACACCCTCCCGCCGGATCAGCGGGCGCAGCAGCCGCTGCGGGTGGTGCACGTAATCGAAGCCGAAGCGGCCCTTGACACACAGTCGCCCGTGGTTCGACGGGCCATCCCGCCCGGTCACACGCAGGATGTGATTGTCGGCGACCTCGTAGGTGGTCTGACAGCCGACGCCGCAGTAGGGACAGAGCGATTCGACGACCCTGTCCGGTCGCGCCCAGCCCGCGGCGGGCACGCGCGAGCCGTTCAGCTGGACGAGCGGAACCAGACGCTTCGGGCCGTCGCCGGCGGGCTCCGGCGCGGGCGGTGCCGCGGGCGCGGGCGCCGCGTCCGACGCGGGCAGTGC
Source organism: Longimicrobiales bacterium (assembly GCA_036374995.1). Classification (GTDB taxonomy): domain Bacteria; phylum Gemmatimonadota; class Gemmatimonadetes; order Longimicrobiales; family RSA9; genus SH-MAG3. The sequence goes on along the minus strand of DASUSS010000106.1, from coordinate 29,627 downwards.
GCCGATCATGGCCATGTCGTACGCGCCCGATCGCGTCAGCGGCCCGTGACTGGCCGCCGGCTTCGGCCGGGGCTGCTCGACGGGCACGCGCTGCATCATGTCGCCCGCGACGATCGCGGGCAGCGATGGCAGCAGTGCCCCGGTCGGGCAGGCCTGCACGCATTCGCCGCACGCGACACACGTGCTCTCGCCCATCGGGTCATCGAGGTCGAACACGATCTTCGCCGCGGCGCCGCGGAACGCATAGCCGATCACATCGTTCACCTGCACTTCGCGGCAGGCGCGGACGCAGCGCGTGCACTGGATGCAGGCGTCGAGGCGGACCTCGATGCCGGGATGCGAGAAGTCGGGCGCCGGCTGCGCGCGCTGCGGGAAGCGAGGTGTCTCGATCCCGAGCCGCTTCGCCCAGTGCGTGAGCTCCGAGTCCGGGTCGTGCGGCGCGTCCGGCATGTCGGAGAGCAGCAGCTCGACGACCACGCGCTGTGACCGTTGTGCGCGCTCGCTCGCCGCGCGCACCTTCATCCCCGCGGTCGGGCGCCGGCAGCAGGACGGTGCGAGCACGCGCTCGCCGTCGATCTCGACCACGCACGCGCGACAGTTGCCATCCGGCCGCATCCCCTCGGCGTAGCACAGGCGCGGGATCTCGACGTTGTGCCGTTCGGCGGCCTGGAGGATCGTCTCGCCGGGGAACGCCTCGATCTCGATGTCGTCGAGGGAGAAGATGACGCTGTCGCCATCGTACTCGCCGGTGCGGGACCAGCCGAGTCGCTTCTCGAGGCGATGGATCGCGGTCTCGGAACCCTGCGGGCCGACCGGATTCGCGCTGAGGTCCGGGTGCGTCGCTGCGGCGAGCGGTGCGCTCGTGGACTGGCCGTCGATCCCGCTCATCCGCGACCCAGCGCGTTCAGGTCGATGAGGTCCGTCAGCTCGTTGGGGAAGAACTTCTGCACGCTGCGCAGCGGATTCGGCGCAGCCTGCCCGAGCCCGCAGATGGACGCGTCGCTCATCACGGCGGCCAGATCATTGAGCAGCGGCAGCGGCCACTCCTTCCCGCGCATCAGCATATCCGCCTTCGCGGTGCCGACCCGGCACGGCGTGCACTTGCCGCACGATTCGTGGGCGAAGAAGTGCATCAGGTTCTGCGCGATGTCGCGGGCGCTGTCCTGGTTCGAGAAGATGACGACGGCGGCGGATCCCACGAAGCAGCCGTACTCGTCGAGCGAGCCGAAGTCGAGTGGCACCGTGCCGAGCGAGGCCGGCAGGATGCCGCCGGATGCGCCGCCCGGCAGGTAGCCGTAGAACTCGTGGCCATCGAGCATGCCACCCGCATAATCGATCAGCTCGCGCGCGGTGATGCCGTTCGGCGCGAGGTACACGCCGGGCTTCTTCACCCGGCCGCTGACCGACCAGAACCGGGCGCCGGGGTGGTCGGGCCGGCCGAGCGCGTTCCACTCGTCCGCGCCCTCCTCCAGGAGCGTGCGGATCCAGTACACGGTCTCGACGTTCTGCACGAGTGTCGGCCGGCCGAAGACACCGGCCTGCGCGGGGAACGGCGGCCGGAGCCGCGGCTCGCCGCGCTTGCCCTCGATCGACTCGATCAGCGACGACTCCTCGCCGCAGATGTAGGCGCCCGCGCCGCGGCGCAGGTGGATCCGCGGCAGCTCGCACGGCGGATCGGCGAGCAGCGCCGCGATCTCGCGCGTGAGGATCGCGCGGCACGAGGCATACTCGTCACGCAGGTAGATGAACAGGTCGGCCGCGTCGACGGCCCACGCCGCGATGAGCGCACCTTCGAGCACGCGATGCGGGTCCGTCTCCAGGCAGTGCCGGTCCTTGAACGTGCCGGGCTCGCCCTCGTCCGCATTGATGGCCACCACGCGCGGGCCGGGCTCCGCACGCACGAACTCCCATTTGCGCGCGGTCGGAAACCCCGCACCGCCCAGCCCGCGCAGGCCGGCGGCTCCGACCGTGGCGATCACGTCCTCGACCGGGCGCAGGCCGGCGCGGCAGCCGAGCAGCGTCTCGTAGCCACGCCCGGCGCGGTACGCGGCATACCCGGTGTGCTGCGGTGGCGCCGCGCTCGTCCGACGGGCGGTGACGGCCTCCCGCACGACCGCGGGGGTCGCGGCGTCGATCGGGTTCTGGCCGACCACGGCGACGGGCGCGCGATCGCACCGGCCGACGCAGGGCGCCCCGATCACGCGGACCCGATCGCCCAGCGCGGCCTTCAGGGAGTCGAGCAGGCGGTCCGCGCCGGCAAGGTGACAGGAGACGGACTCGCAGACCCGGACCGTGATGGCGGGCGGGACCGCAGCGCCATCCTTCACCACATCGAAATGGTGATAGAACGTGGCGACCTCGTAGACCTCGGCCGTCGTGAGCGCCATCTCGCGGGCGAGCGCGGTCAGGTGCGCGGCCGTGAGGCAGCCGCGCGCGTCCTGGATCCGGTGCAGGTGCTCGATCAGCAGATCGGCGCGGCGCGGCGCATCGCCGAGCAGTGCGCGGACTTCGGCGAGCGCGTGCGGGTCCACCTCGCGACCCTTGGGTGCGGGCCGCAGCGACACCATGCCGAAATTCCCGCCGCGCTTCGTCTTGCGAGGAGGCATACGGGCAAGGTCGGAAACGGGCGAGGACCGCGCAAGAGCGATCCGCCCGCCGGCGCATCCGGTACACGTGCGCACGGATGCTGCAGCGGAGGCGATCCGGCCCGTTACGAGAGGACAGGATGAGGATACGTTGTGGTGTGGTGGCGGCGCTGCTCGCGGCAGCGGCCTGCGGAGAGACGACCGGTCCCGATCTCCAGCTGGATTCCGCCGTTCGTGTGGTGCACGCCGCGCCGGAGACACCGCGGCTGGACGTGATACTGCAGGGGGAGACGCGCGCGCAGCTCGAGTATGCCGAGGTCTCCGAGTACTTCACCGTCGGGGCCGGAGCCCGCGAGCTCCAGTTGAACGCCGCCGGCTCGACGACGCCACTGATCGAGGTCGACACCACGTTCGCGATGGACGCGCACTACACCGTGCTCGCCGCAGGTCGCGCCGGCAGCATTCAGCCGATCATCCTGGAGGACGATCCGACGCCGGCGGACACCGGCCAGGCACGTATCCGCCTGGTTCACGCCGCGCCGACTGCGGGCGCCGTCGACATCTACGTCACCGAGCCGGGAATCGAGCTGACATCGTCGACGCCAACGCTCACGAACGTGGATTTTGGCGCGACTTCGGATTATATGGTACTCGATGCGCGCACGTGGCGGGTGCGGGTAACGGTCGCGGGGACGCAGACGATCCTCATCGATCTGCCGCTGCTGGTGCTCTCATCGACGCGCGTGTTCACGGTCGTGATGATGGACACGATGGGGAGCGGACCGCCGCACGGACTGATCGTGCTGAGTGATCGAGGATGACGAGTGGAGCGGAGGGGTCGATGAGGCGCATCCTGACCTGCGTGTTCCTGCTGGCCGCTGCGTGCGCGCCGGCAGTACAGCCGCCGCCGGAGCCCGTGCCGCCGCAACCGGAGCCGGTCGTGCAGCCGACCCGCCCGCGGCCCGCGCTACGCCCGGTCCGGCCGACGGCTGCGTTCGCGAGCGCGATCGAGCGTGGCACCCGCACGGCGGATGGACGGCCGGGCCCCAGCTACTGGCAGCAGCGCGTGGAGTATCGCATCGAGGCGGAGCTCGACCCGGCAACCGCGCGGCTCCAGGCCGAGCAGGTCGTGATGTACCGGAACCACTCGCCGGACACGCTGCGCACCATTCTGCTGCACCTGTACCAGAACGCGTTCAGCGAGGGCGTCCAGCGCGTGCGGCGCGTGCCGATCACGGGCGGGATGACGATCCGTCGCGTCGCCGTCAACAACGTGGAGGCCCGCCGCGACAGCCGTGCTCTCGGCGTCTCATCCTACCGCATCGACGGCACCCTGATGTGGCTCGATCTCGCGCGGCCCGTGCCACCGGGCGGCAGCGTCGAGCTGGAGGTCGGCTGGCATTTCGTCGTCCCGCCCCGCGGCGCGCCGCGCACCGGGCACGACGACAACGAGGCGTTCGTCGTCGCACAGTGGTACCCGCAGGTCGCGGTCTACGATGATCTCCGCGGCTGGCACGACCGGCCGTACTGGACGAACGGTGAGTTCTACCTCGAGTACGGCGACTTCGAGGTCCTGCTCACACTGCCGGAAGGCTGGCTCGTGACGGCCACGGGCGAGCTGGACAATGCCGACGAGGTGCTGACACCGGAAGTCAGGCAGCAGCTCGCACGGGCACGCGTGCAGGATGAGATCATCAATGTCGTGACGACCGAGGACATCGAGCAGCAGCGTGCCACGGCGCGCGAACCGGGCGGTCAGCTCACCTGGCGATTCCGCGCGCGCGATGTGCGCGACTTCGCGTTCGCTACATCGAACCGCTACGTCTGGGATGCCACGCACGTGATGTGGGACGGCGCCGATCCGGAGCGCCGCGTGCTGGTGAACGCACTGTACCGGCCGGGCGCGACGGCGTGGCGCGATGCCGCGCGCTTCATGCGCCATGCGACCGCCTTCCACGCGACTCACTGGGGACCGTACATCTACCCGCACATCAGCGCGGCGGAAGGTCCGATCGGCGGGATGGAATACCCGATGCTCGTGTTCATCGGCGGCTCGCGCACGCCGCAGTCGCTGTATTCCGTGCTGAGCCACGAGATCGCGCACGAGTGGTGGCCAATGATGGTCGGCTCGAACGAGTCGCTCTACGCCTGGCAGGATGAAGGTCTCGTCACGTACGTCGAGGATCTCTCGGTCCGCGACATGTTCGCGGACGCCGCGCCCGAGCTCGACACGCAGAGCGCCTACCTGCGGATTGCCGGCACCGATGCCGAAAAGCCGATCATGACCGAGCCCGACCTGTTCGGGATCGGGCCGCAATACGGCGTGGCGGCGTACACGAAGCCCGGAACGATGCTGCGCGCGCTCGGCGCCGTCATTGGCGCGGACGTGCTCCAGCGGGGCCTGCGCGAGTACACGACGCGCTGGCTGCTGCGACATCCGTCGGCGTTCGACTTCTTCAACGTCATCGAGGACGTGCACGGCGCGGATCTCGACTGGTTCTGGTCGCCGTGGTTCTTCGACACGGCCGTACTGGACCAGGCGATCGATGGTGTGAGCGTGGAGAGCACCGCGTCGGGCGAGCGTGTCACCGTCTTCGTTGCGGACCACGGCGAGGCGCCGATGCCGGTCCCGCTCGTCGTCACGCTCGCGGATGGCAGCACGCGCGAAGTGCAGCTGCCCGTCGAGCCGTGGCTCGCGGGAGCGACGACACAGTCCACCACGATCGATGTCGCCTCGAGCGTTGCGCGTGTGGAGATCGATCCGCAGCGTTATCTTCCGGATGTGCAGCGCTCCAACAACGTGTGGCTGCGGCAGTAGCTCCCACGTTTCGTGCAGGCGAACTCATGGCGGCGGTGCGGTATCGGCAGATCCTTCCGGTCATCCTCGGGGCAGTCGTATGCAGCGCGTGCTCGATCCCGCGCTGGCCGGTGGCCGGTGAGATGACGTCGGGCTACGGCGTGCGGCTGCGCGGCTGGAGTCCCGACCTGCACGAGGGTGTCGATGTCTCCGCGCCGGAAGGCACGTCCGTACGCGCGATGAAGGCCGGCAGGGTGGAGCACGCGGGTCCGTGGGGCGGTTACGGGCTCGCCGTCCTCATTGCGCACGGCTCCAACGTGCGCACGCTGTACGCGCACCTGTCGCGCATCGATGTGAGCGAGGGCGAGCGGGTCGGCGGCGGGCAGCAGATCGGCGCCGTGGGCAGCACCGGGAACGCGACCGGCGCGCACCTGCACTTCGAGGTCTGGCGCTGGGGTCGTGCGGAAGACCCCGTGCCGCTGCTCGGCGGCTTCCCACCCAGGTAACGGATACGGATCCAGTTCGTCAGCCCCGGATCCGCTCCTCCAGCGCCAGGTTCGCTCCGCGCAGCACCGGCCGGCGGTTGATCCACCGCCGGTCGAGGAACGCAGCGAGCTCGGCGCGCGTCCGCGCAGGAGTCCAGGCGAGCAGCTCCATCATGATGTGTGCGGCAGGCGCGGCGCAGTCCGCGCCGTCGCAGCTGCCTGCGCCGAGATGCACGCGGCGGAACAGGTCCTCGAGCGTGCGGCACCCTTCCACTTCCACCGCGTACCGGATTTCCGCCGGCGTGACCGCCTCGGAGCGGCAGACGGGCGCCAGGTCGTCGGGCGTCGCGCCGTCGAACAGGCGGTGGATCCGGCTGCCGACGCGGCGCCAGATCCTCTCGAGTGAGGCGCCCGGCAACGGAATCGCGTGCGTCAGTGCCGTGAAATCCGGCGGGTCCTCGGCGCCCGGCAGCGCAGTCGAGCCGGTGGTGCAGGCGATGTGCGGCCTGCCGAGCTGCCGGATCGCCAGATCGACCGCCTCTTCCGCCTGGATCCGGTACGACGCGAGCTTGCCGCCGACGAGCGAGATCAGCCCGGCGATGCCGTCGCGGCGCGCATGGTCGACGATCTCGTGCCGCCGCGACAGGTCGTCCGCATCGACGCCCCACTCGAACACCGTGTTGCGCACGCCGGCCCACGCGCGCAGCGGCCGCCACTGCCGCGCCTGCGGCAACGCACGCGCTGCGGACTCGATCACGTAGTCGATCTCGTCGCGCGTGATGTCCAGATCGACGAGCGCCGGATCGCCGTAGTAATCATCATCGGTCGTGCCGACGATCGTCTCTGCGCCGTGCGGCACGAGGAACATCGTGCGGCCGTCGCGACCTTCGAGGATCATGCCGTAGTTGCCGATGCGCCGCTCGAACGTGACGTGAATCCCCTTGCCCGGCCTCAGCTGCACCCGGGTGTCGGCGAGCTGCGCGATCGCGGGGACCCACGGCCCGCCGGCGTTCACGACGATGCGCGCCTCGACGGCCCGCTCGGCACCGGTGATCCGGTCACGGACTCGCACCCCGCTCACGTCCCGCCCGCTGCGCAGGATCCCGGTCACTTCGGTGTGCGTGTGGATGTGCGCGCCGTGCTCCATCGCATCGACCGCATTGAGCGCTGCGAGCCGGTACACGTCGCAGCCCCACTCATCCAGCGTCAGCGCACCGAGCACGTCCGGCGCGAGGCCGGGCTCGAGCGCGCGTGCCGCCTCGCCGCTCAGTCGCGCATGACGCAGCCCGCCCTTCCGCTTCGCGTGCGGGTCGTAGGCGGAGAGGAAGGCCTCCGTCGCCTCGCGCATGAAGAGGCCGCCGGGATAGAGCGGCCAGAGGAACGGGATGCGCCATGTGATGTGCGGCGCAATGCGGCGGATTCGGCCGGCGTCCTCCGATGACACGCGCGTGGTCGGAATGTCGTAGAGGAGGTAGCGGACGCCGCCGTGGATCATGCGGGTCGAGGACCCGGTCGTGCCCGCGCCCCAGTCGTCGCGCTCGAAAAGTGCGACGGTGAGACCGCGCAGCGCGGCGTCGCGTGCGATGCCGGTACCATTGATGCCGCCGCCGATGATCGCGAGGTCGTAGAGCACGGATCTCCCGGTTGGATCGCCGGAAACGTGGGCCGCGAAGGTAACCATAGGAGCGGGAGGCCGACAGCCCGGAACTCCGGACCCTGTGTCCTGCTGGAGTTTACTAGACAGTCATGTCGAACGAGCGGAAGAATGTGAGCCGGACCCAGATGCTGCTGAGCCAGTGGGACCGCGTGTTCCGGTGGTCGCTGGTGGCGTCCGTGCTGTTCCACATCCTCATCATCCTGTTCTTCCGTGAGGAGCAGATCGTGCCGCAGATCCAGACTGCGGCCGCCGGCGAGCGTGCGGGCGATCCGGTGGCTGCGGCGGGCGGCGGCATGGAGACGATCGAGCTGCGGATCGAGACGCCGCCGCCCGAGCCGGAGCCGACGCCCACACCCGAGCCGGTGCCCGTGCCGGAACCGGAGCCGGAGGTGCAGCCGCAGGAGCCGGCATCCGAGCCGTCCCAGGGACAGACGCAGCAGCAGAGCTCGGGCGCGGGCCGCGGCCCGGAGACCGGACCGGGGACGGAGACCGGGACCGGACGCGGTGACGGCGGGACCGCCGACGAGGGGCTGAACCGCGTCGTCGCGCCCACACCGCGCGGCATGATCCTGCCGCCGAGCGACCGGCCGAGCCGCGTGAAGGGCATGACCGTCACCGTGTACGTGTTCGTCGCGGCGAGCGGCAACGTCGTGTCCGACTCCACGCGGATCTCGCCGTCGACCGGGGATTCACGGTTCGACCGGCGGCTGCGCGACGATGCGGCGCAGTGGAAGTTCCGGCCCGGCACGCGCGGCGGTCGGCCGATCGCCGCGTGGTTCCCCTACACCATCACGTTCTGACCGACGTCGGGGGTTGCCCGCACTCGCATGCCCGGCGAATCTTCCGGCGTCGACGACCCCGGAGGATGAACGGTGATTGCGAAGCGGTACGGCACGAAGGTCCAGAGCGTGAAGCCGAATTTCGATGCCCGTGCGATGAACGAGATCGGGTTCCAGCGTGACAACGAGTGGTCGGAGCCGGCCGAGGAGTTCTTCGAGACGTACGAGAAGGTCGAGACGCACGAGCTGACGGCGGCGGCGGAGGGCGACGTGCAGGGCGCGGCGGAGGAAAAGCTGCTGGAGTCGCTCGAGTCGCAGCTGCTCGCGGTCGCGAAGACGGTCGGCGACGGTGGCGTCCTCCTCGTCGAGAGCGAGCAGGGCGTGGACTACCCCAAGACGCGCCACACCCAGACGACGCAGGTGGTCGGCAGCGAGAACCGCCTGTATTTCAGGTTCACGGTCGAGCCGCCGCTCCGGGTCGCGGTGTACCGGAAGCGGTGAGCGGGACGACAGTGAGGGCGCCGGCCGCACCGGCCGGGTACGCGATTGGACGGGAGCGCGGCGCAACGGTCGTCGCGCTCCCGTCCGTCATCGAGGACGTGCGCTCCTGCATAGCCCGCGCGGGCACGCTCTACGCCGCGGCCGCGTCCGCGGGCGGGCAGGCGTTCACCGGACGCGGTGCCGCGTGGCGAATGCCGCACGCCGGCGGGGACTGGATCGTCCGGCACTACCGCCGGGGCGGTGCGGTCGCGCACGTCCTGCGCGACGAGTATCTGCGTACCGGCGCGGCGCGGCCGCTGCGCGAGCTGCGCGCCAGCGTGGCGGCCCGCGCACGCGGCGTGGCCACGCCGGAGGTGCTCGCCGGCGTCGTCTATCCGGCGGGCCCGTTCTACCGCGCCGACCTCGCCACGCGCTTCATCCCGGACGCCCGCGACCTCGCCGAGGTCGTGCTCGGCGAGCGGCGCGCCGGGCCCGAGGAACGCGTGGCCGCATGGCACGCTGCGGGAGTCCTCCTGCGCGCGGCCTTCGACGCCGGTGTCGAGCACGCCGATCTGAACCTGCGCAACATCCTCATCGCCGGCGGGCCGGGGCCACGGGCGCTGCTGCTCGATCTGGACCGTGCAGTCGTGCGGGAACGTGCAGTCGACGAGGCGGCGCGCGCGCGGATGCTCGAGCGGCTCCGCCGCTCGCGGCGGAAGCTGGAGGCGGCAGCCGGCCGTGAGACGGACGCGGCGGAGCTCGCGGCTTTCGACGCCGCCGTGCGGGGCCGCGATGCCTGAGCGCCCCGACATCGGCGTGCCGCGCGAGGTCGCGATCGTGATGCTGTCCGCGCTCGGCGATGCGGTGCACGTGCTGCCCGTCGTGAACGCGCTCAGGCGGGCGTGGCCGGACACGCGGATCACCTGGGTGATCCAGCCGGTGCCGCACCAGCTCGTGAAGGGTCACGAGAGCGTCGACGAGTTCGTGCTGTTCCGGCGCCGCCGCGGTGCGGACGCCTGGCGGTCGTACGCGGAGCTGTCGCGCACGCTCGCGGGCCGGCGGTTCGACCTGCTGATCAACCTCCAGGTCTACCTGAAGGCCGGACTGATCACGTCGCTCATGAAGGCGGATGTGAAGCTCGGCTTCGACCGCAAGCGCGCCCGCGACATGAACTGGCTGTTCACGACGCATCGGATTCCGCCAAGGCCGACCGGTCACGTGCAGGACCAGTACTTCGAGTTTCTCGAGTATCTCGGCATCGATCCGGACCCCGTCGAGTGGCGGCTGCGCATCACGGACGAGGAGCGCGCGGCGCAACGTGCCTTCTTCGATGCCCTCGACCGGCCCGCCGCGGGCGTCGTGGTCGGCACGAGCAAGCTGGAGAAGAACTGGGCTCCGGAGCGCTATGCGCGCGTGCTCGAGGCGCTCGAGATCGACTTCGGACTGCGACCGCTGCTGCTCGGCGGTCCCGCGCCCGCGGAGCAGGCGGCGGCGGAGCGCGTGCTGCGGGAGACGAGGGCGCACGCGGTCGATGCCCTCGCCGACGACGTCCGTCGCCTGCTCTGGCTGCTGGACGGGTGCGCGCTCGTGATCAGCCCGGACACGGGGCCGCTGCACATTGCGCGGGCGCTCGATCGGCCGGTCGTGGGGCTGTACGGCTACACGAACCCGAAGCGCTACGGGCCCTACCGGCGGCCCGAGCAGGTGGTCGATGGCTATGCCCGGTTCGTCGGCGAGCAGTACGCGACGAACCAGAAGTACCGCGTGGACGGCATGGAGCGCGTGAGCGTCGAGATGGTGCTCGCGGCCGTGGAGCGCGTGCTCGAAAGCGCGCGATCGTGAGGTGCCCGCACGCGTTCGTCCTGCGGCGCCGCACGATACGCGGCCGGCACGGTGCCGCATGGCGTACCTGCGCGACGGCAGCGGGGTAGCACGACGCCATGGCAGCGATTCCGCGACGGATCCTCTGGATCGATGATGAGGTCGAGCTCTTCGAGCCGCACCTGCTGTTCCTGCGGCAGCGCGGCTACGAGGTGGACACGACGACGAACGGCGATGACGCGCTCGACCTGGCGCGCGCGCAGTCCTACGACCTCGTGCTGCTCGACGAGCAGATGCCGGGCCGCCGCGGCCTCGATGTGCTCGGCGAGCTGCGGCGCGAGGAGCCGAACGCGCGCGTCGTCATGGTGACGAAGTCCGAGGAGGATCGGACCATGGTCGAGGCGATCGGCCGCCGCGTCGACGACTACCTCGTGAAGCCGGCCTCGCCGCGACAGGTGCTGTCCGTGGTGACGCGGCTGCTCGAGGGACCGCAGATCCAGCAGCAGCGGGCGGCGCAGGATTTCGCGGCGCGCTTCGCCCAGCTGACGCGGATGCGCCAGGAAGCGGAATCGTGGGAGCACTACTTCGCCGTCTACGACGAGCTCGTCGACTGGGATCTCCGGCTGATCCAGGCGGGTGAGCGCGGACTCGCCGATTCCGTGCGTGCCCTGCGCGTGGAGCTGCGCCGCGATTTCGGCACGCACGTCACGAGAGTGTATCCCGCATGGCTCGCGGGCGCCCCGCAGCGGCCGCCGCTGTCCGTCGATGTCGTGCGCCGCGCCGTCCTGCCGAACCTCGAGCCCGGACGGTCGCTGCTGTTCGTCATCATCGACTGCATGCGGCTCGACCAGTGGCGCACGATCCGGCCGCTGCTCGGCCGCTCGTTCGACATCGAGGAGTCCCTCTACTCCAGCATCCTGCCGACCGCGACGCCCTACGCCCGCAATGCGATCTTCAGTGGACAGTTCCCCGATGAGATCGCTGCGGCACGGCCGGAGTGGTGGACGACGGACGAGGGCAGCCTCAACGCGTTCGAGGACGAGCTGCTGCGCGACCAGCTGCGCCGCCTCACCGGCCAGGACGTGCCCGTCCACTACGAGAAGGTCTTCACCGACGCGGATGGCGACGATCTCGTCGCACGGGTCCGGCGCGCGCTCCGGGGCGGCGGCGTCGTCGCCGTCGTGTTCAACTTCGTCGACCAGCTCACGCACGGCCGGAGCGAGTCGGCGATCCTCATGGAAGTCGCGCGTGACGTCGAGGCGCTGCGCTCGCTCACGAAGCAGTGGTTCGAGCGGTCGTCGGCCGCGCGTGTGCTGCGTGAGGCCGCGGATGCCCATGCGACGACCGTGCTCACCACCGATCACGGCTCGATCCACTGCGAGCGGCCGGTCACCGTCTTCGCACGGCGCGATGCGACGCCGAACCTGCGCTACAAGTTCGGCCAGGACCTGCGCGCCGAGGACCGCGGCGCCGTCTACTCCCTCAACGACGAGCGTGCCCTGCGCTTCCCGCCCGGGCGACTCGCCACGAACTACCTGTTCGCACTCGAGGACTACTTCTTCGTGTATCCGACGAAGCTGCGCGAGTACCAGGCCCGCTACCGCGGCTCGTTCCTGCACGGCGGCATCAGCCCCGAGGAAATGATCCTCCCGCTCGCCATCATGCGGCCCCGGCGCGGCGGCCGATGACCGCGACGGATTCGAGGGCCGCCGTGCACGCGCACAACCCCGCGCTCACTGCCCAGCTGAGTGCGGACTCGCGGCTCTACGCGCGCATGCTCCGCTACATCCGGCCGTACCGCTCGCTGCTCGTCGCCGGGTTCTTCGCGACGCTCGCGTTCGCCGCGCTCGATGCATTCAGCTTCGTCATGCTGATTCCCTTCCTCGAGGCGCTGTTCGGCGGACAGAGCGTCAACTACGACATCGGTGTGCCGCAGCTCCAGTGGGTCTTCGAGCACACGGTCGGCAACTTCATCGGGCCCGACACACCGACCGAGTCGCTGCTGCTACGCCTCAACCTCTTCATCCTGGGCGTGTTCCTGCTCAAGAACGTCTTCGATTTCCTCAAGGCCTACCTCGTCGTGCGACTCGAGCAGTCCGTCGTCAGGGACATGCGCAACGAGGTCTACGGACATCTGCTGGAACTGGACCTGCGCTTCTTCCACAGGACTCGGGCGGGCCAGATCATCACCCGCCTCACGACCGACATGGACCTGATGCGCATGCTGCTGACGAAGAACCTGTTCACACTGCTCACGTCCGTGCTCCAGGTGATCGTCACGGTATCGGTGCTCATCCTCATGTCGTGGCAGCTCACACTGATCGCGCTCGTCGTACTGCCGGCGCTGTTCGGGATGTGGGGCCGGCTGCTGAAGCGGCTCAAGCGCGGCGACCGGACCGTGCTGAACCTGGGCGGCGAGGTGGCCTCGCACCTCCAGGAGACGGTCAGCGGTGTCCGTCAGGTGAAGGCGGCCGGCGCGGAACCGTTCGAGGCGCAGCGGTTCCGCGGGCTGACGCAGACGTACTTCAAGGCGATCGTGCGCAACGAGCGCATCCGTGCGCTCGCGAGCCCGATGAGCGAGATGGTCGGCGCCATGGGGACCGTGCTCCTGCTCTGGTACGGCGCGCGCATGGTGCTCGTGCACCAGACCATCGCCGCACCCGCGTTCTTCGGGTTCCTCGCGCTCACACTGCGCATGTACCAGCCGGCGAAGTGGCTGTCGAAGTTCCCATCGATGGTAGGGCCCGCACTCGTCGGTGCGGAGCGCGTGTTCGAGTTCCTCGACACGCCGATCGACATGATCGACCGGCCCGGCGCCCGGCCGTTCACGCAGTCACCGCAGGTGATCCGCTTCGAGGGCGTGAGCTTCGCGTACGACCCGGGCGATCCGGTGCTCCAGGACATCGATCTCGAGGCGCGGCGCGGCGAGGTGATCGCACTGGTCGGGCCGAGCGGCGCCGGCAAGACCACGCTCGTCGACATGGTCGCCCGCTTCTACGACCCGACCGCCGGCCGCATCACCATCGACGGCACCGATGCGCGCGAGTTCCAGCTCGCCTCGCTCCGGCGGCAGATGGGTGTGGTCACGCAGGAGACCGTGCTGTTCCACGACACCGTGCGCGCGAACATCGCCTATGCACTGCCCGATGCCACCGCCGCCGACGTCGAGCGCGCGGCCCGGCTCGCCAATGCCCACGAGTTCATCATCCAGCTGCCCGACGCGTACGACACCACGCTCGGCGAGCGCGGCACGCGCCTCTCCGGCGGGCAGCGCCAGCGCATCGCCATCGCCCGCGCGATCCTCCGTGATCCGCCCATCCTGATCTTCGACGAGGCCACGTCCGCACTCGACTCCGAGTCCGAGCGCCTCGTCCAGGAGGCGATTGAGCACCTGCTCGAGGGCCGGACCGTCTTCGTCATCGCGCACCGGCTGTCCACCATCCTCAATGCCGACCAGATCCTCGTGATGGAGGGGGGACGCATCGTGCAGCGCGGTACGCACGACGAGCTGCTGGCGGAGGGCGGGCTGTACCGCAAACTCTACCGCCTCCAGTATGAACAACGCGGACCTGGCTCCATTCTACGGTTATGACCGCTTCAACCATGGGTTTTCAACCAGGATCTCGATCGATCGGGGTGGACGCGGCCGCGAACGAGGTCGGGGACGGCGCCGGAGCGGCCGGCTGGTTCCCTCGATCGGGCTGCGCCGAACAATCTCGGCCGATGAACGGGGCGAGGACATGGCTGAATGGGTAAAACCGTAAAGTGAAGGGTGGTCCGCAGCGGATCTGCGTGGTGCTGCTGACGGGCCTGGGCGACGTCGTCCACGGCCTGCCGGTGGTCAATGCGCTGAAGCGCGCCTGGCCCGATGCACGCATCACATGGGTCGTGGAGCCGATGCCGGCGGGCATCCTGCACCCTCATCCGTCGATCGACGACGTCATCATCTACGAGAAGAAGCGTGGCGCTGCGGGCGTGCTCGCCCTGGCGCGGCGTCTGGCGCGCGAGCGGTTCGATGTCGCGCTCGACTTCAACATCTACTTCAAGAGCATCTTCGCGACGCTGTTCTCCCGCGCCCGCGAGCGGTGGACGTTCGGTCGCGACCGCGCGCGCGACGGGGTGTGGCTCGCGGGGAACCGGCACCTGCCAGCGCGGCCGCGCCGGCACACGCAGGACATGTTCCTGGAGTTTGCGGACGTGCTCGGCGTGGACCCCTTCCCGCTCGAGTGGCGGCTGGTGATCACGGCGGATGAGCGTGAGGAGCAGCGCCGCTTCATCCAGCGCCTGGAGGGGCGTCGTGCGGTCGCGCTCGTTCCCGCGTCCGCGAATGTGAAGAAGGACTGGCCGGCGGAGCGGTACGTCGACGTTGTGAACGCGATCGAGCACGACCTCGGTGCGCGTGCGGTACTGGTCGGCGGTCCGGGTGAGCGGGAGGTGAGCGCGGCGCGCCTGATCGAGGAGAACGCCGCCGTGAGGCCGCTCTGGATGATGGGCGATGGCGTGCGTCGCCTGATCTGGATCCTGGACGCGTGTGCAGCGATCGTGGCGCCGGACACGGGCCCGCTGCACATCGCGCGCGCGCTCGAGACGCCGGTGGTCGGGCTGTTCGGTCACACGAACCCGTGGCGCGTGGGGCCGTACCGCGCGTACGAGGATCTGTGGGTCGACGCGTACACGGAGCCCGGCGAAGCGCCGGATCCGTCGAACGCGACGCCGAAGCTCGGTCGCATGGAACGGATCGATGCCCGTGCCGTGATCGAGAAGGTGGAGCGCGCGCTGTCGCTGAAGGAAGCGTCGGCCGCGCATGAGTGAATCCGCGCGGGAGCTGCTCGCACGCGACCGCGTGCGCTTCCGGCACCGGCTCGAGTACGGCGCGTTCCGCACGGTCCTCGCGGCGAGCGAGCGGCTCAGCGATGAGCGCGCGGCGAGTGTCGGCGCGGCCCTGGGGCGGCTCGGCCATCTGCTGCACATCCGGCGCGCGGTCGTCGAGCGCAACCTGCGCATCGCGTTTCCGCAGCAGACGGAGCAGTGGCGCAGCCGGATCGCGCGCGAGTCGTACGCGCACCTCGGTCGCGAGACGATGATGATGCTGCGGCTCGCGACGATCTCGCGCGAGGAGCTCATCGCACGCACGCGCGCCGTCAACGAGGAGGTCGCGCGCGCCGCGTTCGACGTCGGGCGGGGCGTCGTCGTCGTGGCCGGACACCTCGGCAACTGGGAGATCGGCGCGGCCCTGATGGCGGCGCGCGGGTATCCCGTGGACGTCATCGCGAAGCGCGCGGGCAACCCGCTCTTCTACGAGCGCGTGCTGTCCGCCCGCGAGCGGCTCGGTGTCGGCGTCATCGACTTCCAGCGCGCGAATCGGCTCGCGCTGCACGCGCTTCGCGCCGGGCACGCGGTCGCGTTCGCGGCCGACCAGCACGCCGGCCGCTCCGGCCTCTGGGTACCCTTCTTCGGCCGCCCCGCATCGACCTACCGCGGACCCGCCGTGATGGCGCTCCGCACCGGCGCGCCCATGCTCCTGTCCATCCCCCTTCGTGCACCCGACGACACCTACCAGATCACGCTCGAGCCGATCCACGTCGAGCGCACCGGCGACATGGACCTCGACGTGCTCCGCCTCACCGAGACGTTCACGCGCCGCCTCGAGGCCGCCGTCCGCGCCCACCCCGAGCAGTACGTATGGCACCACCGCCGCTGGCGCAGACCCCCGATCGTGCTCCGGCACGAGGAACCCGAAAACCCCACCGAGGTATAGTTCCGGACTACGGGCCTTTTCCCGCCCCGGGGTGTATCCCTAGCTTTGAATTCCGGCTGGATCAGGACACGATCGCCAAAGGCTGACGTTTGATTTACATCTGCATCCCGACACACAACGAGCAACAGACGGTCGGAGTCGTTCTCTGGAAGCTGAGACAGGTGCTCACGGATTTTCCCCGTGACTACCAGCTGCTCGTCGCCGACGACGCCTCCACCGACAAGACACCCGACGTTCTCGAGCCGTACACGCGCGTCCTCCCGCTCACCGTCATCCGCAGCGGCACGCGGCAGGGCTATGCGGCCAGTCTCGAGCTGCTGCTGCGGGAGGCCGTGCGCCGATCGGAGTACCCAAAACGCGACGCGATCGTCACGCTCCAGGCCGACTTCTCGGACGAGCCGGACGATCTGGTGCCGCTGATCAAGCGGCTCGAGGCGGGTGCGGACGTGGCGGTGGGCAACAAGGTGAGCTCCGTGCGGGAGCAGCGCGCGCGCCGCCTGGCCCGCGCCCTGGCGTCGTGGTTCGCGCGGCGGCAGAAGTGGCCGGAGGGAGTGGTCACGCCGTTCGACGGCTTCCGCGCGTACCGGCTCCATGCGGTCAAGCGTGCGATCGAGGAGCGTGCGGGCCGGCGCCTGATGCGATACGGCGGCTGGGCGTGCCACGCGGAACTGCTGGGAGCCGTGCTGCCGCACGCGCGGCGGGTCGATGTGGTGGATGTCGACGATCGCCGCGACCGGCTGCAGCGTCCCACGCGGGAGCGGGCGTTTTCCGCGGCCATGCAGGTGCGGGCAATGGCGGCGGGCAGGGAGCCGGAGGGGCTCGCCGGGGTAGATGAGCTGGACCGGATCGCGGCGACCGCGAGCCGGAGTCGCGAGCGGGCGGCGGCGCGGGCGCGGAGCAGTGCGCCGCGTCCGAACGGGGCGCGGACCCGGACCGGCCGGCAGTCGGCGGAGCGCCGGGATCCGACGCGGCGGCCCTCCAATGGGGCGGGGCCGGACGGGGAACGCGGGGGAGCCCGCCAGCGTACCCAGGAAAAGAGTGGTGCCGGAGCCCGGCCGGGACGGCGCGAGCCGAAGCAGGAGGGGGCCCGCAGGAAGCCGCGCCGCGAGCCCGCCGCGTCGGCGGAAGCCGCGCCCGAGGAGCGGTTGGTCGAGGCGCAGGCGGCCGGGACGGCTGCCGAACCGGCGCAGGAGCCGGGCGAGCGGCCGAAGCGGAAGCGCCGTCGCCGGCGGAGGAGCGGCCAGGGGTCGGCCGGAGCGGCCGGCGAGACGGCGGCCGTGGAAGGGGCGGAGGCGCGCGTCTCCACGACAGGATCGGACGACGGAGCCCTGGCCGGGCTGGCAGCGGAAAGCCCGGACGACGGTGCGCCGGCCGGGCCGGCAGTGGAAGGAGCCGACGACGGGGCGTCGGCCGAGGAGGCAGCGGAAGGCGCTGGCGCCAGGAAGCGACGGCGCCGCGGAGGCCGGCGGGGTGGCCGCGGCCGCAGGGGGCGGAGCGGTCCGGCAACGGAGCAGGAAGTGGCCGGCACTCCGAATGCGGCGGAACAGGAGTCGATCACGGAGGCCGCCGCCCGCGCAGAGAACGACTGAGGAGAGCGATGAACAGAACGATCACAGCCGCAGTTCTTCTGACCCTGGGGTCAGGCGTGAGCGCGCAGGAGCCGGGCACGCAGCCCACCTCCGATGCGGTGGCGGTCGTGCCGTTCGGTCCGGGCGAGCGGTTGAATTACCGCATCACGTACGGGATCCTGGGCAAGCGCGGCAACGCGTTCACCGAGGTGAAGGCGGTCGAGCGCATTCGTGGCTATCCGTCGTATCATCTCGCGTTTCACATGAAGGGCGGCGCACTCGGCTGGAGCATGAACGACCTCCAGGAGTCGTGGCTGGACGTGCAGGATCTCTACTCGCACCGGTTCAAGCAGGATCTGAATCAGTCGACGTACGAGCGGCTGCGCACGCTGGACTTCTATCCGGCGGAGCGCGTGTGGCGACGAGTGGAGAAGGTCGACTCGGGGCGACTCGCGTCCGAGCTGCCGCTCGATGACGTGTCGTTCCTCTACTGGTCGCGCACACTGCCGTTCGAGATCGGCAGGACGTATGAGTTCCGCCGGTACTTCAAGGATGACGGCAATCCGGTGGTGCTGCGCGTGCTGCGGCGGGAGCAGGTGAAGGTGCCGGCCGGCACGTTCAACACGATCGTGGTGCGTCCGATCATCCGCACGAGCGGACTGTTCAGCGATGGCGGCCAGGCGGAAGTCTACTACACCGATGACGAGCGCCGATTGATCGTGCTCGTGAAGACGAAGATGTCGATCGGCACGATGCAGCTTCAGCTGGAGCAGTACACGCCGGGCGAGAAGCACGTCGCCGCGAATCGCTGATCCCTCGAGCGTGACCCTCCTCACGTGAGCGACGGCATCGATCCGAGTCTGATCCGGACGGTGCCGTTGTCGCTGCGGCCGAACAAGGTGGCGGCGACGGACTTCGCGCGGCCGCCGGACGATCGTCGTGATTTCCTGACGTTCCTCGAGTCACTCCCGCACATTCTGGAGGCGCGCAGCTTCCTGGCCGTGATCGACGCGCTGGTCGATGCGGCACGGAACGGCCGCGGCGTCGTGTGCATGCTGGGCGGCCACGTCGTGAAGACCGGGCTCACACCGGTGCTGATCGATCTCGCGCGGCGCGGCGTGATCACGCACTTCGCGTCGAACGGCTCCGCCGTGATCCACGACTACGAGGTCACCCGCTGGGGCGGCACGAGCGAGGATGTGGAGGCGGGGCTGAAGGACGGGAGCTTCGGCATGGCCGAGGAGACGGGTCGCGAGATGAACGATGCGATCCGCCGCGGGCACGAGCAGGGCCTGGGTCTGGGCGAGTCGCTGGCCATCGCACTCGAGCAGGCGCCGTCACTCGCCAATCCGGATCTCTCGCTACTGCTCGGCGCACGCCGGCTCGGCATCGGCTTCACCGTCCACGCCGCACTCGGCGCGGAAATCATCCATCAGCATCCGGCCGCCGACGGCGCCGCGATCGGTGCCACGAGCATGACCGACTTCCGCCGCCTCGCCGGGATCCTGCCGCAGCTCGAGGGCGGCGTCGTGCTGAACATCGGCTCGGCGGTCATCATGCCCGAAGTCTTCCTCAAGGCGCTCACGATCTCGCGCAACGTCCACGACGGCGCGCCTCGTGCATTCGTTGCGGCCGACTTCGACATGGTGCGGCACTACCGGCCGCGCGTGAACGTGGTCGAGCGGCCGACTCGGTCGGGCGGCGGGCGGGGATATCAGATCACGGGACACCACGAGATCATGATCCCGCTGCTCGCCTGGGGCGTCGCGGCGCGCATGTGAGTCAGGGCCCGATGGCCCTTTTTTCTTGCTGGAGGATCGGCGATGTCGTGGTGGGAAGCCGTGGTGCTCGGGATCGTGCAGGGTCTGACCGAATTCTTCCCGGTATCGAGCTCGGGGCATCTGGTGATGGGCGGTGCCGTCCTCGGGCTCCAGGTACCGGGCATCCTGTTCGAGGTCGCGGTCCACGTTGCCACACTGGTCTCCGTGCTGTTCGTCTACCGCCTCAGGATCTGGACCCTTATCCGCGGCTGCTGCGGCCTCGAGGAGCAGAGCACGTGGCCGTACGTGCTGAAGCTGCTGGTCGCGACGATTCCCGCAGGACTCATGGGCGTGCTGTTCGAGGACTGGTTCGAGGCCCGCTTCGATGATCCGGTGTTTGCCGGGACGATGATCCTGGTCACGGGCAGCTTCGTGTGGAGCAGCCGCTGGGTGCGTGATGACGGACGTCACGCGTTCCCATTCGACTGGCTGCCGATCCTGGTTGCGGCGATCATCGCTCTGCTCGCCGGCACGATCATCCCGTTCGTCGCAGTGCTCGCGGTCGAGGCCGTGCTGATGCTCGTCGCGCGAACGACCGCGCGGCCCGAGTGGAAGATGGAGCCGACCTGGAGCGGTGCGGTGCTCATGGGCATTGCCCAGTCGGTGGCGATTCTGCCCGGGATCTCGCGTTCGGGCAGCACGGTGATCACCGGGATGTGGCGGCGGGTGGATCCGGTCGCGGCGGCCGAGTTCTCGTTCCTGATGTCGATCCCGGCGATCCTCGGCGCGGCCGTGCTGAAGGTCCCGGATGTCGGCGCCGAGGGCGCCGCGGTCGGGGCAGTGCCGCTGCTGGCGGGCGGGATCGCTGCAGGAGTGAGCGGAGTCCTCGCGATCACGCTGTTCGTCGCGCTGCTGCGGCGACAGAACTTCCACATGTTCGCATACTACTGCTGGGCAGCAGGCGCGCTGTTCCTGCTCTACATCGGCTGAGCTCAGTTGCCGCTGGCGAGAATGGCGGGAGCCCCGGCCGGCAGCGGGATGCGTAGCAGCTGACGACCCGTGAGGTCGAGCGCGAACAGGAACGTGGCGTCGGCGGCCAGACCGTAGAACCTCGAGCCGGGACTCCAGTAGACGACTTCACGCGTGCCGTCGGCCGCGATCCGCAGGATGCGGCCGTGACCCCCGCGCTCGGCGGCGAGCACCGCACCGTCCTGCGTCGCCGTCACGGCGACGAGGCGGCCCGGACCGAAACCGGTCTCGATCAGCCGACGCGATCCATCGGGCGCGACGCGCAGCACATCACCCGTATACGTCGCGGCGAACAGGTTGCCGTGGGGATCGGTCGCGATCTGGTAGATGTTGTAGCCGACGTTCATCCAGGGCTGCACATCCCCATCGCGGCTCACGCGGCTGATCGCACCACTCCACTCCGCGACGGCTATGCTGCCATCGGGCAGGATCGCCGCACCGTACGCGGGCTCCCTGCCGATCCGCGATGCGACGATGCGCGCATCGCCGCTTCCGCCGAGACGGTACAGGTAATTGCCGTCACGCGCGTGTGCCAGCACGAACGTGGCGCCATCGCGCGGATCGACGATCGGCGCGTAGAGCGCATCCGCGGCGAGACGCGCGAGTGTTTCCGGATGGGATGACCCCTCGCGCAGCGACAGCACGCGCGGGCGCGGCCGCAGACCGAGCTGATCCCAGCCGTAGCTCGCCTGGAGAATGCGCCCCGCGCTCACCGACACGCCCCAGCTCCACGGCAATTCCGTGGCAATGATCTGACCGACGCCCGGTGCCGCGACGTAGAAGCTCACGATCACCTGCGCGAGCGTGGTCCTGCTCACATCGCGGATGTCGATCGTGTCGGTGTACGTGCCGGCAGCGAGACCGTCCGGCTCGGCCGTGATGACGAGAGCATCCTCATCGCGCTGGCCCTCGAGCCACGACGCCGTCGTGACCGGGGTCCAGTCGATCGCGTCCCGGCCGGTGCGCCGCACGCTCACCCGCTGACGCACGGCGTCGGCACCGGCGAGCGCCGTCATCCGCAGCACTTCGGGCGAGGCGACGAGCGCGCGATGCTGCACGTGCGTCTTCAGTTGTGCGCGTAGAATGCCCTCCTCCAGCTCGATCCCCGTCAGCTGGACACCGCCGGCGACCTCCGTGCTGAACGTGCTTCGCTGCGTGCGACCGGGGAACGGATCACCGGAGTCCGCGCGCCGGCCGCGCCCGAGATCGTTGCGACCGTCCGCCTCGATGATGCCCACGGCGGCGCGCCGCTCATCGCTGTTCCACGCACCCAGCTCGGCACGCTCCGGATCGATGTGCCACACGAGCAGGCCACTGCCGGAGAGGAACCGGTCGGAGCCGATCCGCTGACGATTCTCGAGCAGCAGGTAATCACTGCCGTCGCCCTGCACGCGATAGACCGTGCGACTCTGCTGCACGGGCCGCAGCACGATCGTCGAGTCCGCGCCGCTCACCGAGTCCACGGTTACCCAGCCGAGCTGTTCCTTCTCCCATGCGCCGAGGTGTGCGGGCGAATGCATGGTCGCGTGACTGCCCGTACCCATCAGGCCCCAGGCACCGATGCCCTGCGACGAGCCGTCATAGTCGTACAGGTCCGGCAGACCCAGCGCGTGACCCGTCTCGTGCGCGAGCACGCCGATTCGCATCGGGCCGCACGTCATCGGGTCGATGACAGGGAGCACGACGTAGTCCGCGATCCGGATCGGCTCCCCGCTCGCACCGATCGAGCGCGTCTCGAACGGCGGCATCGCCGCGCGGTGCGGCCAGATGCCGCCCGCACGGCCATCGCCCGGACAGCTGACCGCATAGACGATGGCAATGAAATCGACGTAGCCGTCGTCATCGCCGGAATTCGGGATGCCGTCCGGCCCATCGTTGTCGAACTGGCTGAAGTCGAGACGGTCGAGCGCCGCGGTCAGCACTTCCTCGCGCAGCTCCGTGATGCGGCCGAAGCTCGACCAGCCGTGCTGCTCGGGGTCGAGATAGTAGCGAGCGGGCCGCGTCGTCGTGACCCACGGCGCAATCTCCCCCTCGACCTTCAGCAGGCCGCCGGAGACTTCCGTCCAGTAATCGGAGAAGGAGACCGTGTCGCCAGCACTCTGGCCGAACAGCCGCTGCTCGAGCACGTCGGTCGAGAACGGCAGCGCGACGTCGGCATAGTGGACGGGGATGATCGGGATACGCAGCCGGCCGGACAGCGCGGCACCGCGCTGGGCGAGCACATCGGACGGCACCCCGTAGAGCCGGCCCTCCGCCGCCAGCTGGTCACGACGCACCCGTACCGATTCCACCTTCCCGAGCCAGGCGCGGCTCAGCTCCAGCGGCATGTACGGACGGGCATCCTCCAGACCCATGATCGAGACCGGCGGAGTGACGGTGCCACTCCACGGTGCCGGTCGCTTCATCGGCTGCTGTGCCTCGACCCGCGGGATGTCCGGTGCGAGCAGGAACGCCGGTACCAGAGACAGGAAAAGGATCCGGCGGCGTCCGAGCCCGTGCTTCGGTCGGCGGATGGCTCGCTCCTTCGCGGCCAGTCCGGGGACGATGGGCGGCAGGAGGCCGGCACCGGTCCCGGAGCGTTGCGTCTTGTCGTGTTAAGAGAAGCGGATACGCCTGAGGGCGATTAGTACAATAGATGGGCCAAACTGCGCGGCGCGTCAAGTTTCGGGTTTGCAAGCACATAGACACGGGCGCCGTTGCGCGTACACCACGACGGGTGCGCACGCAACGACGCGCCCGCGCAACGTGTTCAGTGCAGCTGCCCGCGGATCTCGCCCGGCGGGAACTGCGACGTGTGCACGTTCACGTACGCATTGCCCGCCCGGATCTCGTCGAGCAGGTCCTCCAGCTCCGCGCCCGCGAGCGCGTTCACCAGATCATCCGCCGTGATCTCGCCGTCCGCCAGCACACCCTGGAACCGGCCCGGGATCAGCTGCGCGGGCGGCGCCGACGGGTACAGCCACACGACGATGCCGCCGTTCGCGCCGGCCGGCGCGAGGTGGATGTGCGACATCAGAACGTTCTCGATGTTCGCCACGATCAGCCGGTAGTGCAGCGTCGAGCCGTCCGCGCTCAGCCGGAACTGCGCCTCGCCCTGCGCCTGCGAAGCGTTCGGCGGGACCTCCTCCGATCCGGTCGCGTGCGTCATGAAGTGGTCCGTCCGCACCTCGAACACCGGCGCGGTCAGCTGAACCGCATCGAGCGAGGTGCCGTCCGTGTCCGGCGTGCAGGCGAGGGCGAGACAGGCGAGCGGGAGCAGTCGGGGAGTTCGCATGGTCGAGACCTCCGGGGTTGAGGGAAGTGGGGGTGAATAACCGAAGGCCATGAGAGGGCGGTGAGGTTTCAACGGCGGGGTGATGAACTGCGGGTGATAAACTGCGGGTGATGAACTGCGGGTGATGAACTGCGGGTGATGAACTGCGGGTGATGAACTGCGGGTGATGAACTGCGGGGTGATGAACTGCGGGAGCTGAGTGCGGGAGCTGACTGCGGGTGATACCGGGCGGGGGTTGACCGGAGGGGTGGTTTCCGTAGATTTAGCGGCTCCGCGGAGTGTATCTGCGGGGGATTCGCCCCCATCGTCTAGTGGCCCAGGACGTCGCGTTCTCAGCGCGAAAACCGGGGTTCGATTCCCCGTGGGGGTACTGGTTCGAGGGAGACACAGCGAGGCGGTTCGGGGAGAGGGGGCTCTCGCCGGGCGTGTCGCGGGGTCTCCCTCTTCAGTCGGTCGCATAGCTCAGCTGGTTAGAGCGCACGGTTCACATCCGTGAGGTCGTAGGTTCGAGTCCTACTGCGACCATGACAGGTGCTGGGAGAGAACGGCTTTCGCGCTACCCCTGGAAGGTTGGGGTGCGGAAAGCCGTTTTTTCGTCAGCTATCGCGTTGTCAGGGTTGTTCTTCTAGCTGTGGAACCCTGCCACGTCGCCGCGATGCAGGTTGCCGCCTCCGCGTACTTCAATCGTGCAGGCGCTGCTTCCGGAGGACGATTCTCCCGGGTATCGGTCGTCATGCGTACAACGACCTCCTGATGCGAGCCTCCTGTTCGGCGCGGTATTCTGCGATGCGGCTCCGATCGGCTTCGGCGAGAGCGCGCCGCAGAGCGGCGGCATCGAGATCGCGGCAGTAGGCGGGCGTTCCGGGTTGCTGCCGCCAGGAGTCGTCGAGAGCTCCACCATCGACCGGCTCGAAGCCGACATCGTCGATCAGGCGGAGCACCGTTGCCCGGTCGCGGGACGAATCACCATAGACGGAGAGTGCAATCCGTCCCATGGTTCCGCCGGGAACGCCCTTCTCGAGCAGGCTCGTGGCCAGGATGTTGTTGAACGCCTTGATCACGGGATGCCCGATCTGCTGCGCGACCCACTGGCTGTCGGGCATGCCCCGGTCCATGGCTTCGATGGGGCCATCGCGAAGCTCGGGGTGATAGTTGCCCAGATCGATTACGATGGTGCCCGGCACGTCGGCAAACAGCCCCCGGGGAAGATCGACGACGGCCTTCGTTGGAATCGCAAGGAAGACGACTTCTGCGGCCTGGACGGTGTCGACGACGGAAGCGGACGTCACGCCGAGCTCGGCGGCCAACGAGGTCAAGCTCTCAGGGCTTCTCGAGTTCGCAATCGAGACGTGATGGCCGAGCCCGGCGAGGTGGCGCGCGAGTATCCCGCCCATGCTTCCAGCGCCGATGATTCCGATCTGCAAGTCACTCTCCTTTCGTGTTCGTTACTGGCCCGCGCCGTCGAAACCGACTACTCCCTGCCACCCGATATCGGGCCGGTCCGCTACGGCAGGATCTCGACATACCCCTCCGTTCCATGCACGCGAATCCGCTGACCATTGCCGATCAGGCGGGTGGCATTCTC
This sequence comes from Longimicrobiales bacterium, assembly GCA_036374995.1. Lineage (GTDB taxonomy): Bacteria > Gemmatimonadota > Gemmatimonadetes > Longimicrobiales > RSA9 > SH-MAG3. The sequence continues at coordinate 4,049 of DASUSS010000106.1, read as the reverse complement.
CACCCCGACGACGGCCGGCAAGCCGTACTCGCGTGCGATCACCGCGCCATGCGTCATCAGTCCGCCGACTTCCGTCACCATGCCCTTGATGGCGACGAACAGCGGCGTCCAGCTGGGATCGGTGCCCGTGGTAACCAGGATGTCGCCCGCTTCGAGATCGGCCTCCCCGATGTCCAGGATGACGCGGGCCCGTCCCTCGACGGTCCCGGCGGAAACCGGCAGGCCGACCAGCGCGCCCGCCGGCGGATCGTCACGTCGGTATGCTCCGGCGATGACCTCGCCATCCGACGTGAGCACCCGGGGCGGCGTGAGCGCCTGATACGACGTGAACGCGTCCCTGCGCTCGCGGATGAGCCGGTCGTCCACACGGTTCGTGCGCACCACGTCGTGGAGCTCCTGGAAGGTGAGATAGAAGATGTCTTCCTTCTCACGTAGCACATCGCGCTGCACGAGGCACTCGGCTTCTTCCAGCATCGCCTGCTTGTAGACGAAGTATCGGCTGACCATGCCGTACTTCGGATACTCGCGGTAGCCGCTGAAAGTCCGCACCCGGTCGATCATCCGCCTGACCTCTTCGGCCTTCTGCTCGCCGTCCGGCAGCGCGCGCAGGCGCTCGAGCAGCTCCTGCTCCTTCCTCCGGGCCTCCTCACGACCCTGCTCGAAGCGCCGCTTGCCGGCGCCCGGTTCGAAGTTCCTGATGTTGCCGAGGATCAGGGGCACGAGCGTCGTGGGACGCTCGCTCCAGCGCGGGCGGGTGATGTCGATCTCGCCGACGCAGCGCATGCCGTACCTGTCGAGCCAGGCCCGGATCGCGTCTCGCGCCTCCTGCCCGCCCGCGTAGCCGGGTAGCTCATCCAGGAAGTCCTCCTCCTCGACGTGCTGAAGAAATGCCACCACGTCCGGATGCGGCCGGATGACGTCCGCTACATCCAGGAGCGCCAGCCCCATTTCCGACGTGACATTGTGCGGGACGGACTGCGTGAGTCTGTCGGCCGCGTTCCTTTCGCCCAGCCACGTCTGCAGCTGCTCGTTGAGCCACCACATCGCCTCCATCCCCGCCATGATCGCCCGATGGCTTTCGGGATCGAACAGGATCCGCTTCAGCTCCTGGATGTCCGACAGGATGAAGTCGAGGAGCGACGGTCCGGACTTCGTCCGGATGTCGCGCTTCAACGCGGCGATGGAGGCCTCGCTGCGCGCGATCAGCCCGGTCACGATGGCCGGATCGGTCTCGATCGCAGCAGTCGCACCGCCCGCCGGCGCCCCGGCGGGAATCTCGTCCGGGAGCGATGGGACGAAGTCGCCGCGGGCGGCGATGGTCTCCAGCGCGTCCCGTATCAGCGGATCGGATTTACCCATGACCTCCAGGAGGCCCTTGCGGCTCGCGGGGGAAGCGAGTGCCCGGGTGACGTCGACGAACAGTCTCCCGCCCGCCTCGTACATGGGCCGCGGCGTCGTCAACTTCCACAGGGAGAGCCCCAGGGGCTTCATGGGCTCGGTCATCATCTGCCCATGACCGACCGACACGTACACGTGGTTCTCCCCGTCGTCGACCGCAGGAACGGGGAACAGCGTGGTGATCGGTCGGCTCTGGACGATGAGGAAGTCGTCGTCGAGCAGGCACCACTCGATGTCCAGCGGGCGGCCGAAGTGCGCCTCGATCCGCCGGCCCAGCTGCACGAGCCGCAGGATCTGCGCGTCCGACAGCGAGGGCTGCTCCCGCCGCCCCGGCTCGATTGCCTGTTCCTGCGTCCCGCCTGCCGGCGAGGCACGGATGGCCAGCTGCTTGGTGGCGATCGACCTCGAGATGATCTCGTCCCCGCGCACCTTGAAGACATCCGCGTTCGCGAGACCGGAGACCACGGCCTCGCCGAGCCCGAAGCCGGCCTCGACGGATGCGACCTTTCGATGGCCTGTGACGGGGTCGGCTGTGAAAAGGACGCCCGCCGCCTCCGGCACGACCATCTGCTGCACGACCACAGCCATGCTGACTTTCCCGTGGTCCAGGCCGTTCCGCAGGCGATAGGTCACGGCCCGCTCCGTGAAGAGCGAGGCCCAGCACCGGCTGACGTGCCGGAGGATCGCCTCCGGCCCGATGACATTCAGATATGTGTCCTGCTGTCCCGCGAACGACGCCGTCGGTGAGTCCTCTGCCGTCGCACTGGATCGGACGGCGTAGCCGGCATGCTCCCCGAGCCGGCCGAGCGCGTGGATGATCGCCGCGGCCAGATCGGCGGGGATGGCGATCCCTTCGACAGTCCGACGGATCTCCGCGCTGAGCACGCGGATCGCCTCGCCGTCGTCCGGCTTCAGGCGCGACATCCGGTCGAGCCGATCGTCGATCGACCGCGCTTCGGCCATGATCCGCTGGAACGCGTCCGTCGTCACACAGAAGCCAGCCGGCACGCGGACACCTTCGATCCGCGAAAGCTCCCCCAGGTGCGCAGCCTTGCCGCCAGCCACCGAGACCTGCGTCCGGTCGATCTCCCGTAGATCCAGGATGCAGCAGCCCATCCGCTCTCCCCCCGTGCGCTCGAGGAATGTCGCAGCGGCGTCATCGATCGCGACACTGCAATAAAACGCCGCCCTCCACAATGTCGTGTCTTGCGACAGAAAGGACGGATTGCGGGGCGGCACCCCAACGTCATCCGGGTTCCCGCACGATCCGAAGCCATCCTGCCGCGACGACGATCGAGGCTGCTGCCATTGCAGACGCGCTCACCGGCCACGGCCCGACGCTCGACCGGGATGGGCTGCCGCGTCGCCCGGCGCCACATTCGGACTTGACAACGCATAAGTAATGACTTATTGATAGGCCATGCGGAGCGCGGTTGCCGTCGAGAACAAGGTCTTCCAGGCGCTGGCCGATCCCAGTCGCCGGGGGATCTTCGAGTCGCTGACGCGAGGCGAAGCGGCGGTGAAGGATCTGACGGCGCGCTTCGACATCTCGCAGCCGGCGGTCTCGCAGCACCTCGCCGTCCTGAAGGAGGCGGGGCTGGTGGACGGCAGGCGGGAGGGGCGCCTCGTCTACTATCGGGTAGCCCCGCGCGGGCTGAAGCCGCTCATCGACTGGATCGCGCACTACCGCGCGTTCTGGCTGGATCACATCGATCGCCTGGAACAGCTACTGGAAAAGATGGACCGATGACGATCACCGACCGGACCGCCCCATCGCAGATCGAGACGATCGCGTTCGAGCTCGAGCTGGAGCACGCGCCGGAGACGGTCTGGCGCGCGCTCACCGAGCCCGAGCTGCTCGCGGAGTGGCTCCTGCCCGTCCTGGACTTCAGGCTCGAGTCGGGGGCGGAGTTCACGTTCAGGACGCAGGCGTATCCCGGGTGGGACGGCACTGTGAATTGCCGGCTCCTGGAGATCGAACCGCACCGGAAGCTCAGCTACACGTGGACCGTCCCCTTCCTGGACACCGTCGTGACGTTCACGCTCACGCCGACCGGGTCGGGCACGCGCCTGACGATCGTGCAGTCCGGGTTCACGGCGGAGCAGAAGCGGGAGTCCGGCGGTGCGCGCTACGGATGGAAGATGATGGGAGGGAAGCTCATCGACCTGCTCGCGAGGATCTCATGAACTGGAACGACTGGATTCGGCAGACGCACCGCTGGCTGGCGATTGCATTCACGCTGACCGTGATCGCCAACTTCGTCGCACTGGCTGTGCGCGGGGGGCAGCAGCCGCCGGCGCTGGTGACCTACTCACCGCTGCTTCCGCTCTTCCTGCTGCTGTTCACGGGTCTGTACCTGTTCGTGCTGCCGTATGTGACGCGACGGCGAGAGGGGCGACGCTCACAGGTGGGAGCGTGACCCATGGCAAGAGCCGAGAGGAAGTCGAAGCCGGCCCGCGAAGCGCGCGCAATCGGTCAGGGCGCGTCCAGGTCCACACGGGATTGGCGTGAGGAGATGCTGGCCCGCATGCGCGCGCTGATCCTGGAAGCCGATCCCGGGATGATCGAGGAGCGGAAGTGGCGGAAGCCGTCCAATGCGATGGCTGGAGTTCCGGTCTGGTCGCACGATGGCATCGTCTGCACCGGGGAG
>DASUSS010000105.1:0-8868 GCA_036374995.1 Longimicrobiales bacterium | reverse complement strand
GCACGAACTGGTGCAGGAAGCGGCGCGGCAGGCGGGTGTCCGAGTCCAGAGCACGGCCACGGGATACTCCGCGAGCGGCGCGGATCTCGGCAGCGGCAGCTTCCGTCCGCTCACCGAGCCGCGGGTGCTGATGCCGATCGGCGATGGCGTGTCGGCGTACGAGGCGGGCCAGCTCTGGCACCTGCTGGACACGAAGTTCGCGATCCCGATGACGAAGGTCGACCTCGCAGACTTCGGTGGGGCGGACCTGTCGCGCTACGATGTCATTGTGCTGCCGTCCGGCAACTACGGCACGATCAGTGGCGCGCGCCTCGACGATCTGCGGCGCTGGCTGCGCGCGGGCGGTACGCTCATCGCCCTGCGGACTGCCGCGCAGTGGGCGGTCGCGAACGAGCTGACGCCGAACACGGAGTCAGCCGATTCCGCCGATCCGATCGAGCACGGCCGTCGCGACTTTGCGGATGCGGACGCGATCCGCGGCGCGCAGGCGATCGGCGGCTCGATCTGGCTCGCCGACCTCGACACGACGCATCCGCTCGGCTTCGGCTACCACCGCCGCGAGCTGCCCGTCTGGCGCGACCATTCCATTCTGCTCGCGCCCAGCCGCAACCCGTACAGCACCGTCGCGCGGCTGACTGACGAGCCGCGCCTCAGCGGCTACGTCTCCGCGCGCAACCTGGAGCGCCTGCGCGGCTCGCCTTCCGTCATTGTCGACCAGCTCGGGCGCGGCAGCGTCATCCTGCTGCTCGACAACCCGACGTTTCGCGGCTACTGGTATGGCACGAACCGGCTGTTCCTCAACGCGCTGTTCTTCGGCCGCCATGTCAGTGTGCCGCCGGCGCCCTGATCCGCCGGTCGTCCAACATATTCGACCCGCGATGTGGGGTTCATCGCGTCAGCAGAACTGAAGCGGCCGCTCGCGTCATCGCGGCGGCCGCTCCTCTCATGCGTTCTGGCCGTTTGGCGCTCGCGTGCTCAGAGCGTGCGAGGACAGCCCGAGTACCCCGGCCCGCGGGCGGAGGCCGGCACGGGCAGATTCACGTCGGTTCCGTAGCTGCCGATCTTGTGATGCGGTCCGACGGGGAACAGCGCACTGGCGGACCCGCCGTACGATCCGATGAGCCGTCTCAGGTCGCCGAGCCGGTGGCCCGTCGCGAACAGCCAGAACGCCCGCTCCCTGAAAAGGAGATCGACACGACCGGCAGCCGTGCCCGGATCCGCCAGTGGTGCAAGTCCTGCCGCTGCGCGCGGCTCGTTCAGGAAGGTGAGGAACGCCGCGGGATTCGACGGCAGTGCCGCCTCCGCCAGGATGAGGCGTGCCTCGATCCATGTCGCCAGTGGCATGGGTGATGTTGCGTCAGGATACTTCAGCTGCCTGAAAAATGGTGTGATCCCATCCTGTCCGATGCCCGCGCTCATCCATGGTACGCGTGGGTCGGTCGAACGGAACGGCAGCCCGTTTCCGCCCTCCAGATGAGCCAGCGAGAAGCGTGGGGTGAGGGTGGTGACCGCGACGACACCATTCCACTCACTCGAATTGTTGGAATGCAATGTGTTCAGCACGAAACCCATCGGGACCATGGCTGCCATCGCGGACGCGGCGCTGAGGTCGCCTGCACCGAGCGCCGACCGGGCCGCACCGACCCGTGCAGCGTCCGCGTGCGTGGCATCGATCGGTGCCGTGAGTGCTTCGTCGAATCGGGTCTGCGCCAGGGCGAACAGGTCCTGAGTCGTCAGCCCGACATCGGGATCGTCGAGCGGTACGCCCGAGCAAAAGTTCTCCGCGAGCGCCACGTACGTGAAACCGGCGAGCGTGAGCATGCGGCCGATGCGCGGATCGGATGGGCTCACGGTGCGCAGCCGGTTCGCTTCGAACTCGAGCGCCGTACGTGCGAGCAGGAGGCGGTCGAAAGTCCCGCCGACGGTTGCGTTGTCCGGCGTGATCGCCCGCTGGTCGATCTGGAGTCGCGTCGGGAACGTGCCGGCGTGCATGAACTCATCCGACAGCAGTCCGCCGAGCATGATGACGCCGTCCGGTGCGCCTGCCCCGACGTACGCCTGGTTGAACGTCGTTACCGGATCGATGAGTCGTATCTCGATGGCCGCACGTCCGACCGTGCCGTCCGGCGCGCTGGCCAGAATCGTTGCATCGCCATCCGCGACCGCCGTGGCGAGTCCGTTGTTGTCGACCGTCGCTACGCCGGGGTCGGAGCTGATCCAGGTGAGTGTCGGCTGCGGCGAGAGCGGCACGCCATTGACATCCACTACCTCTGCCGTGAACTGCACGGTCGACCCGAGCAGGATCAATCGGGGCAGATGCGGCGTGACCAGAATCGAGGCGACACTCAGGTCCTCATCCAGACCGACCACCTGCACGGGAGTGGCACTCGTGTTCGTGGTGCCGTCGCCGAGCTGGCCGGAGCCGTTGTCACCCCAACAGTAGGCGTTTCCGCCCGGCGTGACTGCGCAGGTGTGCGTGAGGCCGACGGCGATGCCGTCGAATGCCAGACCACCGCTCACCGGAACGGGCACGGACGAGCAGTCCACCGTGGTGCCCGAAAACGTGCATGTCTCGCCGCTCGGCGCGCCCAGCTGGCCGTGCTGGTTGCTGCCCCAGCACCACGCTTCGTCGGCGTCCGTTACCGCGCAGGTCACGCCGAATACGATGTTGTTGTTGTTCGCATCGAGCGATGCGAAGCGATGTCCGCCGACGACCGGCGTCGGCGTCGGCGCCGGTGTGTTCGTCGACCCGTTGCCCAGCTCACCGGAAGTCTGTTGGCCCCAGCAGGAAGGGAGGTCGGCGTCGTCCAGGCCGCAGACGTAGAGGCTGCCGGCTTCCACCGCGGCGAGGCTCGCGCCTCCCGCAGCCGGAGTGGGCGTCGGCGTGGTCGTACCGGTGGTGCCGTTGCCGAACAGGTTCGGTGCGCCCCAGCAGTGCACATCGTTCGCGGCGCGTCCGCAGACGACGAGGAATCCGACGCTCACCTGCGTGAAGCCGAGGGAACCGCTGTTGACGACAGGTACCGGCACGTTGCTCGATCCGCCGATCGTACCGGTGCCGAGCTGACCCTGCTGGTTGTTTCCCCAGCAATAGGTCACGCCGTCCGTCGCGACGCCGCACGTGATGCGCAGTCCCACACTGATCTGGACGAAGCGATGTCCGCCCGCGACCGGTACCGGCTCGCGGCTCAACGATGCGGTCGAGCCGCTGCCCAGCTGGCCGAGCGAGTTGTCGCCCCAGCAGTACGCTTCGCCTGTGGCCACGATGCCGCAGGCGTTGAGGTCGCCCACCACCAGTTGCGTGAATACCAGACGGCCGCGGACCTCGACCGGCGTGGCGCTCGGCGCCTGCGTGCCGTCGCCCAGCTGCCCGCGCATATTGGATCCCCAGCAGTACGCCGCTCCGTCGGAACGCAGAGCACAGCTGTATCGCGAGCCCGCCCCCACATCGATCACGTTGGTGAGGAAACCGGGAGGCCCCGCATGCGGCGGCCGACGGTTCGGAGCCTGTGCCTGAGGAGGCAGATTCGGGATATTGATGAGGACTCCGGGCGGCGGACCCGGAACTCCGCCCTGCGCGCTCTGGAGCTCGCCCGTCCTCCCCTCAGACTTCTCCTCATCCGGCGCAAGCGCCTGATCGCAGCCGGCCAGCGCGGCAGTCAGGAGCATGGATGCGAGCACGCAGCGACGCTTCATGGCGGACCTCCGGGGATGTGTGACTGTGAGGTTTGGGAAGCTGAGACGGCGTGAGGCGCCGCCGTTCGCAGCAACTTTCACACCTCGAAGGACTGATTCGGACAGCCGTGAACCGCGTGCGCTGGACTTCGGACACGGTGCAGACCGGTGCCTGGACGCACGCTCATCCGCTGCATCAGATTCCGGTGGAACGAACACACACTTACCGACCACACCGAGTCGTCGAGTATCGTCGGCTCCGCCGCGAGAGGACGAATGCGACCCCTTCGATATTCCATCAACATCACGCTGGACGGGTGCTGCGATCATCTCGCAATCGTCCCGGACGAAGACCTGCATCGTCACGCGGCCGAGAACATCGCGCGGGCCGATGCCCTCATCCTGGGCCGGGTCACCTACGAAATGATGGAGGCAGCGTGGCGGCCGGTGGCGCAGACGGGAGTCAGGCCCGATTGGATGGAACCGTGGATGGTGCCGTTCGCCCGGACGATCGACGCGGCCAGGAAGTACGTCGTATCGAGCACCCTGGACCGGGTCGACTGGAACGCAGAGCTCGTGCGCGGGGATCCGGGGAACGCCGTTCAGCAGCTCAAACGAGAGTCCGGCAACGGCCTGGCCGTGGGAGGCGTGAGACTGCCGCTGGCGCTCGCGGAGCTGGGATTGATCGACGAGTACGAGCTGATCGTGCACCCCAGGCTGGCGGGCCATGGACCGACGTTGTTCGCCGGGTTGACGAAGCCCATCGACCTGAAGCTCGTCGGCCGCGTGGAGCTCGGCTCGGGAGCGGTCGCGATGCAGTACGAGTTGCGACGGTAGCGGTGACGCCTGCGGTGGCTCCCGAGGACACCCGCCAGTCTGGCGACCCGGTCCGTGAATCCGGACCGGGTCGTCCGACATGCCCCTCGGGGCTCAGTGCGAAAATATCAGCGTGCCCGACCAGCCGTGCGTCGTGCGAGTCGGCTGCACCTGCCGGCTGACGAAGCTGTTCGTGGTGCCACCGCCGCTCGCGTCGGCGAAGCGGCCGGTGCCGCCCGTGAACGTGAACGGATCGTCGAACTCGAAGTCGAATCCCGGCGCGTTACTCGGCACGACGGCGCCCGCGATCGCGATGTGGAGCTCATCGCCGTTGGCGGCGATCAGAGTGCCGACGCCATCGTCGTACGGCAGCGATTCGCCCTCCGTGAGCTGCCCATCGTCCAGGATGTCCGTGGCATCGAGGCAGAACGTGATCCGGATGGAGAATCGTCCGAGGTGGGTGGCCTCACCCTCGCCGACCTGCGTGTTCAGCAGTCTGGGCGGCGCGCCGCAACTCTCGTCCGGCACGAGGCTCATCTGGTCCGTGTAGAAGTGCGATTTGAACGGCACCGCCACCTGCACGTCGCTGGTCGTGACCAGCAGTGCGGCGTCCTCGGGCGACGGGGACAGCGGCTCGCTGCACGCGGCGGCCAGCAGCGCGAGGGAGCAGGCAGCGAAACAGACGACCCGGCGTGCGGCAATCATCATGGCCTCCTCGATGTTGCTGTGAATTGATGGAATCGGTCATCCGGCCTCGGGCGATGGCTTCGTTGCTAGCACCCCCGACGTGCCGTATCCTGGCTATCCGTCGTCGCACACACTCGCCATGCCGGGCGACACTGCTGCACGCCGGCGGTCCTGTTCCATCCGCGTAATCCGGCGGCGAAACCGGACATGCGGCCCGGCTGCGCGACGTCATCATCATGGGCCCCCGGTAATCGACACGAGAGAGATCATGACATTCCGACTGCTCGCGGCAACCACTAGCATCCTCGCCCTCACCCCGACCGCCCTCCATGCGCAGACGCCTGCGACAGACCCGCCACCGGTCTCCGCGGTCGCGACCACGGGGAAGATCGGGCCGGTCATTCGCAACGGCATGCTCGTGCCCGTGGCCGAGCTCGCGGACACGACCCAGTGGATCCGCGAGCGCGTGTGGGTCGAGACGGACTTCGACACGGACGGCGATGGCAGGAAGGACCGCCTGCACGTCGACGTGACGCGGCCGGCCGCTGCGGAGCGCGCCGGCGTGAAGCTGCCCGTGATCATGCAGTCGTCGCCGTACGCGGGCGGCACGAACGGGCCGCGCGAGTACCTGTGGAACGTGCGGCAGGAGCTCGGCGTCGAGCCGCCGCCGCGCACGTCTGCGCCGCCGTCGGAGCGGCAGAGCGGGCCGGTCGGCCACCTGAGTGACCGCCTGGCCAGGACATGGGTGCCGCGCGGCCTCATCGCCGTGGTCTCCGAGCAGTCCGGGACGGGGCTGTCGACCGGCTGTCCGACGATCGGCGACGTCTACGAGACGAACGGTCCGAAGTTCGTGATCGACTGGCTGAACGGCCGTGCGAAGGCGTATACGACCGTGGCTGGCGATGAGGAGGTGCGCGCGACGGACTGGACGAACGGGCGCGTCGGCATGATGGGCGGCTCGTATCTCGGCACGCTGCCGATCTCCGCCGCGATCAGCGGCGTGAAGGGGCTGGAAGCGATCATTCCGAGCGCGCCGAACACATCGTATTACCACTACTATCGCTCGAATGGTCTGGTGCGCTCACCGGGCGGCTGGCTGGGCGAGGACATCGATTTCCTGTACGACTACGTGCACAGCAATCGCGATCTCGCGATGCGCGAAGCGTGCAACCGCAGGTGGCGCGACGGCCTGTTCGCACAGAACCGCGATCGCGCGACGGGCGACTTCAACGAGTTCTGGGAAGTGCGCGATCAGCTGCCGCACGTGAAGAACGTCCGTGCCGCGGTGCTGTTCGTGCACGGCTTCAACGATTACAACGTGGTGCCCGAGCACACGATCCGCATGTGGGAAGCGCTCAAGACGCGGAATCCCGACGCACGCATCTGGCTGCATCAGGGCGGTCACGGCGGCAGCGGTCCGCCGGCCGACCTCGTGAATCGCTGGTGGGCGCATTACCTCTACGACGTGGAGAACGGCATCGATCGATCACCGCGCGCGATGGTCGTACCGTCACATGCAAAGCCGCCGCTGGGCGCAGCGCGCGGCGTGTCGGCCCCCGCCGTCGCGTATGCCGACTGGCCCGTGCCGGGCAGCACACCCGTTACGGTGTATCCGTCGCGTGGCGGCAATGCCATCGGAACGCTCGCGCTGACCGCGCCCGGTCGTCAGGGCACGGAGCAGCTCGTCGATGACTATCGCGTCTCTCCCGATGCCATGGCCGCGTCGCCGGCGAGCCCCCATCGGCTGCTGTATTCGCTCCCCGCGTTCCGCGACACCGTGCACCTCTCCGGTACCACCCGCGTGACGATCCGTCTGGCGTCGAACAAGCCCGCGGTCAATCTGTCCGTCTACCTCGTGAAGCTGCCGTACGACTCGACGGAGATCGGCACCGAGAGTCGCGCGGGTGTCGTGACGCGCGGCTGGGCGGACCCGCAGAATCACAGGTCGCTCACGCGCGGCGGCAACTATGCATCGAAGCTGCCCGGCGAGCCGCTCGTGCCCGGACGCTTCTACACTGTCACGTTCGATCTCCAGCCGGACGATCAGCACATCCTGCCGGGTGAACGGCTCGGCGTGATGATCTTCTCCAGCGACGCGGACTTCACGCTGCACCCGGACCCCGGCACGGAGCTGACCGTCGATCTGGATGGCACATCGATCACGCTGCCGATCGTCGGCGGCGCCGGTGCATTGAGACGGGTGACCGCGTCGGACTGAGGCAGGACGATCAGCGGGGCAGCTTCATCGCCGTGATGATCCGCGCGACCCGCGGATGCCAGGTCATGCCGTCGAGTGACGACGGCAGCCCTCTTCCGAGCAGGATGAGGCCGGGGTTGCGCTCCTCGAACGCGCGGTCGAGCCAATCGAGCGCCTGCGCGGTGTCGCCGGCGAGCAGCCACAGCTTGGCACTGCGGAGCGGGTCCTGGAGGTCCGGCATCTGGCGCTGATCCATCTCCAGCCAGACGCGCCAGAACGCGGGCATGCCGCCACGGGCGAAGGCATCGTGCAGAGCGTCCACCTCGGCGGGCGTCGCGCCGCGCAGCGTGGCCAGACGCGCGTACTCCTCCACGGCTTCCCGATAACGACCCTGTGCCTCGTAGACGTTGCCCGCCCCGGCCGGCACCCACGGCCCGGAGCCGAGGATGAGCGGATGAACCGGGTCGAGCTTCATGACGCGCCGGTACAGTTCCAGCGCACGCTCGTAGTCGCCCGCCCTCAGGTAATCGGCGGCGAGGACTGCCAGGGTACGGGGGTTCAGCGGATCCAGCTCAGCCGAGCGCGAGCGGGCGGCGATGGCATCCTCGAGCATCGCCATTGCATTGAAGTAGTTGGCGAGGTGATGGTGCGCGTGGGCGTCGCTGGGATTCAGTGCGACCGCGCGGCGCAGTGACCGTTCGGCGCCGGCCCAGTCCCAGTCCCAGAACAGGCGGACGATCCCCAGCGCGGCGTGCGCCTCGCCCAGCGTGGGGTCGAGCTCGAGCGCGCGGTCCACGAGTGCGCGCAACTCGCTCAATCCTTCCTCGGGCGGTACGTACCCGAAGAGGATGGCCGGAGCGACGACGCTCGCCTTCCCGGCGTACGCACGTGCGAACGTCGGCGAGCGTTCGATCGCTCGATCGAAGAAAGCGAGCGCCTGGCGGAGCTCATCCGGCTTCAGCGAGTTGCGCAGGTAGAGCGCGCGCAGATAGTAGTCGTAGGCTTCCAGATCGGGCGCAGGCGCGGTGTGCGGTGCCGGAGCCAGTCGCAGCCGGAGCGCGCGCGCGATGGCACTCGCGATCTCCGCCTGTACATCGATGACATCCTCCGGCCGCCGGTCGTACTCGTCGGTCCAGAGGTGGTACCCGGTCTCGGCATCGATCAGCTGAGCCGTGACGCGCAGCCGGTTGCTCTCCCTGCGCACGCTGCCCTCGAGCACGGTCGCGACGCCGAGTGTGTCGCCGATCGCGCGCACGTCCAGCGCACGGTCGCGCAACCTGAACGATGATGTGCGTGCCGCGACGTGCAGCCCCTCCACGCGGCCCAGCGTGGCAATGATCTGCTCGGTCAGGCCGTCGCTGAAGTAGGGGTTATCGTCGGGATTCGCGCTCAGGTCGATGAACGGCAGCACGGCGATCGATGGCGCGGCTCGCGGTCCGCCAGGCGAGGAGTCCGTGAGTGCGTACACGGCGATGATCGTGAACGCGAGCAGT
>DASUSS010000104.1:0-6183 GCA_036374995.1 Longimicrobiales bacterium | reverse complement strand
CGGCGGAGATCGCCGAGGCGGTGGCCCGTGAGGAACAGCCAGAACGCGCGCTCCTGGAACAGGAGGTCGACGCGCGCGGCCGGCGACCCGGGGTCCTGGAGCGGCGCCAGCGTGCCCTGCGCCTGCGGGTACTCGGTGTAGTCCGGGTATCGTGCCGCCATGAGCGAAGCCACGTCCGCGCGCAGCGTGTTCAGGATCGACAGCCAGTCGCCGCCCGTCTGAAGCGCCGCCTCCGCCTCGATCAGTCGCGCCTCCACGCCGTCCGCGAGGACGACGCTCGTGCCGCGTTCGTGGTGCCGGCCGGCGATGAACAGCGGGGTCGCCTGGTCGAAGCCGAGCTGCGCGTGCTGCCGCCACGGCGTACGCGGATCGCTTGCGGACCGGTACGGCAGGCCGTTGACGCCCTCGACATCCGACATCGTATAGCGCCGGTTGTCCTGGAGCACCCAGATCGGGTTGTTCTGACGACCCGTGTTCGCCGAGTGCTCGATGCGATGAACGAAGTCCGTGGGCACGCCCGCGACCGCGGCCGCGGCCTCGGCATACTGCCCGGCGTTCAGCAGTGCGCGCGCCTTGCCGATACGCGCGAGACTGGACGCGGGGTCGCCGGCGAGCGCGGCGTCGAAGCGCACGACCGCCTGCTGGAGCAGCTCCGTCGTCGACAGCGGCGCACCCTCCTCGCCCGGTGCTGCGTTCACGGACGTGCTGATCGGCACGGCTCCGCAGAAAGACTCGGCGAGGGCGACGATTGCAAAGCCCTCCAGCGCCTTCAGCGTGACGTAGCGCGTGTCATTGGTGTCGAAGAAGCGCTCCACGGCACCCGCGACCTCGGCCGCGGAGCGGCGCGCGTACTGCAGGCGGTTGTACGCAGCATTCGACGTGTTGCCCTGCGCCGTCGGGAACTGACTGCGCTGGTCGGTCGCATTGCGCGTCGTGAACGTGTCGGACGAGCGGAGCTCGTCGCTGAACAGCGCGCTCACCGACAGGAACGAGTCATCGCCGGCACCACTGTACGCGACCTGGAAGTCGCCCAGTGCGGCTGCATACAGTGTCGGCAGCGCCGCGGGGTTGTCGAGCGTCTCCGGCGTCGCGAACTCCGGCTCGTCCACCTCGAGCAGCTCATCGGTGTCGCACGCGGCGAGCATGCCGACGATGACCGCCGGCAGCAGGATTCGCGGGAGGGCCCTCCGGCCCATCCCGCCCGTCGATCTATTCGTCATGGTCCTCGTCCCGTGCTAGAATGAGAAATTGAAGCGCAGCGTGTAGTAGCGCAGCGCGGGCTGTGAGTTGAACTCCGCCTGATTGAAGTTGCTGCCACCGGTCTCGTTCGCCTCCGGATCGATGCCCGTGTAGTCGGTCCAGGTCGCCAGGTTGCGCCCGGACACCGTCACGCTCGCGCCACGCAGCAACGTGAAACGGCGCGCCACGCTCTCGGGCGCCGACAGCGTCAGGGACAGCTCGCGCAGCTTGATGAAGTCCGCATCCTCGATGTAGCCCCAGGGCGTCGTGACGTACGAGACCTGGCCGTTGTCGTTGACGTACCGCGCGCCGAAGCGTCGCGCCAGGAAGGCGGCCTGCGCCTCGAGCGACGCACTCGGGTCCGCCACCGCCGCGCACTGTCCTCGCGCTGCGTTCTGCAACCCGTTGTTGTAGCCCGTCTGACAGCGGAAGCTCTCCGTCTGGTTCATCTGCTGGTGACCCGCGCGGCGATCCAGCAGGCCCGAGATCGAGATCAGGTTGCCGAACAGTCTCAACTCGCCCGACAGCGACTGCGTGTTCGTCGGCTGCATCCGCCCGACGAAGACCGCCGTATCATCGGACATGACGATGTCGTCCGGTGTCAGGATCCGGTGTCGGTCCGGATCGATGATCGTGTAGCGGCGCGCGTGATAGGCGCCCGTGGGGAACCCCTGCTTGTGCGCCTGCTCGCCGCGATTGATCACGATCGGCGGAATCCCGCCCATGTCCTCGATGCGGTTGTCCAGCGTGCTCGCTGCCAGTCGCACCGTCAGCCCGGCCGCCGGCACGTTGATGAGCCGCGCGTTCAGCGCCACCTCGGTGCCCCAGTTGCTGATCTGGCCGAGGTTGTCGAAGATCGAGCCGGTGCTCGCCGCGTCACCGGTCAGGCCGTACGACGGAGCGAGCGGCCGGCTGATCAGTGCATCCTGCGATTCCTTCCGGAAGTACGTGAACTCGAGCGAGAGCCGATCCGACAGCAGTCCGGCATCGAGACCCGCCTCGTACTCCGTGGTCCGTTCCGGCTTCAGGTCGCGATTGCCGACGCGGCTCAGCCGCACGGCCGAGATCTCGCTGCCGCTGCTCGTGACGGCGACCGGCTCGAGCAGTGTGACCGCATCGCGCACGTTCGGCCGCTGGCCGGACCGGCCGTACGCCGCACGCAGCCGCAGGTGGCTCAGGAACGAGACCTCGGGGAAGAACGGCTCCTCCGACGCGACCCACGAAACGCTCACGCCGGGATAGAAGATGAAGCCGAAGTCCTTGCCGAACGCGCTGTTGTCATCGCCGCGGATGCTGCCCGACAGGATGAGCCGGTCGCGCCAGTTGAGCTGCTGCTGGATGTATCCGCCGACCGTGCGGACCTCGGTGTACGACTCGTTCACGGAGAACTGGTCGCTCGTCGCACCGCACGAGCGCGTGCCCTCGATGATGCCCACTCCGCCGCAGAACGTGCTCTCGAACTGCTCGCGCGAGAAGCTGCCGCCGAGCGTCGTCGTCGATCCGAGATCATCGGTGAGCTGGAACGTCGCCGTTCCGCCGGCGTTCGCCGTCCAGATGTAGTTGCTCGAGCGCTGCGCGTTGCGGAACCCGGCAATCGAGTTCGCCGAGATCGGCAGGCGGTTCGGCTGCCTCGTGGTGGCGTCCTTGCGCCCGAAGTAGTCCATGCCGACGCTCGCGTTCAGCGACAGCCACGGGATCGGATCGTAGCTCGTCGTGCCGCCGACCACGAACCGGTCGACGATCTGCTGCGAGATCGTGTGCTCCAGATCCGGGACGTAGTAGCCGAAGCCCGTGCCCCAGCGCTGACCGGGCGGAAGCGCGGCGCGCTGCTCCGCAGTCGGGATGGCGGGCGTCGCGAGCAGCGAGTTGATCAGCGGGCCGAATACGTTGTTGTCGTTGCCGTTCAGCCACAGGCTCGTGCGTGTGTAGCCGGCGCTGACATTGACGCCGATGTTCTCGCGCACGCGTGCGTGCACGTTCGATCGCAGGTTGGTGCGGGACTGCTCGTTCCACACGATGACGCCGTCCTCATCCTCGCGGTCGCCCGACACGTAGTACGTCACGTTGTCGGTCCCGCCCGCCACGCTCATGCCGAGCCTCCTGCGGCTGCCCGTCGTGAACGGCGTCAGCCCGGCCGTCCGGAACGGGTTCAGCCGCAGGTTCTCATCCTGCGTGCACGTGCCGGCGCTCAGTGACGGGCCGGCCGCGGGCAGCGCGAACAGAGGACAGAACCGATATGCACCGCCACCCGTGTTCAGGTTGCCGCGGCTCGTGAACATGTCCTCGGACGCGTCGTTCACCTGGAAGGGCAGGAAGTTGTCCGGGTAGTCGTTGCGGTCCCTCGAGCTGGCCAGCTCGGCATACGCCCGCCACTCCGTGCCGCCGGACTGACCGCGCCGCGTGGTGATCAGGATCACGCCGTTCGCCGCCGCAGTGCCGTACAGCGCCGATGCGGCCGGACCCTTCAGGATCTCGATCCCGCCGATGTCCTCCGGGTTGAGGTCGTTCAGCCGCGAGTACGTCTGACCGCCCATGCCGAAGCCGCCCTGCGAGTTGCTGTACATCACGCCGTCCACGAACACGAGTGGCTCGTTGCTCAGCGAGATGCTGTTCGCGCCGCGGATGCGGATGCGCTGCGATGTGCCGAGCGATCCCGACACGCCCTGCAGCTGAACCCCCGCCGCGCGGCCGACCAGCACGTCCGCCATCTTCGTGATCGGCGCCCGCGCGATCTCGGCAGCGCTGATCGAGGCCGTGTTCGTGCCCAGCTCCCGCTTGCGCTCCGCCCGGCCGGTGACCGCATTGACGACGAGCCCGTCCAGCTCGATCGCCGCGGTGCGCAGACCGATGTCGAGCCGCACCGTCTCGCCCGCCCGTACGACGACGGCCGTGTCGTCCGCGGCATATCCGAGCAGCGCCGCGCGCACCGTGTGCTGACCCGCGGGCACGTCCGCGATGCGGAAGTTGCCCTGCTGATTCGTGATCGCCGACCGGTCGGTGCCGACCACCTGCACCTGCACCCCCGCCAGCGGCAGCTGTGTTGCCACGTCCGTCACCGCGCCGACCACCGCACCGGTCGACTGGGCGAGGACGTCGATCGACGTGACCGCGGCGAGCACCAGCACCGCCGCGGTCAGCCGCAGACTCCTGATCATGTTCGTTCTCCTCGTTCGTGAGCACATCGAGTCGTCCTGCCGTCCGTCAGCTGCGCGGGTCCGCGCTGCATTCGACGGCGGGGTTCCAGTCGGCGAACAACCCCGAGGGGTTCTCGGTCCACAGCCAGACGTGCAGGTACCAGATGCCGAGCGGATCACTGCGCTTCAGCGGCTGATCCATCACGGTCGGTGGCGCGGCATCGCGCGGGCGTACGGAGTACGGGACGATGTACTCGACGCCGTTCAGCACGTACTCGCCGCCGCCCGTGCGCGAATAGAGCAGGATCTCCGGCCGCTCGACCTCGATCCGGGCATCCATCAGCGCACGGTTCATGTGGTGATATCCCATCGCGCCGTGATCGGCGTGCCGGATGCACTGCGGGACGGACTCCGGATACCCTGCCTGGACCGCGGCATCGAGCGAACGGAACGCGGCCGTCGCTTCGCGCGCCGTCGCCAGGTCACGCCGGACGGACGGTGCGTACGTGCCCCACTGTGCAGGCGCGTCGTAAGGGACTTCGATGGAGCTGCAGGCCGCACAGGCAGCCGCTGCCGCTCCGAGCAGCATTCGTTTCGTCCAGCGCATGACGTATCTCCTGATCAACATCCCGTGATTTCCCTCGTGGATCGTTCCAGGCCGACGCAGGGTCCGCCGCGTCATGAGATGGGACGGTTCCGCGGCGAGCAGAATCGTGGATCGGCGGGACGGCGCCGCGGTGCGGCAGGACGGTCGCCGCGTGCGGTGAGCCGTCGCAGACTGTACATGGCGCGCGGCCCGCACTATCGTGAGCACTCTCGATCCGCGGCATCGTTGAAGCTGGAGCATCGTTCCCGCCGAGCTCGAGCTCGGCCTCCCGGGGCCGGGTCGGACGACCGGGAGTCGACCATGGTCGGGTGACGGAGGGAGACATGGACGCATCCAGGGCAGCGCAGGGCGGCCCGTCCGACGAACACATCGATCCCCGCATCCTCTGGCCGCTGCTCGCCCTGTTCTGGGTCGGCAGCATCGCCGCGACGATGGCGCAGGTGTATGCGTCGACGCGGCTGGGCGGCTCGCAGCCGAGCTTTCTCGACCTGGTCCGCTGGGTCCTGCCGGGCTACCTGGTGTGGCTCGCCAGCATGCCGGTGATCGTGTTCGTCCTCGCCCGCCGCTTCCGCTTCGAGCACGGGCAGTGGCGCCGGTCGGCACCCGTCCACCTGCTCGCGTCGCTCGTCATCGCGTTCGGCGTGCTGACGGTCGACACACTGGGCGCGATCTGGCGCGGGTCGGAGCGACCGTTCACCACGATCATGATCGATATCGCGCGCGGCTGGCTGCTGTGGCTCGTGTTCACGTACTGGTTCTTCCTCGTGTTCGTCCTCGCGATCCGCCACTACACCACTGCCGCCGCGCGCAGGCTGCGCGAGACGCGCCTCGAGGCCGCACTCGCGGCCACGCGTCTCGCCGTGCTCCGCACACAGCTCCACCCGCACTTCCTGTTCAACACGCTCAACTCCATCTCGTCGCTGATCGATGAGGATCCCGCAGTGGCCCGACGCATGATCGCGCAGGTCGGTGACCTGCTCCGCGCGAGCCTCACCGACGGCGATGGCGAGTGGACGCTCGAGCGCGAGATCGAGCTGCTGGAGCGCTACACGGAGATCGAGCGGATGCGGTTCGGCGAGCGGTTGCGCATCGATGTGTCCTGCGAGCCCGAGGCGCTCGCCGCGCGCGTGCCCTCGCTGCTGCTCCAGCCGCTGGTCGAGAACGCGATCCTGCACGGGATACAGCCGGCACTGAACGGTGGCA
>DASUSS010000103.1:0-35665 GCA_036374995.1 Longimicrobiales bacterium | reverse complement strand
CTCGGCGCACGCGTCGCGCAGGCGGTGTGCCGGCTGCAGCCCGTGCCGGTCGAGTTCGTCGGCATTGCCGACACGTATGCGGAGAGCGGCGATCCGGCATCGCTCATGCGGAAGTACGGTCTGACCTCGAAGGAGATCGAGACGGCAGTGCGTCGTGTGCTGTCGCGGCGCACCACGGGTGCGACGCGGTGAGCGATCGGGAGGCGCAGAAGCGGGCCGCGGCGGAGCGCGCGGTCGAATACGTCGAGTCGGGCATGCGGCTGGGGCTGGGCACCGGGTCGACCGCAAGACACGTCCTGGATGTGATCGCCGAACGTCTTCGAGGCGGCGCGCTGCGCGACATTGCAGGCGTGCCGACATCGCGGACGACCGCCGCGTACGCGCGCCAGCTCGGCATCCCGCTGCTCGAGCTGGACGATGTTCAGCGGCTCGATCTCGCCATCGATGGCGCCGATGAGGTCGATCCGCAGCTCGACCTCATCAAGGGCCTCGGCGGTGCACTGCTGTGGGAGAAGATCGTCGAGACTGCTGCGGACCGGTTCGTCGTCGTCGTCGATGGGTCGAAGCTGGTGCAGCGGCTCGGCGAACGCGCCCCCGTGCCCGTGGAGGTCGTACCGTTCGGCTGGCGCACGCTGCTGCCCCACTTCGCCGCGCTCGGTGCGCGACCCGAGCTGCGGACCGACGCCGCGAAGCCGTTCGTCACCGACGGCGGCCACTACATCATCGATTGTCACTTCGACGGCGGCCTGGAGGACGCTCCGGCAACGGCCGCAGCACTGCGCGCGCGCACCGGCGTGGTCGAGACCGGCATGTTCATCGGTATGGCGAGCGCGGTAGTGACAGCCGGAGCGGACGTACGCGTGCTCGCGCGTGAGACCATGGCAACAACAGGTGAGGATACATGAGTCAGAGCATCGACAAGCTTCTCGGCAAGGACGCCAGGTCGCTGCTGGAGCATACGAGCCGTACCATCCCCCGTGAGCAGCTGCATCTGCCCGGTCCCGACTTCATCGAGCGTGTGTGGCAGGTCTCCGACCGGCCGACGCCCGTGCTGCGCAGCCTGCAGCAGATGTTCGATCACGGCCGGCTCGGTGGCACCGGATATCTGTCGATCCTGCCCGTCGATCAGGGCATCGAGCACTCCGCCGGCGCGAGCTTCGCGCCGAACCCTGCGTACTTCGACCCGGCGAAGATCGTCGAGCTGGCGATCGAGGGCGGCTGCAACGCCGTCGCATCCACGCTCGGCGTGCTCGGCGCCGTGGCGCGCCGTTACGCACACCGGATTCCGTTCCTCGTGAAACTGAACCACAACGAGCTGCTCTCGCATCCGAACACGTACGATCAGGTCTATTTCGGTCATGTGAAGCAGGCGTTCGACATGGGCGCCGTGGCCGTGGGTGCCACCATCTACTTCGGCTCCGCAGAGTCGCGGCGACAGATCCAGGAGACGAGCGAGGCGTTCCGGCTCGCGCACGAGCTCGGCATGGCGACCGTCCTCTGGTGCTATCTGCGGAACAGCGCGTTCAAGCAGGGCGACGTCGACTATCACGAAGCTGCCGATCTCACCGGACAGGCGAACCACCTCGGCGTCACGATCGAGGCCGACATCATCAAGCAGAAGCTGCCCACGAACAACGGCGGCTACAACGCGCTGAAGGGATTCGGGAAGACACACAAGAAGGTCTACTCGGATCTGACGAGTGACAATCCGATCGACCTGGTGCGCTATCAGGTGGCGAACTGCTACATGGGGCGCGCAGGTCTCATCAACTCCGGCGGTGCATCGGCCGGCGAGAGCGACCTGCAGGAGGCCGTTCGCACGGCTCTGCTCAACAAGCGCGGCGGGGGGATGGGCCTGATTTCCGGACGGAAGGCGTTCCAGCGCCCCACCGCCGATGGGGTCGCTCTGCTGAACGCGATTCAGGACGTATATCTGGATCCCGCAATCACCGTTGCGTGAGCGGGTGGACGGCAGCGTGACGATGCGCGAGCGATGCCGCTGAAGATCGCGCCCTCGATACTCTCCGCCGATTTCGCGCGCCTCGCCGACGCCGTTGCGGAGGCGGAAGCCGCCGGTGCGGACTGGGTGCACGTCGACGTGATGGACGGCCATTTCGTGCCGAACATCACGATCGGAGTTCCCGTCGTCGCCGCGCTGCGCCGCGTCACGCGCCTGCCGCTCGACGTGCACCTCATGATCGAGCAACCGGAACGGTATGTCGAGGCGTTCGTGGATGCCGGCGCCGACTGGCTCACGGTGCACCAGGAAGCGAGCGTGCACCTGCACCGCACGGTCGAGCGCATCCGGCAGGTGGGTGCCCGGCCCGGTGTGTCGATCAATCCCGCCACGCCGACCGCTCTGCTCCACGACATTCTGCCGTACGTCGATCTGGTTCTGGTCATGAGCGTGAATCCGGGATTCGGCGGGCAGCGATTCATCCCGACGAGCACGGGTCGGATCGCGGCGCTGAGGCAGGAGCTGGACGAGCGTGGTCTCTGGCCCATCGAGCTCGAAGTGGACGGCGGCATCGCGCCGGATACGGCCGGTGAAGTCGCGGCCGCCGGCGCGACGGTACTGGTAGCGGGTGCGGCCGTATTCAATCGGAGCGCGAGCGTGGCGGAGAACATCCGTCGCCTGCGTGACGCCGTATCGGAGGGGTCCCGCGGACCTTGAACGCGGGCCTCGCCGGTGATAGATTGCCGGCGAAGGCACAGCCTTCGGTTTGCCACATTGCCGAACGCGCTCGTCGCGCGGCGGGGGACCCGATTTGCACGGGGTGTATCCGGCTCGTCCGGAAGGAGACTTCCTTCTCCTAACCCGTCAGCTAACCTCGCAGGCGAAAAAAGGAAGCGTGGAGTCCAACTCCACTCCCAAGTGTGGCCGCCGCCCGTCCGGTGCGGCGCACTCGCCTGCAAGAGTTCCCGTCGTTCGCGGCACGCCTCGGCTCCCTGGAAGGAGGTGTGACGTGGATCGCATCCTGCTGATCAGCGGCGACATCGTGAGTCGTGAATCGACGCTGCGCCGGAAGGTGCTGCGTTTCACCGGATCGCGGCGGGCGACGCGTGTGATCATCAAGCGGATCACGGCTGCGCAACGCCTCGGTCAGATCATGTCGTGCATGGTGCTGCCGCGCGCGATCTCGGCGGATGCGGACTACGGTGACGAGCTGGGCTGGGACGTGCGAGTCAGCTACGCGGCCGCGCGGGCGCGCGGAGGTGCGCATGCCTGAGTTGACTGCGCTCCGGTCCGCGCCGGCGTCGGTGCACCGGGTGCTCGTGCTGGGCGGCGGTGCGCCGCCGGCGCGGCTGCTGGATCTCGCGCGATGCAGCACGCCGCGCAACGCGTCGCTGGAGCTGTTCACGCTCGATTCTGCGGCCGCGGATGTCGGTGGGCCGGAGGCGCTCCTGCAGGCGGACCCGCAGGCACCACCGCCCTCGGTGCGCACGGTGCTGCGCGCACTGCACGACACGAAGGCCGATGCCCTGGTCCTCGGCTACCCGAACGACGCGCGCGGGCGCAGGGAGTTCACCGACATCGTGGAACGCGCAACCGCGGCGGCGCCGGTCGATGTCATCGTGTGCATCGATCGACACGACCGGCCGTGGCGGCGCGTGCTCGTACCCTATCTGCACGACCTGCTGGACAGCCGTGCGCTCGGTGTCGCGCGGCGCATTGCACGCACGGGCGATGCCGACGTCACCGTGCTGCACGTGGTCGAGCCGCTGGCCACCGACGAAACGGACATCCAGCTGCGGGCTGGGATCGGACGGTGCGCGCTCAAGGTGGTGACTGCCGGAGACCCCATCGCCGCCGCGGCCGCCGAAGCGCGACTGGGATACGACCTGATCGTGCTGGGTGCGAGCGAGCGCCGCACGCGCGGCCGCTACTTCACCATGCGTCAGCGGCGCCTGCTGCTGACGACCGATGCGACACTCGTCATCGTGCATCCCGGCCGTCACGCCGGGTGACCCGCCGCCGCACGGCCATTCCTGTTGAGGGCACCGGGTTCCGCGAGTAGATTAGCGCGGGCCCGGGTGGCGGAATGGCATACGCAGTCGACTTAAAATCGACGGCCCCGAAAAGGGCATGTGGGTTCGACCCCCACCCCGGGCATCTCCTCCCCTGCACGTGCGCGCTCTCCCGCCGACCCGCCCTGCTTGCAGGTCGGAACGCCCGTCCGGTACGTTCCGTCCCATGAACATCGCCATCCTGCTGCTCGCGATTGCCGGTGTGGCCGCCGTGGTGCTCCGCCTGGTGCGTGCACTGTTCGCTGCGCTGCGCGGCGGAGTGGACGCGTTTCTGGCGGGCGACGTCGCCGACACGCGGGCGCAGCGCGGCGACCTCACCGGCCTGGGTGACGCCCGTGCCGCCGCGGCGGTCGCGCGGCGCTACCGCTGGCTCGCACTCGGCAGGGCCTCGATCTGGGTCGTGCTGCTCGTCGCGCCGGAGCTGACGCCGTGGCCGGCGCCGCTCTATGCGAGCTACTCCCTGCTGTGGCTGCTGCCGCGCCCGACGCGTCACGCGCCGAGCGCATGATCCAGGTCACGTTCCTCGGCACTGCCGCCGCCCGTCCCACCGTCGGCCGAAATGTCAGCGCGCTCATGGTGCAGCGGGAGGGCGAATCGCTGATGTTCGACTGCGGCGAAGGTACGCAGCGCCAGATGATGCGGTTCGGCACCGGGTTCACGGTCAACGACATCTTCTTCTCGCACCTGCACGCGGATCATTTCCTCGGCGTGACGGGCCTGTTGCGCACGATGGGACTGCAGGGTCGGGAGACGGCCATGCGGCTGTGGTCGCCGGAGGGTGGTGCGAGGATCCTGCACGCTGCCGTGCACCTCGGGCTGGAGCGAGTCGGGTTCCCGGTCGAGCTGCTCGAGCTCTCACCGGGAGATCGCGTGGAGCGGGAGGACTACGCCATCATCGCGTACGCGGCGCAGCACGGTCCGCGCTCGCTCGGCTACGCACTGGTCGAGCACGAGCGGCTCGGCCGCTTCGATCCGGAGAGGGCGCGCTCGCTCGGCATTCCCGAAGGACCTCTGTTCGGCCGGCTGCACCGCGGGGAAACGGTCGATGTCGACGGCCGCACGATCACTCCCGCGGAGCTGGTCGGCCCGCCGCGGCCCGGCCGGCGCGTGGTGTACAGCGGCGACACGCGGCCGTGCCAGGACACGCTCGACATTGCGAAGGACGCCGATCTCCTGATCCACGATGCGACGTTCACGCACGAAGAGGCCGCGCGAGCGCGGGAGACGTACCATTCGACGGCGCGCGAGGCGGCAGACCTGGCGAGGCGCGCGGGCGCGCTCCGGCTCGCGCTCACGCATGTGTCCGCCCGTTACGCGGACGACCCGCGCCCGCTCGAGCGTGAGGCGCGCGACGTGTTCGAGTCGAGCATCGTCGCCTACGATGGCCTGACCATCGACGTACCCCACCGCGATGCACCCTGAGATGGACGTCCACGTCCCGGGCGACAAATCGATCACGCACCGCGCACTGATCCTCGCCGCTCTCGCCACCGGCCGGAGCCGCGTGCGGCGTCCGCTCGTCGGCGCCGACACCCGCTCCACCGCCGGCGTCCTGCGCGCACTCGGCGCCGGCGTCGGCGAGCTCGGCGAGGAGACCGTGATCGAGGGGGCTGGGCTGCACGGCCTGCGCGCTGCGGACGGAGTGCTCGACTGCGGCAACAGCGGCACGACCGCAAGGCTGCTGATGGGCGTGCTGGCGGGATTCCCGTTTGCGGACACGCTGACCGGCGACGCATCGCTCCGCTCGCGGCCGATGCGGCGGGTCACCGAACCACTCTCCCGAATGGGTGCCACGTTCGAGGAGCTGGGTGAGCCGGACCGGCTGCCGATCCGCATGCGCGGCGGAGCACTCCGTCCGCTCAGCCATGTCAGTCCGCAGGCGTCGGCGCAGGTCAAGAGCGCGCTGCTCCTGGCGGGCCTCACGGGCGGCGTGGAGGTCACCGTGCGCGAGCCGCTCCCGAGCCGGGATCACACGGAGCGCATGCTCTCGCGTCTCGGTGTCGCGCTCCGCCGGGAACAGCATGCCGACGGCGGCGCGAGCGTGACGCTTTCGCCGTCGCCGCAGCTTCCCGCGTTCGACATCGAGGTGCCCGGCGATGCGTCCTCGGCCGCATTCCTGATCGCGCACGCTCTGCTCGCGGCCCCAGGTCCGGTGCGTGTTCGCGGTGTCGGGCTGAACCCCACGCGCGCCGGCTTCCTCGACGTGGTGCGCCGGATGGGCGGGCGCATTGCACTCGAGAACGTTCGCGAGTCGTGCGGTGAGCCGATCGGCGACATCATTGCCGAACGAAGCGCGCTTCGCGGCACGATCATCGGTCCGGCCGAGATCCCGTCGCTGGTCGACGAGGTACCGGTGCTGGCCGTCCTCGCCGCCCGGGCGGAGGGCACCACGGTGGTGGAGGGAGCCGCCGAGCTGCGCGTCAAGGAATCCGACAGGATCCACGCCCTCGTGAGCAACCTGTCGCGGATCGGCGCGTCGGTCGAGGAGCGGCCCGACGGCCTCGTGGTCCACGGAAGCTCACAGCCGCTTGCCGGCACGATCCGGACGGAGGGCGACCACAGGATCGCGATGGCCTTCGGCGTCCTCGGTGCCGCGGCCGGGACGCACATCGAAATCGACGAGCGCGACGTGGTCGATGTCAGCTTTCCCGGGTTCTGGGAGGTGCTTGGACAGGTCGCGGAGAACTCAGCCCCGTGATCATCGCGATCGACGGACCTGCAGCCTCGGGCAAGAGCAGCACCGCCGATGCGGTCGCCCGGCGTCTCGGATTCCGCCACCTCGAGTCCGGCGCGTTCTATCGCGCCGTCACATACGCCGCCATGCGCAGGCGGATTCCGCCGGCGGAATGGGACAGTCTCGATGGCGCGCGCCTCGATGCGCTCGACATCACCGTCGAGCCCGCCGATACGGGGTTCCGCCTGCGCGTCGACGGCCGGGACGTCTCCGAGGAGATCCGCGCGGCCGAGGTCAACGCGAACGTCTCGACCATGGCACGCGTCCCCGCCGTCCGCGCCTGGCTGCTCGATACGCTCCGCGCCACCGCCCGGGACACGGATCTCGTCGCCGACGGCCGCGACATCGGCACCGTCGTCTTTCCCGATGCCGATCTGAAGGTATTCATCGTCGCGGCCGCCGAGACCCGCGCCCGCCGCCGCCTGATCCAGATGGGGATGCCCCTCGACTCCGACACCGTCGCCGAAGAGGTGCGGCGCATCGAGGAACGCGACCGCATCGACTCCTCCCGCGCCGTGGCACCCCTGAAGCGGGCCGCCGACGCCGTCCTCCTCGACACGACGCACCTGACGTTCGATGAGCAGGTCGAGCGGATCGTCGAGATGGCCCGCGCCCGCATGCGCGCCCGATAGCCGGCACTGCGCCGCCCGACGCCTCACTCGCCTTGACCACCAGCGCCATGCCCGCTATGATGATCGTCTATCCCGCGACCGGATGCTCCGGCGCGGATCCCGTTCACCCCAACCGCGTGCGGCGCCAGCCGCGTGCGCAGACGTGACCCGGAGGATCTCCCCGCATGGCGGACAATCAGGAAATACAGGACGAGCAGCAGGACGGCGGTATCGCGACGAAGGCGCGCCGCACGCGCGTGAAGCCGAAGGCGGAATCGCTGTCGGCGCAGTCGGCGTTCTTCGAGGAGGACGAGTATTCGCTCGAGGAGTACGAGGCGATGCTCGAGATGTACGAGGAGACGCTGACGAACATCGAGGAAGGCGAGATCGTGAAGGCGAAGGTGCTTCGCATCACGGAGAACGCGGTTATCCTCGATGTCGGCTTCAAGAGCGAAGGCGCGATCACGAAGGACGAGTTCAAGAACCCGGAGCAGCTGAAGCCGGGCGACGAGGTCGAGGTCTTCCTGGAGAACCTGGAGGACCAGGACGGCGTGGTCGTGCTATCCAAGAAGAAGGCGGACTTCCTGCGCGTCTGGGAGAAGATCAAGACGGCGTACGAGGAGAACGAGAAGGTGCCGGGCACGCTGACGCGGAAGATCAAGGGCGGCGTCACGGTCGACCTGATGGGTGTCGATGCGTTCCTGCCGGGGTCGCAGATCGCGCTGCGGCGGGTGCCGAACATCGAGGACCTGATCGGTCAGACGTTCGACTTCAAGATCATCAAGCTGAACAAGCGGCGCCGCAACATCGTGGTGAGCCGGCGCGTGATCCTGGAGGAGGAGCGCGAGGGCAAGCGCGAGCAGCTCGTGAAGGAGCTGCTGGTCGGGCAGGTGCGGAAGGGCGTGGTGAAGAACGTGACCGACTTCGGCGCGTTCATCGACCTGGGCGGGCTCGACGGGCTGCTGCACATCACGGACATGAGCTGGGGCCGTGTCGGTCATCCGTCGGAGATCGTGCAGATCGGCGACGAGCTGGACGTGAAGGTGCTCGACATCGACTGGAACCGCGAGCGCATCTCGCTCGGCCTGAAGCAGCTGCTGCCGTATCCGTGGAAGGACATCGAGCGGAAGTACCCGGTCGGTGTGCGGGTGCGCGGGAAGGTGGTGTCGATCACGAATTACGGCGCGTTCATCGAGCTGGAGAAGGGTGTCGAGGGTCTGGTCCACATCAGCGAGATGTCGTGGACGCGGAACGTGAAGCACCCGTCGAAGCTGGTGAACATCGGCGACGAGATCGAGGCGGTCGTGCTGAAGGTCGATCGTGACGACGAGAAGATCTCGCTCGGCATGAAGCAGATCGAGGAGGACCCGTGGCTGGCGCTGCCGGAGAAGTATCCGATCGGCACACGGGTCGAGGGTAAGGTCCGCAACCTCACGTCGTTCGGCGCGTTCGTCGAGATCGAGCCGGGTATCGACGGCCTGATCCACATCAGCGACATGAGCTGGACGAAGCGCGTACAGCATCCGTCGGAGGTGCTGCGGAAGGGTGACGACGTCCAGGTCGTGGTACTGGGTGTCGATCCGGAGAACAAGCGGATCTCGCTGGGGCTGAAGCAGACGCAGGAAGATCCGTGGGACTCGCTTGCGCAGCAGTACGGCGCGGGCGTGGAGAAGACGGGCAGCGTGGTACGGTTGCTGGACGATGGCGCCGTCGTGGATCTCGGCGACGACGTGGAGGGCTTCATTCCGCGCAGCCAGCTGGAGATCCCGGAGAACGAGGTCGTCGAGAACTACGTGCGCGAGGGTGTATCGCTGCCGTTGCGCGTGATCGAGTTCGACGCGGCGAACCGCAGGATCGTGCTCACACCGACGCAGCCGCTCGAGCGCCAGCCGGGCGAGGCACCGAAGCGGGAGCCGGGCGAGCCGAGCGGCGATGAGGCCGTGGAGGGCGGGATCGAGTCCGCCGGCGCGCCCTCGCGGGCAGAGGGCGAAGAGCCCGCCCAGCCGGTCGCCGACGAGGAGCCGCGCTCGCAGGAGCAGGCCTGATACGCGCTGCATGGATCGGGCAGGGAGGGGCCGCGCGAAGAGCGCGGCCCTTCTTTTTTTACCCACACGGCAGCCGTATACTTGGCCGGCTGGAAACCCATGCAGGAGGACGGATGTCGAAGCAGATCCGCAGGATGGCGGCCGCCCTGATGGTCGTTGCGAGTGCGTGCGCACCTCCGGCAGCGGAGGTGCCGGGGGGGCCGGCGCCGCGGCCGGGCGAGGAGCCGCGACGCGAGGAGCCGGCCGAGCCGCGGCGCGAGGACCCGCTCCGCATCGGCCTGATCGTGAGCACCAGTGGCTCGTCCGTGCTGAAGCAGTACGCCGACCTGGTGCTCGCGGGTGCCCGCGTCGCGGAGGAGTCGGGCAGCACGCCGAGCCGGGACGTCGAGCTGGTCGTGCGCGATGATGGCGGTACGCCATTCGGCGCGGAGGCGGCGGTCCGGGAGCTGGAGCGGGCCGGCGTCGAGGTGATCGTCGGACCGCTGATGGACGAGGCGCTCATCGCGGCGGCGAACGCACGCGACAGTGATGATCTCGTGCTGATCAGCCCGACCGCCGTATCTCAGCCGTTCGGCGTTCGCAACGCCTGGGCGCTGAACGTCGTGGATACGCGGGGGGCGGAGGCGCTCGGCGAGTATGCGGCGCGGTGGTCGCGCGTGGGGGTGCTCTACAGCCGCACGCCGGAGTCGCAGCGGCAGGCGGAGGCGTTCATGGCCGCGTATGCGCGCTCCGGTCGCGGCACGCTGATCGATGCGGCGTTCCCCCCGGGCTCGAGCAACGTGACCGATCAGCTGACCCTGCTGCGCGACTCGCTCGTCGAAGCGGTCTACTTCCCCGCGTCCGAGCGGGAGCTTCAGATCGTGCTGCCGCAGATGGAGTACTCGCTTACGGCTGTGCAGCTGCTCGGCAACGAGAGCTGGATCGGCGACGCCGCGCGCCGTGTGCCGCAGCGCGTGCTGGAGGGTGCGATCGTCGCGACGCCGCTCGATCAGTCGAGTGACGCCGTCGCGTGGCAGGAGTTCGTGGCGCAGTACGAGTCACTGCACCGGCGCTCGTTGAGCAACCCGGTTCCGGCGCTCGGCTACGATGCGGCACGGCTGGCGTTGCACGCGCTCACGACGGGCGATAGCCGCGTCTCGGACTTTCGCGGAGCGACGGGAGTGATCACGCTGCGCGACGGTGACGTGACACGCCGCCCGTTCCTCCTGCGCATCCAGGGCGGTCGCCCCGTCCCGCTCTACTGAGCGCATGTCGATCACGGACAAGCTGCGGCGCCTGGAGGAGCTCGGCCGCGAGGCCGAGCAGGGCGGTGGCCCGGACCGGCTGAGGGCGCAGCACGAGCGCGGCAAGCTGTCCGCCCGTGAGCGGCTCGATCTGCTGCTCGATGACGGCAGCTTCACGGAGCTGGACCGCTTCGTCACGCATCGCACGGCCGGTCTCGAGGACCAGCGCTATCTCGGCGATGGCGTCGTGACCGGTTACGGCACCGTGCACGGCCGGCTCGTCTACGTGTTCAGCCAGGACTTCACTGTGTTCGGCGGCTCGCTCTCCGAGGCGCACGCGGAGAAGATCGTGAAGATCATGGATCTCGCGCTGAAGAACGGCGCGCCGGTCGTCGGTCTGAACGATTCCGGCGGTGCGCGCATTCAGGAGGGTGTGGTCAGCCTGGGCGGATACGCGGACATCTTCCTGCGCAACACCCTGGCGAGCGGGGTCGTGCCGCAGATCAGTGCGATCCTCGGGCCGTGCGCCGGCGGTGCGGTGTACTCGCCGGCGATCACCGACTTCGTGTACATGGTGCGCGGCACGAGCTACATGTTCGTGACGGGTCCGAACGTCGTGCGCACGGTCACGCACGAGACGGTGGACATGGAGGGGCTCGGCGGTGCCGACGTGCACGCGTCGGCTTCCGGCGTCGCGCACTTCGCCTGCGACAGCGAGACGGAGTGCCTCGAGTCGATCCGCGAGCTCCTGCGCTATCTGCCGCAGAACAACCGGGAGGACCCGCCGCGGGTGGAATCCGCGGGGGATCCGGCCGACCGTGCGGACGAGGCGCTGCTGCACATCGTGCCGGATGAGCCGGCGAAGCCGTACGACATGCACGAG
Source organism: Longimicrobiales bacterium (assembly GCA_036374995.1). Classification (GTDB taxonomy): domain Bacteria; phylum Gemmatimonadota; class Gemmatimonadetes; order Longimicrobiales; family RSA9; genus SH-MAG3. Next base: position 24,140 of record DASUSS010000103.1, on the reverse strand, counting down.
GTCATCCGCAGCGTCGTCGATCACGGCGTGTTCTACGAAGTGCATCGCGATTACGCGCAGAACATCATCGTCGGCCTGGCCCACCTCGGCGGATACCCGGTCGGCATCGTGGCGAATCAGCCTGCGGTTCTGGCGGGCGTGCTGGACATCAACAGCTCGGTGAAGGGTGCGCGCTTCGTACGGTTCTGCGACTCGTTCAACATCCCGCTGGTGGTGTTCGAGGATGTACCGGGCTTCCTGCCCGGCGTGGCACAGGAGCACGGCGGCATCATTCGCCACGGTGCGAAGCTGCTCTATGCGTTCTGCGAGGCGACCGTGCCGCGTCTGACGGTGATCACGCGCAAGGCGTACGGCGGCGCGTACGACGTCATGAACTCGAAGCACATTCGCGGCGACATCAATCTGGCGTGGCCGACGGCGGAGATTGCGGTCATGGGACCGAAGGGTGCCGTCGAAGTGCTGTTCCGCAGGGAGATCGCCGGTGCGACGGATCCGGCCGCGGCGACCGCGGAGCGGGAGGCGGAGTACCGCGAGCGGTTCGCGCACCCGTACATCGCAGCGGGGCGCGGTTACATCGACGACGTGATCGATCCGCGCGAGACGCGGCCGCGCCTGATCGGTGCACTGGACATGCTGCGCAACAAGCGGGATTCCAACCCGCCGCGCAAGCACGGGAACATTCCCCTGTGAGGACCCCTGCCCGCATCCTGGTCGCGAACCGCGGCGAGATCGCGCTGCGAATCATCCGCGCGTGCCACGAGCTCGGCATGGAGGCGGTCGCAGTCTACAGCGAGGCGGACCGTGTCTCGCCCCACGTGCTGGAAGCGGATGAAGCGTACTGCATCGGGCCGCCGGCCTCGGCGCAGAGCTACCTGCGCGCCGAGGCGCTCGTCGCAGTGGCGCGCAGCGCCGCGTGTGACGCGGTGCACCCCGGCTACGGCTTTCTGGCCGAACGCGCGTTCTTCGCACAGATGGTCGAGGACGCCGGCCTCACGTTCGTCGGTCCGCCGCCATCGGCGATCGCGGCGATGGGGGACAAGACCGAGGCGCGCCGCCGCATGATCGATGCGGGAGTGCCGGTGGTACCGGGCGTTGCGGAGCCGTTGCGCGACGCCGACGCGGCGCGCGCCGCGGCGGCCGCATTCGGCTACCCGGTGCTGCTGAAGGCGGCCGCGGGCGGTGGGGGCAAGGGGATGCGCGTGGTCACGGGGGAAGCGGATGTCGTCCGTGCCTTCGACGCCGCCCGGCACGAGTCGGAGTCGGCGTTCGGCGACGGCAGCATCTACCTGGAGAAGTACCTCGAGCGACCGCGTCACATCGAGATCCAGGTGCTCGCGGACGCGCACGGCAACGTGCTGCACTTCGGCGAGCGGGACTGCTCGGTGCAGCGCCGGCACCAGAAGCTGATCGAGGAAGCGCCCTCGCCCGCGCTCTCGGCGGAGCTGCGCGACCGCATGGGCCAGACGGCCGTTGCGGCGGCGAGCGCCGTCGGCTATCGGAACGCGGGCACGATCGAGTTCCTGTTCCAGGATGGCGAGTTCTACTTCCTGGAGATGAACACGCGCATCCAGGTCGAGCATCCCGTCACGGAGCTGGTGATGGGTGTCGACCTGGTGCAGTGGCAGCTGCGCATCGCAGGCGGGGAGACATTGCCGTTTCAGCAGCGGGAGATCCAGCCGGACGGTCACGCGATCGAGTGCCGCATCACGAGCGAGGACCCGGCGAACGGGTTCCTTCCCTCGACCGGCCGCGTGACGCTGCTCGAGATGCCGGGCGGTCCCGGAGTGCGTTGGGATGGCGGCATCGCCGAAGGCGTGGACGTCGGCCTGTACTACGACCCGCTGCTGGGGAAGCTGATCGTGCACGCGCCGGACCGCACGACGGCCATCGATCGAATGAGCCGCGCGCTCGCCGAGCTCCGCGTCGTGGGTGTGGAAACGAGCGCACCGTTCCATCGGCGCGTCATGACTGAGCCGGACTTCCGCCGTGGCGACGTGACGATCCGGTACCTGGAGGAGCACGCGGAGCTGCTGTCGCCGGACGGCGACGAGGAGGTTCTGCGGTACGCCGCCGTCGCGGCCGCGCTGCTCGAGGAGGAGCGTCGGCGGCGGCGGAACGCCCGGCGGATCACGACGCAGCCGGCGGACCGGCGCGGCTGGCGGGACGGCGGATGGCGATGACGGCCGAGGCAGTGCTGAGCGCAGATGCGCTCGAGCGCCTGCGGCGGATCGGTGGCACGAAGCTGCTGCTGGACATGATCGCGCTCTATCTCGACAGCGGGCCCGGTCGGATTCGCGCGCTGCTGGACGGAGCCGAGGCGGGCGACGCGTCGCGCGTGGAGCGCGCTGCGCACTCATTGAAGTCCTCGGCCGGGAACCTGGGGGCGCTGCGGCTGCTGGACGCCGTCAGGGCGCTGGAGGCGCGGGCTGCGGATGGCGGAGTGGATCGCGATCTCGTGATGCGCGTGGTGCGGGAGTACGACGCGAGCGAGGACGCGCTGCGCCGCGTTCTGGAGGAGCAGGGCGAGTGACGCGCATCGCGCTGGTCGAGGACAACGCGGACAACCGCCTGCTGGTGCGTGCGATCCTCGAGGATCGGTACGCGATCGACGAATATGAGACGGGTGCGGACGCCCTCACGGGGCTCGAGTCGAACCCGCCGGCACTCGTGCTGCTGGACATTTCGCTGCCCGTCATGGATGGCACGGAGGTGCTCCGTCGGATTCGCGAGCACGAACGGCTGCGCGCGCTGCCGGTGATTGCGATCACGGCGCACGCCATGGCCGGCGACCGGGACAAGTACCTCGACATGGGGTTCGACGCGTACGTGACGAAGCCGATCGTCGACGAATCCCTGCTGCTGCACGAGATCGAGCGTCTGCTGCGCGACGGGGCGTGATCGCGTGGACGACCTGAAGTCCGTCTACCGGAAGGCGCTGCCCGCCCGCATTGCGGCGCTCGAAGCGGCGTGCGACGCGATCGGGCGGGACCGGGGCGCGGCACTCCGCGGCATCGCGCACTCGCTGCGCGGCTCGGGCGCCACGTACGGCTTTCCGGAGGTCACCGCGGCGGCGGCCGCGGTGGAGGACGCACCCGTATCCGCGCTGCGTTCGCGTGCCGACGACCTGATCGGGGTGCTGCGTGAGGTCGCCGGCATGCCGGACGTTGGTATTCCCGCTCCACGCGTGCTGCTCGTGGATGACGACGCGGAGATCCGGCTGATGGTCACGCACCTGCTCGCGTCTGCCGGCTACCGTGTCACCGAGGCGTCCGACGCGGCGTCGGCCGTCGCAGCCATGGAGGCGCACCCCGACATCGTGCTGATGGACGTTCAGCTCGGTGCGGACGACGGCGTCGAGACCGCGGCGGCACTGTTCCGCGCCAGCGCCGGTCCTGCGCCGCGACTGATATTCCTCACGGGCGCCGTTCGCGCCGAAGACTTCGAGCGCATGAACGCCGCCGCCCCGGCAGGGATCATTCACAAGCCGTTCGATCCGGAATCGTTCCTGTCGCTGTTCGAGCGGCTGTTGTCGATCGAGCGGTGATGCGGGAGCGACGCCGGTGACGAGGCAGGAGCTGCGGATCACGGGAATCGCGGCCGGCGGCGCGGGTGTCGGTCGGGACCGCGCGGGCCGAGCGGTGTTCGTGCAGCGTACGGCGCCCGGCGAGCTGGTTCGTGCGCGCATCATCGAGGAGAAGCCGCGGTGGGCGCGCGGCGAGCTGGAGGTGGTTCTCGAGCCCTCGGTCGACCGGCGCGAGGCGCCGTGCGGTTTCTACGCGCGCTGCGGCGGATGTACGCTCGAGCACCTGAAGTACGAGGCACAACTCGCGGCCAAGGCGGGAATCGTCGCCGATGCGCTGAAGCGCATCGGCTCGCTCGACATTCCGCGGCCGCAAGTCGTCGCATCGCCGCAGGAACTGCGCTATCGCAACCGCGTCTCCTTCACGCTCGTGCGGCTGCGCGACGGAACGGTCCGCGCCGGATTCCACGAGCTGTATCGCGCCGACCGCGTGCTCGACATCGACGAGACCTGCCTGCTGCCGGAGGCCGCGGTCGGCGCGGCGTGGGGCGAACTGCGGCAGGCCTGGGGACGCGGTGCGTCGCGGCTGCCGAGCGGACCGCGCCTGCGACTCACGTTGCGCGGCACGATCGCCGGCCGCACCTCGCTGCTCGTGCAGGGCGGCTACACGGGCGGTCGCCCGGACGATCTGATCGCACGGGTCTCGACGCTCGATGCGATCTGGCACCAGCCTCACACGGGCCGACCGCCCGAGCTGCTCGCCGGCAGGGAGCAGCTGACCGAATCGTGGCAGGACGAGGACCTGGCACTCGGTGGTGCGATATTCCTCCAGGTGAACCGCAGTGCGGCGGCCCTGCTCGAGGCCCACGTGCTCGAGCTCGCCGGTGACGTCACGGGCCGCACCGTCGTGGACGCATACTGCGGCGTTGGGCTCCATGCGCGCCGGCTCGCCCGCCTCGGCGCACGCGTCCGTGGCATCGAGCTGGATCCGCTCGCCGTCGATGAGGCCCGGCGCTCAGTGCCGGATGCGCAGTTCGTCACGGCACGCGTGGAGGACGCGCTTCCGGACCTGCTTCCGGCCGATCTGGTCGTGCTCAATCCGCCGCGTGCCGGCGTGGCGGCGGGAGCTGCGCACGCACTGGTCGCGACGCCGCCGCCACGCATCATCTACATCAGCTGTGATCCGGCGACGCTCGCGCGTGACCTGCGGCGGCTTGCGCCCGTGTTCTCACTGCGCTCGATTCGCTGTTTCGACCTGTTTCCGCAGACCGCACACGTCGAATCCGTCGTGGAACTGATATGCAATACCATGTGACGATCGGCTCGCGCACGCTCGTGGTCGATCTTGAGGGCGAGCGCGTCCGGGTCGACGGCGAGCCTCTGGGTCCCGCCGATCTGGTCGGCCTGCCGGGCACGCCCGTGCGCCATCTGCTGCTCGATGGCCGGTCGGTTCCCCTCGTCGCACAGCAGGATGACGACGGGTGGAAGCTCCACGTGAAGGGCTGGCCGGTGTACGCCGAGGTCGTCGATGAGCGCACCCGCGCGATCCGGGCGATGACCGCGCGAGCGTCCGGACCGCACGGGCCGAAGCCCGTACGTGCACCGATGCCCGGCCTGATCGTTCGCACCGAGGTCAGCGTGGGCGACCGGGTGCGGGCCGGGCAGGGAGTCGTCGTCATGGAAGCGATGAAGATGGAGAACGAGCTGAAGGCGGAGGCCGAGGGTGTCGTTTCCCGGGTGCTGATCGAGTCGGGTCAGGCCGTGGAGAAGGGCGCAGTGCTCGTCGAGTTCGAGGCGCTGCAGGCATGAGCGCACGGGCGCGGTGGGAGAGCGCGACGGTCCGTCCGTTCCTTGAGCGTCAGCCGGAACGCACGGTACGCTTCGAGACGGCCAGCGGCGTGCCGATCGACCGACTGTATACGCCCGAGGAGCCCGATCCGGCGATCGGCTTTCCGGGCGAGTTCCCGTTCACGCGCGGCATCTACCCGACCATGTACCGCGGTCGGCTGTGGACGATGCGGCAGTATGCCGGCTTCGGCACTGCGGAGGAGACCAATCGCCGCTATCGCTATCTGCTCGATCACGGCCAGACCGGGCTCAGCGTCGCGTTCGATCTGCCCACGCAGATGGGGTACGATTCGGACGCGCCCATGGCAGCAGGCGAGGTCGGCCGCGTCGGCGTGGCGATCTCCAGTCTCGACGACATGCGTGCGCTCTTCGACGGCATCCCGCTGGAGGACGTCTCCGTCTCGATGACGATCAACGCGACCGCCGCCATCCTGCTTGCACTCTACATCGCACTGGCGGATGAACGGGGCGTTCCGCGCGACCGGCTCGCCGGCACGATCCAGAACGATGTGCTCAAGGAGTACATTGCACGCGGAACGTACATCTACCCGGTCCAGCCCAGCCTCCGCCTGGTGACCGACACGTTCGCGTTCTGTGCGGAATCGGTGCCGCGGTGGAACCCGATCTCGATCAGCGGCTATCACATCCGCGAGGCAGGCTCCACCGCGGTGCAGGAGATCGCGTTCACGTTCGCGAACGCGCTCGAGTACGTGAACCGTGCACGCGCTGCGGGCCTCGATGTCGAGCGCTTCGCGCCGCGCCTCTCGTTCTTCTTCGCGGCGCACAATCAGCTGTTCGAGGAGGTGGCGAAGTTCCGGGCGGCGCGGCGGCTGTGGGCGCGGCTGATGCGCGAGCAGTTCGCTGCGTCGGATGACGCGTGCCGCATGCGCTTCCACACGCAGACGGGCGGTGTGACACTGACGGCGCAGCAGCCGCTGAACAATGTCGTTCGCGTCGGCATGCAGGCGCTGGCAGCGATCCTCGGCGGTACGCAGTCGCTGCACACGAATTCATACGACGAGGCACTCGCGCTGCCTACGGAGGATTCCGTGCGCCTCGCCCTGCGCACGCAGCAGATCCTCGCGACCGAGTCGGGCGTCAGCGAGACGATCGATCCGCTCGGCGGCAGCTGGTTCGTCGAGTCGCTGACCACGCGGCTGGAGGAGGAAGCGCGCGCGATCCTCGCGAAGGTCGATGAGCTGGGCGGTGCGGCCCGGGCGATCGGCTTCTTCCAGGACGAGATCCAGCGCGCCGCGTGGTCGCATCAGCAGGCGGTGGAGGCGAACGAGATCGGCATCGTCGGCGTCAACCGGTACCGCGTCGAGGAGCCGCCGCCCCGGATCGAGGCGCCTGCCTACGCGGAGCTCGAGCAGCGGCAGCGCGTCGCGCTGGCGGCGCTCCGCGGCAGGCGCGACGCCGGCCGGGTCGAGCACGCGCTCGAGCGAGTCCGCGATGCCGCGCGCGTCTCGGAGAACCTCATGCCGCCGCTCATCGATGCCGTTCGCGCGGACGCGACGCTCGGTGAGATCAGCGACGTGCTGCGCGCGGAGTGGGGCGTGTACCGCGGAGTGGCGGCCTGAGGGGTCAGCAGCTACTTTACCCGTTCACACTCTTACATTTACGGCATGCCAACCTACGAATACCGCTGCTCGGATGGACACGAGTTCGAGCAGTTTCAACGCATGAGCGAAGAGCCGCTGCGCGTCTGCCCCGTGTGCGGTGCGCCCGCCGAGCGCATTCTCTCCGCAGGCGCCGGCCTGCTGTTCAAGGGCTCGGGGTTCTACATCACCGACTATCGCAGCGAGTCCTACCGGAAGGCGGCTGACGCGGACAGCGGCGCGAAGCCGGCGAAGGAACCCGCGAAGGAACCGAAGAAGGAAGCAAAGAAGGAAAGCGGCGGCTCGTCCGGTTCGTCGTCCGGGGCCGAATGACGGTGGTCGCCGACTCGCTGGTCGAGCAGCTGGAGCGGATTGCAGACCGGCTCGGCAGCGGCGCGGGGGTGCGCGTGCAGCTGGAGCGGCCCCGCAACCCGGATCATGGCGATTTCGCGACGAACCTCGCGCTCGTGCTCGGCGGCCGACTCGGCAGGTCTCCGCGCGATCTGGCGGCCGACATCGTCGCCGCACTCGATCTGGAGCGCGCCGGGCTCGCGGGTGCGGAGATCGCCGGTCCCGGCTTCATCAACTTCCGCCTCGCCGCGGACAGCCTGCAGGCGCGCGTCGCCGACATCATCACGGCGGACCGGGCCTACGGCCGGCGCGAGCGCGCAGCGCGCCACCGCATCCAGGTGGAGTTCGTGTCGGCCAATCCGACCGGTCCGTTGCACGTGGCGCACGGCCGGGGCGCCGCGCTGGGCGACGCGATTGCGGCGCTGCTCGAGCATGTCGGCAACGACGTGCAGCGCGAGTTCTACGTCAACGATGCCGGCGTCCAGATCGATCGACTGGCCGAGTCGCTGGAGGCACGCTGGCAGGAGCTGACGGGCACGCCCGCGTCCGTTCCCGAGGGCGGGTACCACGGCGAGTACCTGCGCGAGATGGCGATCGGGGTCGAGGCGGAGATGGGCGCGGTGCTGCGTCAGCTGCCGCGCGCCGAACGCCTGCGCCTGCTGCGCGACCGGGCCACGACGCTGCTGCGGCAGGAGCAGGATCGCGATCTGCGCGAGTTCGGGGTCGTGTTCGATGAGTACTACCCGGAGTCGCGGCTGTACGAGGAGGGCAGGATCGAGGAGACGCTCAGGGACCTGGCGGAGCACGGCGTCACCTACGAGTCGGACGGCGCGGTGTGGCTGCGCTCGAGCGCGTTCGGCGACGACAAGGATCGCGTGCTCGTCAAGAGCGATGGCACCTACACCTACTTTCTGCCGGACATCGCGTATCACCGCGAGAAGTCGCGGCGCGGTTTCGACCACGTGGTCGATGTCTGGGGTGCGGACCATCACGGCTACGTGCCGCGCATGCAGGCGGCGCTGCGGGCGCTCGGCATGCCGGACCTGCTCGATGTCGTGATCGTGCAGATGGTCCGGCTGGTACGCGGCGGCCGGGAAGTCAAGTTGAGCAAGCGCGCGGGCGACATCGTCACGCTGCGCGATCTCATCCGGGAGACCGGTCCGGACGTGGCACGATATTTCTTCCTGATGCGTCGCGGCGATGCGCAGATGCTGTTCGACCTGGATCTCGCGTTGGACCACTCCGAGAAGAACCCCGTGTACAAGGTGCAGTACGCGCACGCGCGCATGTGCAGCATCTTCCGGAAAGCGGGGGTGGAGCGGGAATCGGTGGCCGGTCAGGCGGATCTGTCGCGGCTCACGGCGCCGTCCGAGCAGGAGCTGATCAAGCAGCTCGGCCGCTATCCCGAAGTCGTGGAGCGCGCGGCGGACGGCCGCACGCCCCACATGGTGTGCGAGTACCTCGAGGCGACGGCCGGTCTCGTGAACTCCTGGTATCATGCCGGCAATCCCAGCCGGAATCCGGAGCTGGCAGTACTCGTGCCGGACACCGCCGTGCGCGACGCACGGCTCTGCCTCGCTCGCGCGGTGCAGATCGTTCTCCGCAACGGCCTCGAGCTGCTCGGCCTGAGAGCGCCCGAGCAGATGCAGCGGGAGGAATCACAATGAGTCTTCTGGTCGTGGGCAGTGTGGCGCTCGACAGCATCGAGACGCCGTTCGGCCGGGTCGAGGACGCGCTCGGCGGCTCCGGCACGTTCTTCGCCGCCGCGGCATCGCTCTACTGCGGTGTCGGGCTCATCGGTGTCGTGGGCAGCGACTTTCCGGTGGGCGAACTGTCGTTCCTGGAGCGGCGCGGCGTCGATCTCTCCGGTCTCGAGCAGCGCGAGGGCGAGAGCTTCCGCTGGTCGGGCGTGTACAGCTACGACCTGAACAGCCGTGAGACGCTGGAGACGAGGCTCGGTGTCTTCGCCGATTTCCAGCCGAAGATCCCGGACGCGTTCCGCGATGCGCAGTGGATCTTCCTCGGCAACATCGATCCGGTGCTCCAGCTCGATGTGCTGGAGCAGGTTCGTGCGCCGCGCTTCGTCGCGTGCGACACGATGAACTTCTGGATCCAGGGCAGCCGCGCCGATCTGCTGCGCCTGCTGAAGCGCGTCGACCTGCTGATGGTCAACGACAGCGAGGCGCGCGAGCTGTCCGGCGATCACAATCTCCTGCGCGCCGCGCGCTGGATCCAGGCGCAGGGGCCGGGCATGGTCGTCGTGAAGAAGGGCGAGCATGGCGCGATCCTGTTCACGAGAGACTTCGTGTTCTTCGCACCCGGGTACCCGCTCGAAGAGGTCTTCGACCCGACGGGCGCCGGCGACGCGTTCGCGGGCGGGTTCCTCGGCTATCTCGCGCGCGTGGACTCGGCCGAGCCGGCGCACCTGCGGCGGGCGATGATCTACGGCTCGGCGATGGGCTCGTTCGCGGTCGAGAAGTTCGGTGTCAACCGGTTCATCGACCTCTCGCCGCGCGAGATTCACGACCGCGTGTGCCAGTTCCGCGAGCTGACGGCGTTCGAGCAGCCGATTCTCGAGGAGGAGGTGCATGCCTGACCATGGCCCGGGCCTGAGCTACGGCGCGGCCGGCGTGGACCGCGAAGTCGCCGCGCGGGCGAAGAGCCGCATTGCGCAGCTCGTCGAATCCACCCGCACCGCCGATGTCGTTTCGCGCGCGGGCGGCTTCGGCGGACTGTTCCGCGTACCCTCCGGTTTCCGGCGGCCCGTCATGGTGTCGAGTGCGGACGGCGTCGGCACGAAGCTCAAGGTGGCGATGATGGCGGACCGGCACGACACGGTCGGCGTCGATCTCGTCAATCACTGCGTGAACGACATCCTGGTCGAGGGTGCGCGCCCGCTCTTCTTCCTCGATTACATCGGGATGGGCCGGCTGGAGCCGCGCATCGTGGAAGCGCTCGTGGAGGGGCTCGCGCTCGGCTGCCGCGACAACGAATGCGTGCTGCTCGGCGGCGAGACGGCCGAGATGCCGGACTTCTACCAGCCCGGCGAATACGACCTGGCCGGTTTCATCGTCGGCATGGTCGACGAGGATGCGCGGCCCGGCGCCCACCGCGTCCGTGCGGGTGACGTGCTGATCGGCTTCGAGTCATCGGGTTTCCACACGAACGGTTACTCGCTGCTGCGCCGGTTGTTCTTCGACCGGCTGCGCCTCGGCATCGACGCGCCCTATCCGGACTCGGATCATACGGTAGCCGATGTTCTGCTCCGGCCACATCGCAGCTACGCGCTGGCGCTGCTGCCGCTCATCGGCAGTGGTCACGTGCGCGCACTTGCGCACATCACGGGCGGCGGCATTCCCGAGAATCTGATCCGCGTGCTGCCCGACGATGTGCGGGCGCGCATCGACGGCACGTCATGGCAGGTGCCTGTGGAGTTCGCGGCGGTCGAGCGGCTCGGTCGGATCGATCGCGAAGAGATGTTCCTGACCTTCAACATGGGCGTCGGCATGATCGCAGTAGTCGCGAAGCAGGATGTGGACGGCGTCCTCGCGGCTCTGCGCAGGGGTGGAATGGGCGCATGGGTGATCGGCGGGCTGGAAGCCGGACCGCGGGAAGTGGTGATCGGATGAGGCTGCGCGCTCTGCTGATACTCCTCGGCCTGACCGCGTACGGCGCGAGCGACGCACGCGCGCAGTCGATCCGGACGCAGTGCGCGACGGCGGCCAGCGCCGTGCAGGACTGCGAGCGCGTCGTGGACATGGCGCTCACGCTGCCGTCGCGCGTAACACTCGCCGCCGCGGGCGGCAACCCGGTGGCCGGAACCGCGAGCACGCTGGGCATGCGTGTGCCGGGCTCGCCGCGCTGGAGTCTGGCGCTGCGCGGCACGGTCGCGCGCGCGACGCTCCCGCCCGCGTTCGCGAGCGGTGTCGAGGCAACGGCGTGGAGCCTGAATGCCGACGCGAGCATCGGACTCTTCAACGGGTTCCATCTGCTGCCCACGATCGGCGGCTTCGGCTCCATCGATGTGCTCGCCAGCGTCGGCCTGCTGAGCGTGCCGTCGGATGACGGCTTCGACCGCTCGTCGCCGCTCACCTGGGCGCTCGGCGCGCGTCTCGGCGTGCTGCGCGAGTCGTTCACGGCGCCCGGCATCAGCGTGTCCGCCATGTACCGTGCGCTCCCGGACATCGAGTACGGTGAGTTCCCGCCCGGCCCGTCCTTCCTGAATGCGGGCCAGCATGCGCTGACGCTGCGCGGTCTCGTCGGCAAGCGCATCCTCGGCGTCGATCTCGCCGCCGGTATCGGCTGGGACCGCGCGAGCAGCGACGTGCGCGTGCAGTACGACGAGCCGGGTCCGGTCATCCCGCGCACGGTGACCGTGCAGGAGAACGACCTGACGTTCACCCGGACGTCCTTTTTCGGCAATCTCTCCTACACGCTGATGATCCTGAACCTGTCGGCCGAGCTCGGCTGGCAGGCGGACGGGGATGCAGCTGCGGGCGCGCATCCTGACACGAGCAGCGGCGGCCCGTTCGGCGGCATGGCCGTCCGCCTGGCGATCTGAGGACATGACGGGCGATCACGCGGCGCACATGACGCGCGCGCTGGAGCTGGCCCGGCGCGGCTGGGGGCGGGTGCACCCGAATCCGATGGTGGGTGCGCTCGTCGTGCGGAACGGTGTGGTAATCGGAGAAGGGTACCATCAGGAGTACGGCGGCCCGCACGCGGAGGTGCTTGCGCTGCAACAGGCGGGCGAGGCGGCGCGCGGCGCCACGCTCTACGTCACGCTCGAGCCGTGCGCGCATCACGGCAAGACGCCGCCGTGCACCGAGGCGATCATCGAAGCCGGCATCGCCGAAGTGATCCATGCAGCCGCGGACCCGAACACGAGCGCGCGCGGCGGCGCCGACCGCCTGCGCGCCGCCGGTGTACGCGTCACAGAGGGCGTGGAGCGCGATGCGGCGCGCACGCTGAACGCGGGTTTCTTTCACGTGCAAGAGCACGGCGCGCCGTTCGTCGCGCTGAAGCTGGCCATGTCGCTGGACGCCGGGATCGCGAAGGCGCCGGGCGTGCACACGCAGATCACGGGTCCGGCCGCGCACGCGGCGATGCACGCTCTGCGCAGCGGCTTCGATGCGATCATGATCGGCATCGGCACGGCCCTGACGGATGATCCGCTGCTCACGGTGCGCAACGCGCCGGTGTGGCGGCCGCCCGTGCGCGTCGTCATCGATACGCGCGCGCGCCTGCCGCTTGCTTCGAGGCTCGTGGGGTCGGTGAGTGAAGCGCCGTTGTGGGTGCTGGCTGCCGAGGACGCACCGGCGGATCGGGTGGCGGCGCTGGAGGCCGCCGGCGTCCGGGTGCTCCGGGTTCCGCGCGATGGCGACCGGGTGGATCTGCCGGCCGCGCTGGCGCTGCTCGCCCAGGAGGGGATCGGCACCGTGTTCGCCGAGGGCGGCGCCGACCTGACGGCCTCGCTGCTGCGCCTCGATCTCGTGCACCGGCTGTACATGTTCCTCGCGCCGCTGTTCCTCGGGCCCGGTGCGGTACCGGCATTCGGGCTGGCGCAGCCGCAGCGCGAACGGTGGCGCTGCACGTCGACGGAATGGCTCGGCTCGGACGTGCTCGTCACGATGGACCTGCCGCCGGAGCCGGCCACCTGATGTTCACCGGGATCGTGGCGGGTGTCGGCGTGGTGCGGCGGGTGGAGGCGGTGGCGAACGCGCGACGCATCGAGATCGAAGCGCCGGCCGGCCTCCTGCGCGGCGTGCGTCCCGGCGATTCCATCGCGGTGGACGGGGTCTGCCAGACGGTCGTCGATCTGACGGGCGACGCCTTTGCGGTCGAGGCCATCGGCACGACGCTGTCGCGGACCACGTTCCCCGAGCTGGGGCCCGGCCGGCGGGTGAATCTCGAGCCGGCGCTCGCGCTGGGCGACCGGCTGGGAGGACATCTGGTCCAGGGTCATGTCGACGGCGTGGGCCGGGTGGCGGCCGTGGATCGGGAGGGCGAGCACGTGCTCGTGGACGTCGCGATGCCGCCCGAAGTGGCGGAAGTCACGGTCCTGCACGGGTCCATCACGATCGACGGGGTGAGCCTCACCGTGAACGCGCTGACCGCGCCCGGCCGGGCGCAGGTGGCGCTGATCCCTTATACTTGGGAGAACACGAACCTCTCGCGGCTGGAGGCGGGTGCGGCGGTCAACCTGGAGGGGGACATGCTGGGCCGGTTCGTGGTGCACTACCTGAAGCTCCGCTCGGGCGAGGCAGGCTGAGGGGGGCCGGGTACGGCGAGGAGTGTACATGGCGTTCGACCGCGTGGAAGACGCGATAGAGGATATCCGCCAGGGCAGGCTGGTCATCGTCGCGGACGACGAGGATCGCGAGAACGAGGGTGACCTGGTCTGCGCCGCGGCGCTCATCACGCCGGAGCTCGTCAATTTCATGGCGATGCACGGCCGGGGGCTGATCTGTGCCGCACTCACGGAGGAGCGCGCGGAGGCGCTGGATCTGTCGCCCATGACGAAGTGGAACCGGGAGTTCATGGGCACGGCGTTCACGGTGTCCGTGGATGCGGATCCGCGGTTCGGCGTGACGACGGGGATCAGCGCGGCGGACCGCGCGAAGACGATCCAGGTCCTGTGCGATCCGGGGTCACGTCCCTCGGACCTGCGTCGCCCTGGCCACGTCTTCCCGCTGCGGGCGGTGCCGGGCGGCGTGCTGCGGCGGGTCGGACAGACCGAGGCGTCGGTGGACCTCGCGCGCCTGGCGGGTCTGCCGCCGGCCGGTGTCATCTGCGAGATCCTGAACCCCGACGGCACCATGGCGCGGCGCCCGCAGCTGGAGCAGTTCGCGCAGGAGCACGGGCTGCGGTTCATCACGGTTGCGCAGATCGTCGCGTATCGGCTCCAGCACGAGCGGCTCGTGCATCGGGTCGCCGAAGCGCGGCTGCCGACGCCGTATGGCGAGTTCCGCGTGATCGCGTTCGAGAACCAGGTCGATCAGCGCGAGCACGTCGCGGTCGTGAAGGGGGAGATCGACGGGGAGCGGGATGTGCTGGTGCGCATGCACTCCGAGTGCCTGACCGGTGACATCTTCCACTCGCTGCGCTGCGACTGCGGCGAGCAGCTGCACGCCGCGCTGCGCCGGATCGATGAGGAGGGCCGCGGCGCCGTCGTGTACCTCCGGCAGGAAGGCCGCGGCATCGGACTCGCGAACAAGATCCGCGCCTACATGCTCCAGGACGAGGGGCAGGATACGGTCGAGGCGAACGAATCGCTCGGGTTCAAACCCGATCTGCGCGATTACGGCATCGGCGCGCAGATCCTGCTCGATCTCGGCCTCAGCTCGATCCGGCTCCTGACGAACAACCCGCGGAAGGTAGTGGGCCTGGAGGGATACGGCCTCGCGATCACGGGACGCGAGCCGCTCCAGATCACGCCGGGCACGCACAACCGGCTGTACCTCGATACGAAGCGCGACAAGCTCGGCCACCTGCTGGGTAACGGCGGCGCGCCGGCCGATGTGAACGAGGAGGAGACCGCGCAGTCATGACGGAGTTCAGCGGCCGGCCGCGCGCGCACGGCAAGCGCATCGGCATCGCGGTCAGCCGGTTCAACGATCTCATCACGGAACGTCTGCTCGCCGGTGCGCGCGCCTGTCTGGCCGAGCACGGCGTGGCGGAAAGCGAGATCGAGACGGTCCGGGTTCCCGGTGCCTGGGAGCTGCCCGTTGCCGCGCACCATCTCATCGAGAAGCGCGGCTGTGCGGGGGTGGTGGCACTCGGGTGTGTGGTGCGGGGCGATACGCCGCATTTCGATTACGTGGCGGGCGCTGCGGCCACGGGCCTGACGTCCGTATCGACGAGAACGGGCGTGCCGATCGCGTTCGGCGTGCTCACGACCGATACGTTCGACCAGGCGCTCGCGCGCGCGGGCGGCAAGGCGGGCAACAAGGGGTGGGAAGCGGCGCTGGCGGTGCTGGAGATGCTTGATCTGATCCGCGCACTGGAGCCCGCGCATGGCGCGTAAGCGGTCCCGGGCGCGCGGCTGGGCGCTGCAGGTGCTCTACGCCTGGGAGACGCGGGGCGAGCGCGACCGCCTGCCGGACGTGCTGAACGAGTTCATCGGCACCCGGCGCATCGGCTCCGAGGCGCGGGACTACCTCGACACCCTGATCTCGACGCTCGACCTGTACCTCGAGACGATCGACGAGGCCGTCACGGCCTCGCTGCTGAACTGGCGGCTCGACCGGCTCGCAATCATCGACCGCAGCATCCTCCGGCTCGCCGCCGCGGAAATGCTGCACCTGGCGATCCCGCCCCGCGTCGTCATTCAGGAGGCGCTCCAGCTGGCGGAGAAGTACGGCACGGCCGAGAGCCCGCGCTTCATCAACGGTGTGCTGGACGCGATGATGCGGAAGGCAGAGCTGGACACCACCCGATCCGGAGAACGAAGCTGAAGCTGCTGGTGGTGAACTGGCAGGACCGGCAGAATCCCCGCAGCGGTGGTGCCGAGATCCACCTCCATGAAGTCTTTGGCCGCCTCGCCCGGCGCGGCCACGAGGTCACCCTGCTGGTGTCCGGCTGGCCCGGTGCGGAGAGGCGTCTGCGGCTGGACGGAATGGACGTGCATCGAGCCGGGGGCCGCCATACATTCCCGATCATGGCGCCTCTGTATCACCGCCGGCACCTCGCGGAGCTCAGCTTCGACATCGTGGTCGAGGATCTCAACAAGGTGGCGGTACTCGCGCCGTACTGGCGGCCCACGCCCGCCGTACTCCTCGTTCATCACCTGTTCGGAACCACGGCGTTCCGTGAGGCGAATCTGCCGATTGCCGCCGCAACGTGGCTGCTGGAAAGGCCCGTCCCCCGGCTGTATCGGAGCATACCCGTACAGGCGGTGTCCGAGAGCACCGCGCAGGACCTGGTGCGCCGCGGCTTCGACCGCGCGCTCATCGAGGTGATCGAGAACGGTGTCGACCTCTCGTTCTATTCACCCGATCCGCAGGTCGACCGCTTCGAGGTCCCGACCGTGCTCTATCTCGGCCGGCTGAAGCGCTACAAGCGCGTCGACCTGATCGTCCGGGCGATCGCGCGGCTGCGCGACGACGGCATCGATGCCCGGCTCATCGTCGCCGGCCGCGGCGACGCAGGCTCCGCGCTGGCGCGGCTCGCGGCGCGACTCGGTATCGGCGACCGCGTCGAATTCGCCGGCTTCGTGACGGAGGAGCGCAAGCGCGAGCTGTTCCGCCGCGCATGGGTGCACGCACTGACATCGCCGAAGGAGGGCTGGGGTATCAGCAACATGGAAGCTGCCGCGTGCGGGACGCCGACCGTGGCGAGCGATTCGCCCGGATTGCGCGATTCGGTACGCGACGGCGAGACCGGATTTCTCGCGCCGCACGGCGATGTGACGGCGCTCGCGGAGCGGCTCGGCCGCATTCTTCAGGACCCTGTGCTGCGGGATCGGTTCGGCAGGAACGCGCGCGCGTTCGCCGAGCTCCACTCGTGGGACCGCAGCGCGGACAGGACGGAGGCGCACCTGGAGCGCGTGCTCGCGCGGGCTCCGGCGCCTCCCGCATATCCGTAACAGGAGGACGTCATGGAGATCACGATCAACGCTCGTCACGGGAAGCTGCCGGACTCACTGCGCAACCAGGCGAACCTGCGGTTCTCGCGCTTCGAGCGGATCGATCGTCGACTTACGTCAGGTGCCCTCGTGATCGATGGTGCCGCCCGTGGCTACCGGGCGGAAGCCCGGCTCATCCCCGCGGGCGGTCCGCCCCTGATCAGTCACGCCCATGCCAGCACTCTGCGCGCGGCCATAGACGGCGCGTTCGACCGCCTCGAGCGGCAGCTGAAGCGCCGCCGTGAACGCCGCGTCGCGCGTCGCACGCGCGGCGTCGCCGTTGCAGTGCGGGATGAAGTCATACCGTGACGAAACTCGTCGTCGAAGAGCTCTTCCGGACCAAGGAGCGGACGCTCGGGCTCGAGCTGCTGACGCCGGAGTGCACGCTCCAGCGCGAGATCGACTCGCCGACGCTGTCCAGTCCCGGACTCGTGCTCGCCGGATTCCGCGACCGCTTCCTGCGCGGCCGCCTCCAGGTGCTGGGCGAGACGGAGATCCGCTGGCTCGATTCCCTCGACGTTGCATCCCGGCGTGCGACGATCGACTCGTTCCTGCGTCTCCAGATGCCCGCGCTGTTCATCACGAAGCACCTGGAGGCATCGCCCGACCTGCTCGAGCTCGCGGTCGAGCACGGCGTGCCCGTGTTCCGATCCGGACTCAAGACCGGCGACTTCTACCGGCGGTTGCAGCCGTACCTCGAGGAGCGATTCGCGCCGCACACGACGCTGCACGGCTCGCTCGCCGACGTCTACGGCGTGGGTCTGCTGTTCGTCGGGCGGAGCGGGATCGGGAAGAGCGAATGCGTGCTCGACCTCGTGGAGCGCGGCCATCGTCTCGTGGCCGACGACCTCGTGGTGATCACGCGACGCGGCAACGACGTCCTGATCGCGCGCGGACACGAGCAGCAGCAGCATCACATGGAGATCCGCGGTGTCGGCATCATCGACATTCGCGCACTCTTCGGCATCCGCTCGATCCGGCAGCAGAAGCGCGTGGAGGTGGTCGTACAGCTCGTCGACTGGGATGAGAGCGCGCAGTACGACCGCACGGGCCTGGACACCGAGGAGACGGAGATCCTGGGCGTGCCGCTGCCGAAGATCACGATCCCGCTCGTGGCGGGGAAGAACATCACCGTGATCTCGGAGGTCGTTGCCATGAATCACCTGCTGAAGTATTCCGGCGTGCACTCGGCGGCGCTGTTCAACCAGCGGCTGATGGACTCGATGCAGCCGGTACGTGCCTATCTCGAGGAGGACTATGAGTGAGCGGGCGCCCGTACGCGCCGTGCTGCTCGGACACGGCGGTATGGCGGACGGTCTGGTGGACGCCGTGCGACACATCACGGGCTGCGAGGAGACGGCCATCGTACCCATGAGCAACCGCGGGATGTCGCCCGACGCGCTCACGGTGGAAGTCCAGCGCGTGCTCGGTGCCGGCCCGGGCCTGATCTTCACGGACCTGCCCAGCGGCAGCTGCGGTTTCGTTGCCCGCCGGCTCGCGAAGAACGAGACCGGCGTGGTCGTGATCTCCGGCGTCAATCTGCCGATGCTGATCGACTTCGTCATGAACCGGACGCTGCCGCTGGAGGAGCTCGTGCCGCGCCTGCTCGCGAAGGGACGGGCCGCGATGGGGTGTGCACCCGCGCATCTGGAAGAGCATGCCGATCGTGCTGCATCGAATCGATGAGCGCCTGATCCACGGTCAGGTCGTGGTCGGGTGGGGCGGTCAGCTGCATCCGGACCGGATCGTGGTCGTCGATGACGAGCTCGCCCGTTCGCCCTGGGAGCAGGAGCTCTACTGTCTCGGTCTGCCGCCCGAGGTGGCAGCCGAATTTCTGGCCGTTGCGGATGCACGCAGCCGCCTCGCCACGTGGCGCACGGGTGAGGAACGGGTCATCGTGCTCACGCGCGATGCCGGTACGATGGCTCATCTCGGTGCGGGCGGGCTGCTGCGCGGCATGGACGTCAACATCGGCGGCATCCACCACGCGCCCGGGCGGCGACAGGCGCTGCCCTACGTCTTCCTCTCGGACACGGAGCGGCAGGCGCTGCGCGAGCTGGCGGCCGAGGGCGCCGAGGTCAGCGCGCGCGATCTGCCCGGCGCGCGCCGGGTCACGCTCGACGAACTGCTCAGCGACGGGACACCGCGTTGACGTGGGTCGCGCTGATCGTACTGGGCGGGATCGTCGCACTCGACGCCACGTCTCTGGGCCAGCTCATGCTGTCCCGGCCGTTCGTCGCGGCGACGCTTGCCGGCGCGATCGCCGGTGTGCCGCTCGAGGGCGCACTCGTCGGGGCATTGCTGGAGGCGCTTTCGCTGTCGATTCTTCCCGTCGGCGCGGCGCGCTATCCCGACACCGGCACGGCGGCCGTCGCCGCCGTGGGCACGCTCGGTCTGGCCGGCGTGCCCGCGACCGCCACGGCGCTGCTTCTCGTCGTCGCGTACGGCGTGCTGTGGCAGCGCCTCGCGGGCGCGAGCGTCATTGGCGGCCGCTACCTGAACGAGCGGCTCGTGCTGGCCGGCCGTGAAGTCGGTCCCGGGCGGCTCGACCGCCTGATCGAGCTGCGGCACATCGAGTCGATGCTGCTCGATATGGCGCGCGGCGTCGCCATCACGAGCATCGCGCTGGTGCCGGGAGTCCTGCTGCTCCCGCCCGCGCTCGCGGTCTGGGATCTGCCTCCGCTCGTGGCGGCCCTCGCCGTGTCCACCGCCGCCGCCGCGGTCCTGGCCGGGACGGCGCCGCTGTTCACCCAGTCACGCCGCGCACGCGTGTTCCTCGTGCTCGGGCTCGCCTTCGGAGCCGTGCTCGTGGTGGTCCGGTGAGGCGCCTGCCGAAGCGGGTGATCTGGAAGGTGTTCCTGCGTTCGTTCGCAATTCAGGGATCGTGGAATTATCGCACGCTGCAGGGATCCGGATTCGCGTACGCCCTGATGCCGGTGCTGCGCTGGGTGCACGGCGACGGGGAGCGGTTGCAGGAGGCGGTCGTACGGCATACCGGTCTGTTCAACGCGCACCCGTACCTCGCCGGGATCGCGCTCGGCGCCGTCGCGCGGATGGAGCTGGACGGCGAGGATCCGGCACTGATCGACCGGTTCAAGGCCGCGCTCCGCGGCTCGCTCGGCACGCTCGGCGATCGCATCGTCTGGGCCGGGTGGCGGCCCGCGTGTGTCCTGCTCGGCATCGTCGTACTCATGACCACGCATTCCGCGGCGGCGGGCGTGCTGTCGTTCCTGGTCGTATACAACATCGGACACGTCGCGCTGCGCTGGTGGGCACTGCGGATCGGCTTCGACGGAGGCAGGATGGTGGGCGAGCGGCTGCGCAGCGCCCCGCTCACACGATGGCACGAGCTCGTCGTCACGACGGCCGCATTCCTGCTCGGCGCGGCGCTCCCGCTGATTGCCGCGGGAGAGCTGACGGAGAACCGCCTGCCGCTGCGCTGGCTCGCGGTGCCGGCGGTCGCCGCCATCATCGGCTGGTTCGCAGGCACCTCGGCGCGGGTGCCGGCCCTGATCCTTCTCGCGGTCGTGACGGTTGCGGGGTTCCTCGCGCACGTGATTCCATGAGTGCAACCTGCGACTCGGAGCGCACGGTCACGATCGTGAACAAGTACGGGCTGCATGCGCGTCCGGCGGCGGAGTTCGTGAAGCTGGCGGGTACGTTCCGCTCGGAGATCACGGTGCGGAAGGACGATATCGAGGTGAATGGCAAGAGCATCATGGGCATGATGATGCTCGCCGCCGAGTGCGGTACGTCGATCACGATCCGGGCGACCGGAGAGGACGCCCCGACGGCGGTCGAAGAGCTGGCCGACCTGGTCACACGCCGATTCGGTGAGGATTGATGAGAAGGGTGCGCGACGGCATCCCGGCCTCGGCCGGTATCGTGGTCGGCCCGGCGTTCGTGCTGCGCTGGGAGATGCCGCGCGTGCCGCACATCACGGTGGCCGGGCGCGATGTCGAAGAGGAGGTGGCGCGCTTCGAGGAGGCGCGGACGTGGGCGCAATCGCGCATCCGCGATATCCAGGCGCAGACGATCGAACGGCTCGGTCCGGTCGAGGCGCAGATCTTCGAGCCGCAGATCCTGATGCTCGATGATGCCGATCTGATCGGCGGCACGGTAGCCTACATCCGTGACAATCACCTCTCTGCGGCACGCGCGTTCGAGCTGCGCATGCTGGAGTTCCAGTCCGAGTGGTCGCGGAGCGGCCATCCCATGATCATGGACCGGCTCAACGATCTGACGGACATCCAGATGCGGGTCATCCGGCGTCTGCTCAACATTGCGGATCCGGATCCCAACCTGGACGCCGTCGGCGAGCCCGTCATCCTCGTTGCGCGCGACCTGACGCCGACGCTGACCGTACAGCTCGATCGAGACCGGATCCTCGGCCTCGCGACGGACGCGGGGACGCGGACATCCCATTCCGCCATCCTCGCCCGCTCGCTGAACCTGCCGGCGGTCGTGAGCCTGGGCGATCTCGCGGACAGCGTTCAGACGGGGCAGGAAGTGATCCTGGACGGGCGGGCGGGTCGCGTGATCGTCGAGCCGACGGATGCGGAGAAGCGGCTGTACCGTGAGCGCGACATCCGCGTGCGCGAGTGGGAGCAGGAGATGATGCTGCTCGCGCACCTCGAGGCGGTGACGCCGGACGAGCAGCCGGTGCTGCTGCGCGCGAACATCGATCTTCCGGGCGAGGCGCTGTCGGCGCGCAGTCATGGTGCCCGCGGGATCGGTCTCTATCGAACCGAGTTCTTCGTGGTCGGGCGGAGCACTCCGCCGGAGGAGGAGGAGCAGTACCAGTGCTACCGGGAAGTGCTCGATGTCTATCCGGAAGATGCCGTGTACATCCGCACGTTCGATCTGGGCGGCGACAAGTTTCCGCTCTTCCTGCACATGCCGCCCGAGGAGAATCCGTTTCTGGGCTGGCGCGCCATCCGTGTCTGTCTCGACACGCCGGACCTGTTCGGTGCCCAGCTGCGCGCGCTGCTGCGCGCAAGTGCGCACGGCGACCTGCGCATCATGCTTCCGTTGGTGAACGACATCTCCGAGCTCATGCGGACGCGCGCGCTGCTCGATGAAGAGGCCGCCCGGCTCACGGCGGAGGGCATACCGTACAACGGCGGGTACAAGCTCGGCGTCATGATCGAGACGCCGGCCGCGGCGCTGACGGCGGCGGAGCTCGCGCGCCACGCCGACTTCTTCTCGATCGGCACGAACGACCTCGTGCAGTACACGCTCGCGGTAGACCGTGGCAATGCACGGCTCGCGCCGCTCTACAATCCGTTCCACCCGAGCGTGCTGCGGCTGCTCGACCACACGGCTCGGGCGGGCCGCGCCGCCGGCATCGAGGTGGGCGTGTGTGGCGAGCTGGCGGCCCACCCGCTGGGTGTGTTCATGCTCATCGGTCTCGGCATCACCGCGCTCAGTGTCGCACCGTCCGCACTGCCGGAGGTGAAGAAGGTCGTGCGCTCGATCCCGGCCGCGGACGCGCGCAACGCAATGAGTCACGCGCTCACGGCGCCGACCGCCGATGACGTGCTGGACCTGCTCACCAGGGAAATCTCGAGGTTCCTGGATCTGTCATTCTTCACCGGACGCTGAAATCTCGCGCCGGGTTGACCGCGGGGCAGGGCACGGACCCGCGGTCGGCGGGTATGCACGCGTCGGGGCATGTCACGCGCGGAGGAAGCATGGTCGAAGTGAAAGTACAGAGTCTCGGTCTGGACCGCTCCTCGAATACGCCGGTGGTCATACTGCAGGAGCAGGAGGGGACGCGCGTGCTGCCGATCTGGATCGGTCCGGGCGAGGCGAGCGCGATCGCTATGGAGCTCGCCGGCATGAAGTTTTCCCGGCCGCTCACACACGATCTGTTCGCGTCCGTGATCGTCGGGCTCGGCGGCTCACTCCAGCGCGTCATGATCACGAAGGTGCTGGACAACACGTATTATGCGGAGCTGATCATTCGCCGTAATTCCGAGGTGATCAGCATCGATGCCCGGCCATCGGACTCGATTGCGATCGCGCTCCGCATGTCCGCCGCGATCTACACGACCGAGGATCTGCTGGAGCACACCTCGATCGAGATCACGGATGCATCGGAGCAGGATTTCGTGGCCGAGCCGGGCGAGGACAAGCCGGCCGACCCGTCCTCCGGCCTGACGCCCGAGCAGCTCCGCGAATACCTGCGACGCATGAACCCCGAAGACTTCGGTCGCTTCAACCCATGACTGTATCGTGGCTGCCGCTGCTGCTCGCGCTGGCAACACAGGTGCCGGCGGGCGCGCCGGCTCAGGACGACGGCGCCGTGCGCGGCCAGATCTTCGATGCCGGCAACGCGCCGCTCGCCGGACAGCGCGTGGTACTCCATCGCGTGCGGAATGCGGAGGGCGCCACGGTCGCCGAGACCGTGACGGGCGACGCGGGCGAATTCGAGATGCGACTGCCGGCCGACCCGGACACGAGCGCGATCTACTTCGTCGCGACCAGCTTCGACGGCGAGCTCTACATCGGCGCGCCGTTCCGCGCGGGGGCAGACGTGCCGCCGCAGATCGTGCAGGTCGGAGTGCCGGGGACGTCCGCGAGCGCGCTGCTCGGCGGCGGCATGACCCAGCCGGGTGCCGTGGCGGTACCGCCGACCAGCCGGAGCTGGCTGCTGTTCGCGATCCCGCTGCTCGGCATCGCCGCAGTCGTGATCTACATGCTCGTTCCGCGCGGTCGCATGCCGGCGGAGCGTGCGCTGCTCATCCGGGTGGCGGAGCTCGACGAGCGGATGCAGCATGCGCCGGCGGGGCAGCGTGAATCGCTCCGGCAGGAACGCACCCGGCTGATGACGCTGTTGCGTGCGGGCTGACGATGTCGGCGACGGTCACCGACGCCATCGTCCTGCAGTGCTTCCCGTACGGTGAGACGAGCAGGATCGTCCGACTCCTGACGCGCTCGGCCGGCGTCCATTCCGCGATCGCGAAGGGAGCGCTGCGGCCGCGCAGCCGCTACGCGCTGCTGGAGCCGTTTGCGGAAGGATCGGCCACGCTCTACATCCGTTCGACGCGCGATCTGCAGACGCTGGGGGCGTTCGACCTGACGCAGAGCCGTCAGGGCCTCGGGCGTGACCTGCTCCGCTTCGGCGGTGCTTCGCTCCTCGCGGAGCTCGTGCTGCGCACGGCCAGCGAGGACCCGCACCCCTCGCTCTTCGAGG
>DASUSS010000102.1:0-8044 GCA_036374995.1 Longimicrobiales bacterium | reverse complement strand
CGCGCTGTCCGGCACGACCTCGGAGTCGTGGAGCACGACGCGCTCCGGGTCGATGATGGTGAGCAGCGCAGGGGGCGGGTCCGTCGCGCATCCGGCCACGACGAGACAGAGAAGCCCCGCCCGGACCAGGCCCCTGCCCGGACTCGATCCGACACCGCCCCTGCGTTTGCTCGACCTCATGTCCCCTCCCGACATCGGCTCGTGTGAAGCGCACGCCGAACGGTAACACGAGTGCGTCAGACGGATCGCAGGAGTGGAGGTACCGTGAGGGTCTCACCGTCAGACGGCGCGCATATGCTTGGGGTACGGCGTCATTCCGGGGTGGCGATGGCCCGCCGCGGCGGGTACCGTGTGCCTCGGAACCCTCTCACAATCATCGGAGGCAACGTGGCTGAGACGAGCGGAGCAGGCGGACGCGGTCGGACGACTCGCGTCGTGACGAAGGTGGAGGTGACCTACCGGCTCGAGACCGATCCGGAAGGCACGGAGCGGCGGCTGACGCTCACGAACGCGGCCGGCGAGGTGATCGACGGCCTGATACTGGACGAGGCGCTGGTCCGGAAGCTGGCATATCGGGAGAACGCAGGGTATAGCGAGCCGAGGAAGGAGGCGGGAAAGGGCCAGTGGAAGGTGTCATCGACGAATGCATCGTCGACCGAGCTGTCGGGTGCGGAGGATCAGGAGAGCGGGCTGAATCCGGACTGCGTGTGGGTCCATGCCATCGACTGCAGCTGGTTCATGTACTGTCCGGACATGAGCTAGCTAGCGCGCGGCTGCGATCAGGCGGTCGAAGCCGGGGTCGTGCGCGAGCCGCCAGAACGGACGGCGGCGGGCAATGGCTGCCGCTGCCGCCGGATCGCGGTCGGCATACTGCTGGAGCAGCGCGACCGCCGCAGAGTCCTCGCCGAGCTGAACGTGCACGGATGCGCGCAGCCACAGAAGACCGGGGTCCGACCCGTCGGTATGACGCCGGAGTATGGCACGCGCACTGTCGGGGGCGGCCGCGCGGGCGAATGCGGCCGCGATCATCGTCTCGAGTCGCGCGGGCAGCTCCGGCTGGACGCGCCCGAGCTGGGCGACTCCGTACCTCTCCATCGCGCGACGCAGCACAGCCGGCTGTGGCGGTATGCTGTCCGCCCACGCGTGCAGCGCCATGAGGCAGTAGAGGAACGGCGGAGCTTCCGGAGACTGGATCCGTCCGAGCAGACACCAGCTTTCCGCCTCCTCGTCCTCGCCCAGCTCGAAGCTGGAGACGAACAGGTGGTTGATGAGCGTAGGCACCTGCGGCGCGACCGGGTCGAGTCGATACGCCCGTTGCGCAGCGGACTTCGCGGCCCGGTAGTCGTTGCGGTTCAGGAGCAGCTCCGCCAGCTGCCCCCACGCGCCCTGATGAAGCTCATCCAGCTCGGTGGCGCGAACGAGGTCGGCTTCCGCCATCTGCTGGAGGCTCCGTTGTTCGCGCGAATCATGAGCCAACCGGGCCAGCTGATGGCGCACGGATCCACGCAGCGCCCAGCCCTCGGCGTACCGTGGATCGCGTCGCATGGCTTCCTCCGCGCACCACAACGCACGCTCGAGCAGGTCTCGGGTCGCCATCGTATCGTTCGGCGTGAGAGCGTGCAGCAGACTCACACGCTTCTCGATCATGCGACCGCGCAGGGCCATCGGCTCCGCCCACCGCCGATCCAGTCTGGCAGCAGTGGCGAGCAGCGTGTCGGAGCGCACCTGCTCCTTATCGAACGTCGCGAAATCGCCCGCCCCGAGCGCCAGCACCGCCGCCTCGAGCGACTCCCGAGCATCGAGAAAATGCTGCCACGCTTCCTCGTTCCCGGTGCGCGCCCGCACGCGCGCGATCTCGACCTCGGCACCGATCTCGCGCCGGAGGATCGTCGCCGCCTGCTGCACGACGTCCTCGACCAGGATCCGGCTCTCCTCCGGGGGCCGCTCCACGACCTCGCTGTGCACGATCGAGCCGCTACGACCGTTGAGCACCTCGACGACGAGGCGAATCCCGCGTTCATCGCTGCTCACGCTTCCGCCCACGACGAAGTCGTACTGCGGGACCTCGCGAAGACTGTCCTCGGCCGCAACCTCGTTCAGGAACTGCACGCCCTTCGGCGAGATGACATCGAAGAGCGGACTCCGCGCGAGACTCTGTGCCAGCGTCTCCGTCAGCTCCAGCGCCAGCTGCTTCAGCGATTGGCCGGGCGTCCGGTCATCGAGCGGCAGCACGGCGAGGGTGACCTGCCGATCGGCGACGAGGGGTATCCCGGGCCGCGGCCGCGCGAAGAACACACCGACGCTGATGGCGGCGATCACCGCGGCAGCAACGAGACCGCGGCGCAGCAGCCTCGATTGCGACCATCGCGCTGCCCGGGCCGGGACTGAGGGGACGTAGGGGCGAGCATCGCCCGCCGCCGCAGGCCCGCCCGCCGACGCCTGCTCCACGGGATCGCGGTGGGGTCGTATGATGTCCTGGGGCACGGCATCACCGGCACGGATCGCCGCAACGAGCGCCTTCGTCTCGTCGAGCGGCTCCACCTCCAGCTCGGCCGCGAGCTGCTGCTCGTATGTTTCGTAGTACTGGAGCGCATCCGCCCGCTCGCCGCTCGCGGCGAGCCGCTCGATCAGCGTATGCGCCGCCTCGTCCTCGAGCGGATCCAGCTCCACCCACCGCCGCGCCGCGACCAGCGCACCATCCGGATCATCCGCGGCGATGAGGCGGGCGATGTGGTCACGCTGGAGACGCCGGAAAGTCCGGCCGATATGCGCGCGCCGGCGCTCGACCCACGCCTCGAAGGAGCGGTTGTCCAGGGAGAAGCCGAGCAGGAACGGGCCGCCATATGCGCGGAGGGCGTCCTCGACGCGTCCCTCCCCGGCCGCCGCCTCGAACTCGAGCGCGTCGACCGACACGCTCGCAACGATCCGGTCCCGCCTCAGCTCGACCCAGTCCTCGCCCAGCGCCTGCCTCAGCTCGTACAGCATCTGCCGCAAGGCATGCTTGCCCCGACCGTTGTCGCGCTCCGGCCAGAACATCGCCAGCACGGACTCGCGCGAAACGTCGCGCTCGAGGGCCAGGTACACGAGCAGCGCGAGCCGCAGCCGCTGCGCGGGAAGCTCCGGCAGCTCCGTTTCGCCGCGGAAGACACGGACGGCACCGAGCGTGGTCAGCTGGACAGACATCGCCCACTGGGTAAGAGTACGTCACTAGATGGGGGAGCATCTGGAGTATGCCGAACCCCGCAGTGCGGCGCAAGCCCGCACCCGGACCCAAGTTCGCGCTGCGGCCGGACCGGACCGGCGCGCGGGCGGCGCGGCGCCCGGAACCTGACGTCGTCACGCGCGTATCCTGCTGGAGCCACATGACCTTCCTCCGAGCCGCAATGCCGACGATCTCCCGCGCCTGCCTGCCCGCACTCCTCCTCCTGCTATTTCCGGCAGCCGGCCGGCCGCTCGCCGCCCAGCAGGACACGACCACCCTGGCCGTCACCGGCGTGGTCGGTGATGCGCAGTCGGGCGCGCCGCTGGAGAATGCCCTCGTCGCGATCCCCCGACTCGGAATCCGCACGCTGACGGACGAAGCCGGCCGCTTCGTGCTGTTCGGCGTTCCGCGCGGCGAGCACAAGTGGCTGTTCCGGATGCTCGGCTACGCCGACTGGGAGCAGGAGATGGAGGTCGAGAACCTGGAGCGGCTGCGGGTCGGGCTGCTGCCGCAGCCGGTGAGGCTCCAGAACATCACGGTCACCGCCGACCGGCTCGCCGAGCGACGGAAGGCCGCCGGTGTCAGCGTCCGCGCACTCGCGTGGGATGAGATCAACTCTGTCGCGGCCGCCACCGCGGCCGACGTGATCGTGCGCCGCAGCCCGAGCCCCGCGACGGGCTGTCCCGGAGCAATCGGCCCCATCCCGAGGCCGGGAGCGAGCGCGAACCCGCACCCCGCCAGGATCACGCCCGTGAGAGAGCGACCGCCGCTGGGCGGCGCGAGCGCCTCGGTCGGGTACTGCATCCGCTGGCGCGGGAAGGTCGTATCGCCCACCGTCTATGTCGACGATGAGCTGATCCCCGTCCCCCTCGACGCCCTCCACGCGTACGCACCGCACGAGATCCACACGATCGAGTACTACAGCTTCGGCGTCGGCGTGCGCGTCTACACCGTGCAGTTCGTCGAGAGCGGGAAGCCGCTGCTGCCCTCCGGTATGCTCTTCCGGTAGCTGCCGCGGCCGTCAAACCGCGGGCGGCCCCGATGCAAGTAACCCCCGAAGCCGCGGACGAATCCGCAACTCCGGGGGCTCTTGTTTTCTGGCGAGGGTCCGGATCCGCCTGGTTCGGTGCGCCTCGCGGCGCGTCGGATCCCACTCTCTCCCGTGCCACGCGGCCCCGCGACACGGTGTCCCTTGGCCCTGGGACTCGACTGCGGCCAGTTACCTCGCAGTCGGCTCACCTTTCCGAACCCTGGGGTGAGCGGCTCTCGAAAGGTTCCTTTTCGAGAGCGACGTCGTTGCAGTGAGCAAGCCGCTCTGCTGCTGACGTCTGACACAAGAATACACCCGCACAGGTCCTGCGTCAAGCATCTCGTGGAATTGCGTAAATCATTGCGTGGTGCAGAATTGCACGTCATGCCCGAAATCTTCGCAAACGCACGACCGGCGACGGTTCAGCCATCACCGTGCACACGTGATGCTTAGCGGTTTGTAACAGTTTCAATTCACAGTTTTTCGGAATTTTTCTACATCCTTTCCACAGCTTTTCGTGAGTTCTCCACCATCTGCTGTGGAAAAAGCGGTCGGGAGACGGGCGAGCGCACGGTCGCGACGGCCATCACAGCGGAATCATCTCGCAGAGGACGCCGAGGAACGGCGAGCGACGGGAGGATCGGGGTGGTTCGTATGGCCTGGACGTGTGTCGGCAGACGTCATGAGTGTCGTGGCTGCCGGGCGCCTCCCGCACCTGGCAGTACTCCGCGCGCTCTGCGAGAACGATCCGATTTGTCGCCGCTTTCGATCATGGCGATACACATATCGCATGGCCATCTTCATACGGCATCACAATCCAACACACGGGAGTCTGCATGTTTCCGTTCCTGCTGATGTCGGTTGCCGGCGGGGTTGTGGTCGCCGTGATCGTGGGCGTGCGGCGGCGTGAGCAGCGGCGCACGGCGGCAGTGCGCGATTCGGCGGCGCGGCTCGGCTGGGGGTTCCACGAGGAAGTCGCGTTCGATGCGATCCCGGACCTGGACCGATTCGAGCTGTTCCGTCAGGGGCGCAGGCGTCGGCTGAGCAACCTGCTGACATCGCCCGCCGGTGCGGCGCGCGGAGTGGTGTTCGACTATGCGTATACGACGGGCGGCGGCAATTCGCAGAGCCGGCATCATCAGACGGTGTTCTACGGAGTGGGCGATGGGCTCGGGCTGCCGACGTTCTCGGTACGCCCACAGCATTTCGGGCATAGCATCGCGAAGGCGTTCGGCTACCAGGACATCGATCTGGCGGAGCGGCCGCGCTTCTCGGACGGGTTCGTGCTGCGCGGCGAGGACGAGCGTGCGGTGCGTGACCTGTTCGGCCGCGCTGCGGTCGTGGATTTCTTCGAGGCGCGTGCCGGCGTATGTGCGGCCGGGGCGGGACGCGAGGTGCTGTTCTGGCGGCCGGGGCGGCGCGCGCGTGCGGACGAAGTCGAGTCGCTGATCGCGGATGGTTTCGAGCTGGTCCGGCGCCTCACGGGATGACCCGTTCACCCGGTTCAGCGGTCCGGCTTTCCCCCACCTGAATTCCACGGATTCCCGACAGAGACCTGCGCTCGGTGTCCTAGCTTCGCTTCAGGACCTGATTTGGTGCTTACCCGATCAAGCGAAGCCAGGGCATGTCGACGACTGCGACTGCAATCCCGTCCACGACACCGTCCACGTCCGACTCGGCGCCGGCACCGGGACCGGCGCCGCTCCGCCTGTCCGAGCATACGGTCGAGATCGTCTCCGACTCCGGTGAGGGCGCGCAGAAGTGCGGGACCGTATTCGGCTCGGTATCGGCGAAGATGGGCAACGGGATCTGGACGGTGGAGATCATCCCGGCGGAGATCCAGCCGCCGCCGCGCATTCCGGCGGGCGCGAGCGGGATCCGGATCCGCGTCGGCTCGGGGCCGGTGACGAACTGGGGCGATGCGACGAACCTGATGGTGGCGTTCAACGAGCAGGCGCTGCTGGGCCGGCATCGGGTGGGCGCGCTCGCCGAGGACGCGATCATCCTGCTGGATGATCAATGGAAGACGCATGCGGACGAGCGGATCCGCGGCGAGTGGAGCGCGGCGATGGAGGAGCTGTCGACGCGCTCCTATCGCATCATCGGCGTGCCGCTGGAGGCGCAGTGTCTGACGGTGGTCGACAATGCGCGCAAGGGCAAGAACATGTTCGCGCTCGGAATGCTCGCCTGGATCTACGGCCGCGACGTCGACCGCATTCGCGAGGAGATCGCGTACACGTTCCGCAAGAAATCGGAGGAGGTCTACCAGAAGAACATCCTGCTGCTCGAGCTGGGCATGAGCTGGGCGGCGTCGAACCTGGACTTCCGGTTCGACATTCCGCCGATGCAGCAGGTGGAGCCGCGCGTGGTGATGAACGGGAACCAGGCGATCGCGTTCGGTGCCATCGCTTCGGGCATGGACCTGATCGCGATGTATCCGATCACGCCGGCGACGTCGGCCTCCCATCAGCTGAGCGAGAGCTTCGAGCGGTACGGCGGGATCGTGCATCAGTCGGAGGACGAGATCGCCGCGGCGGGTGTGGCGCTCGGCTCATCGTGGTCGGGCAAGACGGCGTTCACGATCACATCGGGACCGGGGTTCGCGCTCAAGACGGAGTTCCTCGGGCTCGCGGTGATGACGGAGACGCCGCTGGTCGTGGTGGATGTGCAGCGCGGCGGTCCGAGCACGGGACTGCCGACGAAGGTGGAGCAGTCGGACCTGCTGGCCGCACTGTTCGGCCAGCCGGGCGATGCGCCGCACGTGGTGCTCGCGCCGGCGACGATCGAGGAGTGCTTCCACGCGATGATCACGGCGCGGCGGATCGCGGAGACGTTCCGCATGGTGGTGATCGTGCTGTCGGACGCGAACCTGGCGACGGGGATGCAGCCGTTCCGCCGGCCGGAGCCGGTGGCGGAGTGGTTCGCGCCGCCGCCCGATCTCTCGCCCGTGCCGGAGGGCCTGCGGCCGTACGACTGGGACCCGCAGACCGGACTGTCTCGCCGGTTCGTTCCGGGTGCGCCGGGCGGGATGCACACGGCGACGGGGCTCGCGCACGACGAGTCCAGCCGCGTCGCGTACGACACTGCTACGAACCAGCGCAGCTCGACGATGCGGAGCCGCAAGCTGGCGGTGCTGAGCCAGGCGCTGCGGCCGCCGGAGGTGCACGGCGCCGCCGAGGGCGATCTGCTCGTGGTCGGCTGGGGCAGCACGAAGGGGGCGATCGAGGAAGCGGTCGACCGCGCCGTCGCGGATGGCCTGCGCGTCTCCTCCCTGCACCTCCGTTTCCTCTCGCCGATGGAGCCGGAGCTGCGCGCGATCTTCGGCCGGTTCCGCAAGGTGATGACGGTCGAGATCAACTACAGCGACGAACCGGGAGATCCATACATCACCGAAGAGAACCGGCGCAGGGGCCAGCTCGCCTGGCTGCTGCGCGCCCACACGCTCGTGGACGTGGACTGCTGGACGCGAGTTCTCGGGGAGCCGCTCCGGCCGGGCGCGATTCTGCGAGCCGTTCGGAAGAAGCACGCGGAAGGAGGTGGGTCATGATCGCCGCATCCTGCTCACTGCTCGACTGCTCGGTCGATGATGACCGCGAATTCGAGCTGGGCGACTACGAGGGTGCAATCGCCCGCTGGTGTCCCGGCTGCGGCGATCACTCGGTTCTCTCGGCCGTACAGCGGCTGCTGAAGCAGGAGCAGCTCGAGCCGGAGAAGACGGTGTTCGTATCGGGCATCGGCTGCTCGAGCCGGTTCCCGCACTACATGAAGACATACGGATTCCACGGGCTGCACGGACGGGCGCTGCCTGTTGC
>DASUSS010000101.1:0-87935 GCA_036374995.1 Longimicrobiales bacterium | reverse complement strand
GCGGTACGCACGGCGCTAGGCGCGAGCCGTCGCCGCATCGTCGCGCAGCTCTCCACCGAGGCGCTCGTCCTGTCGTCCGTCGGTGCCGCGCTTGGGCTGACTCTCGCCCACACTGCGCTCGAGCAGTTCCGGGCTCTGATGGCAGCCCGGGGCGAGTCCGCGTTCTGGGTCGACTACAGCCTGCAGCCGCGCTCGGTTCTGTTCGCGGCGGCGCTCGCCGTACTGAGCGCATGCATCGTCGGCATCGTGCCGGGTCTGAAGGCGACGGGGCGACGCGTTCAGTCGGACCTGCGCGGTCTCGGCGGCGCGACTGTGCGGCTCGGCCGCGGCTGGACCGCGCTGATCGTCGTGCAGGTTGGCGTTGCCGTCACCGTCCTGCCGCTCGTGCTGAGCCAGGGCTACCGCGACATCCGCGAGGCCGACGTGCGGCCGACGTTCGCTGCGCACGAATTCCTCACCGCCGACCTCGCAGTTGCGATGCCACTGCACCCCGGCATGGACGGCGCCGCACATCGCCGCGCGGCCGCCGCCCGCCTGGCTGTCCGTCTGTCGGACCTCGAGCGACGTCTCGAGGCCGAGCCCGCCGTCGCTGGGGTCACATTCGAGGGCCACTCCGTGCCCGACGGTGCGCGCGTCGAGCTCGAGAACGCGTCTCGCGATGCGGTGTCCGCCACGCACGACGCGCAGCTCACGGGCGTGGCGCCCGACTACTTCGAGGTGCTCGACGTCCCCCTCATGGCGGGCCGCGGCCTGACGACTGTCGATGCGGGCGCCAATGCCGGCACGATCGCTGGAGACACGGCGCGCGCGCCGGGCGCCGGCGTGCTCGTGAACGAGGCGTTCGTGCGCCGGCTGCTCGACGGCGGCAACGCACTCGGCCGGCGGCTGCGCTTCGTGCCGCGCCCGGAGAGCGGCGCCTGGAGCGGCGAGCACGCGGCTGCAGAGGCAGGCCCGTGGCACGAGGTCGTCGGCGTTGTACCGAACCTCCACGCGAGCGCGTTCGACGGTACGTACGCGGAGCCCGCGATCTACTACGCCATGACGCCGGAGCTCCAGACCGCGACTCTGCTGGTCCGCGTTCGCGGCGACGATGTCGACGCCTTCGCACCGCGGCTGCGGGAGCTCGCCAGCGCGCTCGATCCCGATCTGCGGATCGATCGCGTCGCGAACCTGGCAAGGCTGCCCAACGCACGCTTCCTCGCCATGGCCTCCGCCCTGCTGCAGCTCATCTTCGGCATCGTCGTACTGCTCTCCGCCGCCGGCGTGCACGCGCTCATGTCGGTCACCGTAACGCAACGACGGCGCGAGGTCGGTGTGCGTGCCGCGCTCGGTGCGCCACCGCATCGCCTGCTCATGAACGTCTTCTCGCGGGCCGGCGCGCAGCTCGCGTTCGGAGCGCTGGTGGGCTCGGCCCTCGCCGCCGCGCTGCTCCAGAGCAGCGGCCTCGGCCTGATCAGGAACGCGGTGTTCGTGGGTGTCGTCGTCGGCGTGATGGTGCTGGCCGGCCTGATCGCTGCGACGGGTCCCGCGCTGCGCGGGCTGCGCATCCATCCCATGGAGGCGCTCCGGGACGAGTGACGGCTGTTGCCTTGGCCAATGACGGGCGGAACGTGAACGCCGTCGCGCGGAGGCAGCGGAGAGGCGGCGCACAGAGGAGCGGCAACGCCAGGAGGAGCAACACCGTCGTGAAGCGGAAGCGGCGCGTATGAAGGGGCTCGAGGGCTGACGCACAAGCATCGCGCTGGATCCTGTGGAGCGAACAGTCAGCGACTTCACGCGTTCTGTGCGCCAATAGAAGCGTCGCTTAGACTCCGTGCGGGACCCGCAGGTCAACGTTGGACACGAGCGGCAGCGGGATGCCAGGAGTGCCGACCCTCCACCGCGCTGCGTCGCTCCGTCGGCTCCGGTCCTCCATGCGCGGTCCGGGGGCCTCGACCGCGCGGCGATCACGATTCCATGTCCGCCGGAAACTCGGACGCGCTGCGACCGCGGCAGGACGAGCACGGGCCCGTCGACGAATCGGCGCCGCGGGTCTTCGATCCTGGCCTGTCGCTCCGCTTCCCTCGCCTCCTCCATCGCCGTCAGTTCCGGGCCGCCACACCGTGCCGCCGCGTCACGGGGCGCCTCCGTCGGCCCGACGTCCAGGGGGCGAGATGGAGACTCTCGGCCATGGTCGCTCCGCCGCTCGGGCGGCCGCCGTTTCCGGTGGTCAAAGCAGCAGATATCTTATCATTCGGGGGACCTGGTCCGCGCCCCGAGCGACAAACCGCGGCCAACTCGAAACGCGCGGAGCCCTGGGGCTGGCCGATCCTTCGGCCTGGTCACCCGGGGCTTCGCGGGGCGTTGAGGTGTCCGAGTGCGTGCACCTGCGCCGATCGGCCTTTCACGGGGCCCCGTGCCCGGCGGCGTCCTCGGCCGCGTATCCGACGCGGCGAGTCCGCGCCGGGTGCTCGCGTGGAGCCTACCTGCCGCGACCGCCCTCGCTGCGATCTTCCTGGCGCAGCAGTTCACCCTCGGCCGTTCGCCTTTCGGCGAGCCGGGCGAGTGGACGGACGTGTGGGTCGCGCTGGTCCACTGCTTCGGCGCGGCCTACCTCCCCGCCGCGTATCTCGCCACCCTGGTCAGCGGTCGCCAGACCGTCCTCGAGCTGCGGTTGCAGGCGGGGAATGCGGGGCCCGCCGAGGTGGCCGATCTGCCGTCGTTCGGCGCCGCGTCATGGCCATGGCTCGCAGCGGGCGTGGCCGGGTCGCTGCTGACGCTGCTGGGTCCGTGGTTGACTGAACCGGACATCGGCGGCCCGCTGAGCTTTTGGATGCTTGCAGAGTTGTCCCCGGAGGTGTTCTGGCACCGCTTGCTCGGCCTCTGGATCGGGTTCTGGATGGGGTGGTTCGGGCTGGCCCTGGGGCAGGTGTCGCATCGGCTGTCGCGCCTCGCCCGCGAGGCGCCGGAACTCGACTTGTTCGACGCGGCGCCTTTGCGGCCGTTTGTGCGCCACGGTCTGAGCAACGGGCTCACCGCCGCCGGGCTTGCGACGTTCATCGGGCTGCTCGGCTTCGACATGGGCGTCACGATGATGCTCGCCGTGTTCGGCACGCTGAGCGTCGCGCTCGTCGTTGTCGCGGTTGCCCTGCCGCTCTCGGGCGTGCAGAGCCGCATCCGCCTGGCGAAAGATGCCGAACTCGCGTGGTGCAGCCGGATGGTGAGGGAGGAGAGCGCGCGTGTGCGCTCGCGGCTGCCCGGGGATCGGGGTCCGACCCTGTCCGATCTGCTGGCGTACCGCCACCTGGTCGAGAGCGTCGCCACCTGGCCGCTGGACACCCCAGCGCTTCGACGAGTGCTGCTGTATCTGATCATTCCGCTGCTCACGTGGATTCTGAGCGCCCTCGTCGAGGCGCTGACGGTGGCATCCGTTTTGGGGAGTTGACGACGGAGGAAATGCCATGCCCGCTCCAGGCGCTGATTCGCCGTTTCGGCAGTTTCCCCTGATCGCTTACTTCGCACTCGCGTACGGCATCACCTGGGCGCTGCTTGTGCCCCTCGCCCTCTCCTCCGGGGGCCTGCTTCCCGTCAGGCTCCCGCCGGAGTGGCACGCGCTTGGCGCTCTCGGTCCTTTGACAGCCGCGCTCCTGGTGACCCGCGCGGAGGGCGGCTTGCCGGCTGTGCGTCGTTGGCTGGAATCGCTGGTCCGCCGCCGCGTCGCAGCGCGGTGGTGGTTCATCGCGACGCTCAGCCCGGTCGTGTTGTTCGTCGCTGCTGCGGTGCTGGTGCGTGTCTCGGGCGGTGACTGGCCCGATTTCGGCCGGCTCGCCCTGGCGGAGTACGCCAATCGGGCCTGGCTGCTGGATCTCCTCTTCGTCGGCACGTTCGCGTACGGGATCGGCGAGGAGCCGGGGTGGCGTGGCTTCGTGCTACCGCGACTGGAGCGCCGGCACGGGCCGCTCGTGGCGACGGTCATCCTGACGCCCTTCTGGGCGCTTTGGCATTTGCCAGCGTTCTTCTATCGGCCATCGTATCAGGGTGGACTGCCTACGATCGTCGGATTCGTGTTTGGTCTGCTGGCCGGCGCCATAGTGCTGACGTTCCTGTACGACGCCGCGCATGGAAGCGTGCTGCCGGTCATCTTCTGGCACGCCCTGATCAACATTGCGATGCAGCTGGCTGCAGTCACGTCCCAACCGGTCGTCGCGACCATGAACGTCCTGCTCGCGATCGCCGCGGCTGGGATTGCCGTGTGGTGGACCTGGAGAGGGCGGCGGATCTCTGCAGGTGGCGCCGAAAGCGTCCCGGTTGCCGCATCCGGGTGAAGGGCTGGAGCGTGATCAGCTTTTCCTCACGCGCCCAGTGAGGTGCCGGCGGCCGACGGTTCGGGCGTGTGATTGGCGCATGGTAGATGTCCGAACCACCGCCAACGAATCAAGGATTTGTGCAGGAGCCGAATCGGCAACGAATCAGCCCGACCCCAACAACGGATCACTTGCTCTTCAGGCAATCGACTGCGGGATTTCTCGCTGCGTTCGCGGAGGGGCGGAGTCGCTGGAGGCGGCTCCGCCCCTTCTACATGTCGCGCCCGGCGCGACCGCATGGCCGCTGTGGTTCGCCACGAGGATTCGTAGAACGACGCCGCGTTCTATCGTAGATCGCGCCAACTTCTATCGTAGTTTGGCGAGTGGTGTCGGATTCTGAGCGTGCGCAGCGGTGGCACGACCATTGGGCACCAGGCTGGCCAGCGCGACCAGAAGCAGGCGGCGAATCGCAGGCGGCAGTGGTCCCGTTGTACTCGACATGTTCATGGCACCTTTCTCCGTCAGCCACGGGATCTACTCGCGCGCGCGGTAGCGGGTGGGTAGAGCATCCGCCCATGCCCTGAATCCCGGCGCTGCCCGCTCGACGAGCGGCAGGATGGACTCTGTCGTCCACTGGTCCGACTCCGCCCATGGAAGCTCGCGACGAAGACGGCGCAGAAGATCCAGACCGTGCTCGTCATGAAGCTCGGCCACCCGCAGGTTGAGCAGCATCTGATACCAGCCGTACGTGCGCGCGAGCTCGTCGGGCGGCAGATCCAGCATGAAGGTCCAGTCCAGCGACACCTTTCGCGGCGTGAAGCCGTCGACTACGCGTTGCCAATCGTGCCGGGACGCCGCTGCCCACGTCGGGTCGTGTGCGTGCAGATACGCATATCCGACATACGTGGCCAGCAGCTCCTCGAACCAGGAGACGGGCACGTAGTCGCTGGAACCGGTCGGGCGGAAGTAATCCTTCGCAACGATGTGGCCGACCTCGTGCAGCAGCACGAAGTCCACTCTGCGACGATCTTCTATCTCGTTCTCGCCACGAATGAGCAGGCCCTCGCTGAGCGAAGCCGGCACGAAGATCAGGCGGTGCGGCATTGAAGCCCACGGAATCGCATAGGGGATCGCGGGGAACTTCGAGAACCAGTCAGCTGGCGCGAGCACGGCCAGCCGGAGCGGTCCGTCGACGCCGAGCTCCCGGCGAGGAACGACGCTGCATGATCCGTCAGGCCGGCGAGCTCGTCCGCGCGCGCGGAATCGTCCGGCGCGAAGAATACGGCGACTCGACCAACGGGCGAGCGGTCCGGCCCTGCGCAGAATCACCCATGCGACGACCTTCCGAATCTGGACAGTTCTGCCGATTCGCTGATTCCCGCACGCCCGTACAATGGGATCGAACCGCAGGCAGCCACCGAACGGCGGCGCGATCCGGTGTCCTGCAGCCCGGGCAATCGCCGATGCGGGACGCGATCGCCGATGCCGACGCAATCGCGGAATGCTCATGAAAGGAGAGAGAGTCATGTACCTGGTACGCGAAGTCGTCAATTGCAGGCCCGGCAAGGTCCGTCCGATGGTCGAGAAGTTCAGGATGCTGTCGGGCGCGATCGAGGAGCTGGGTGAGAAGCCGTTCCGTCTGCTCACGGACCTGTCAGGCGAGTCGTTCTGGACCGTGGTGCTCGAAGCGGAAGTCGAGCGTGTGGAGGACTTCATCGCGTACGAGCGGAAGCTCATGGAGGATCCGGCCGTGCGCGAGAGCATGGCCGGCCATCACGATCTGATCCTGGGCGGACGCCGCGAGATCTACCGCATCGAGCAGTGACGATGATGAGCGCGATCGATCAGGCGCGGTTCGATTTCAGCCCGACGGTCGGCCTGGCTGTCGCCGTCATGGTCGGCTTTCTGGTGTTCGCAGTGGCACTGGACCTGACGTGGGACCAGTTCCGGCGGGTCATCAGAAAGCCGGGCGCGCCTCTCGTCGGGCTGCTGGCACAGTACGTGGTCCTGCCCGGTGTCGCGTTCGGCATCGGCCTGCTGATGGCCGGCACGCCGAGCATCGCGCTCGGGCTGCTGCTCGTGACCTGTTGTCCCGGCGGTGCGCTGTCGAACTATCTCACCGGTGTGGCCCGCGGCAGCGTGGCCACGTCAGTGAGCATGACGGCGGTCTCGACGTTGTTCAGCGTCGTGGTCACACCGCTCCTGTTCGCCTTCTGGGCGACGCTGAATCCCGCGACGCGTGCCGTCCTGCGGAGGATCGAGCTGGATCCTGCGCGTATGATCATGGTGCTCCTGATCATGCTGGTCGTGCCGGTGACCGTTGGCATGCTCATTCGCAGCCGGAGGCCAGGCATGGCGGACGGCATCCGCACGCGATCACGACGCATCGCCGCCGGTGTGTTCGCCGTCGTGGTCGGTGTCCTGCTCATCGGGAACGTCGACGTGCTCGCCACGTTCGCGCGGACCGCGCTGCCGCCGGTCGTCCTCACGTTCACCATCGCCGTGGCGCTCGGCTGGAGCCTCGCCCGCATCGCCGGCCTCGCAGCAGCAGACCGTCGCGCCGTCACTCTCGAGGTCGCGTTCCAGAACGTCGCGCTCGCAGTCGGCATGGCCGTGGCTTTCTTTCCGACCCTCGCCGGTGTCGCCATCACCTCGATCCTGTGGGGTACCGTCCATCTGACGCTCGGATTCGCGCTCGCGGTGTCGTGGGCGCGCGTGCCCACCGTCGAGGGCGTGCCGGCCGTACGTTGATGCCGGACGTCGATCAGCCCGGGGTACTACGGCTGCACGCGGCCCCGACTACCGCTCGCCGCGTGAGTCGCGTTCCGGAATTCGCTTCGCATGTTCGCCCCGATCGCGGAACTGCCTGCAGCGCGCCGGGCGCCACGTCGTCGCGCGATGTGCAGCGCCACGCGCTTCGCGTCGCGCTCGACGCCGTGCACCATGACGGACGACAGCGCGTACAGGAACTCGAGCCCCACGAAATAGAGGCCCGGTTGGTCCGTGACGATGCCGCGGTCGTGGCTGGCCTCGCCGTTGCGCAGCACGGGCAGGTCGATCCACGAGAAGCCGGGATGAAAGCCGCAGCACCAGACGACGTTCGTCACATCGAGCGTGCGGCCGTCCTCGAGCAGGGGCCGTCCGTCGCGTGTGCCGATCGTGCGCGGCACGCGCTGCACGCCCGCCTGCTCCAGGATGCCCGGGCGCGTGCGGATGAGCGGGCCGCCACGGCCGACTATCTTAGGCCGCGCCCTGCGGCCGATCGGAGTGTCGACCGTGAGCACGCGGTGGAACACGCCGCGCAGCACGAGGCGGGACAGCAGCAGCCGCGCGGGCAGGCCGTGGATGTCGAAGGGCAGGTGACCGGTCGGGCGGCCGGACATGTAGACGTGATGCGTGCGCGACAGCTCGAGGCCGATCTCCGCGCCGGAATTGCCCGCACCGACGATGAGCACGCTGCCGTCGCGCAGCTGACCGGGGTTGCGGTAGTCGATCGAGTGGATCTGTACGATGTCGGGGTCGAGATCGCGCGCGAAGTCCGGAACCTTCGGCTTCTGAAAGTTCGCCATTGCGACCACCACGTTGTCGGCCTCGAAGCGGCGGTCTCCGGAGGTTGCGACGAACCGGCCGTCGGCCCTCGACAGCCGGTCGATGCGCGTGCCGGTCCGCACGGGCAGCCGGAAGTGCGCCGCGTACGACTCGAGGTACGCGGCCATCGCATCCTTCGTCGGGAATGAGTTCGGCGGAGCGGGGAAGCGCATGCCGGGCAGGGCGTCCAGCTTCGCCGGGCTGAAGAGTCGCAGCGAGTCCCAGCGCCTGCGCCAGACATCGCCGATCCGCTCGTTCGCGTCCACGATCAGGAACGGCAACCCCTGCCGCGCCAGATGGTAGCCCATCGCGAGGCCGGACTGCCCCGCTCCGATCACCAGGGTCTCGATCCGCTCGCTCCTGCCCGCACTCATCGTCGCCTCCAGTCGCGCCGGGGATGCCGCACCCGAACACGTTACGGACCGCAGCGCGCGCGCGCGTCGGCCGGAATACCCAAATGTGAGGAGTTCGACATGGGCAATTCGCATCGCATCGTGCGAGCGTCGGCCGTGAGCGTTGCACGCGGCCCGCGCCCGCACGGGGACTAGCGGACGCGATCGATCAGCGCGTGCTCGTACGCGTGCGCGGTGGCGGCGGCACGCGTGGACACGCCCAGTTTCGCGAAGATGTTGCTGACGTGGCGTGCGACGGTCTTCTCGCTGATGAACAGCCGCTCGCCGATCGCGCGATTCGGGAGACCCGTCGCGAGGAGCCGCAGCACTTCCAGCTCGCGGGGCGTGAGCTCGTGCGGACCGGCTCGCCGTGTAGCCGCATCTGCGAACGGTGAGGCCGATCCGGCGTCGAGAGCCGCGAGGTCGGCGACGGCGCCGAGCCGGATGAACGTCCGGCGAGCCCCATCCAGCTCCAGTCGTGCGGCATCGGCATCGCCCAGCTCACGGCACGCGCGCGCGAGGAGAACGCGCGTGCGTGCCTCCTCGCGCGGCGCGTCGAGCGTCCGCCACACCTCACATGCCTGACGCAGCGCCACCAGTGCGGCCACGGCATCGCCACGCGCGAGGGCAAGCGCACCCCGGGCGTGCGCGGCCTGCGCATCGAGCAGCGCCGCACCGTACGCCGCCGCCAGCTCGTCCAGCTCCCGCGACGCCTCGCCCGCTCGCCCGTCGTCGCCCGTCGCCAGCGCGATCTCGACGGCGGCCGGCAGCAGCCGCGCGCGGCGCGAAACATCGCTCGACTCGGCCAGTGCCCGCTGGATCGCGCCACCCGCTGCCGCCGCATCCCCCTGTGCCAGCCGCAGCAGCGCCCAGCCCGGCTGCGGCTCGCGACCGAGGCGGCTGGCCTCACGGTACGCGGCCTCCGCGTCCGCCCACTCGCCCCGCACCCGGTGCACCTCGCCCTGCTGGTACCACGCCGCACCGCACGTCGCCCGCTCCGCAGGGTCGCGCTCCGCGGCTCCGGCGTCCAGAACCCGCGCCGCCTCCTCCAGCGCGTCCTGCCACGCCCCCCGGATGTGCATGATCTCGGCACGGTAGACGAGGCACAGACCGCGGTACGGGACCAGGTCCGGCTGCCGCTCGCACCACGCGTTCAGCGCCGTCGTCCACTCGTGCGCCCGTTCCAGCGCGTAGACCCGCCGGCACGCGCCGATCACGCTACAGTACACGAGCCCCGTCACGACCGGCGACACCGCTCCGCCGACGACATCGATCATCGCCTCGTCCAGTAGCGCCAGTCCGACCGACACCTGCCGCTGCTCCAGCAGCGCACGCCCCTGCAGATGCAGCGCGAGCGCGACCAGGTCCGCATCGCCGAACCGCTCGCCGATGCTGACCGCTTTCCCCGCCGTCTCATACGCCGCGGCGGCATCCCCGCCCTCCAGCCGACCCAGCGCCTCCGGGATCAGCAGATACCCGCGCTCGACGTGCTCGCCACCGGCACGCTCCAGCAGCCGGCCCGCCCGCTGGAACCAGCCCGTCGCCCGCGCCATCTCGCCCCGGTTCGCCAGCGAGAACCCCAGCCAGAACGCGCAGCGCGCAGCGCCGGCCAGATCGCCCGCCCCCAGCCAGGCCTGGTGCGCCCCCTCGAGAACCGCGATGTAGCTCGCATCGCGGCCGGTCAGATAGGCCGCCATTGCCAGCCGCCAGACATCCGGCGGCTCCAGCGGATGCAACTCGTCCGCAGCCGCGAGCGCCTCGTACGCCGCATCCCACTGCGCCGCGGCGTACGCAGCGCGACCACGCTCCAGCAAATCGTCCATGCCGATAGATGAACGCGCGCACCGGTGCGCACAAGCGCGACCTCCGCTCCTCCGTCCTGTCGCTGCGCGGGCAGGTGATCCAGCGCCGCTCGCGATGTCGCTCATCCCACTCCCCCTTGATTACCGAGTGGAGCGATCGCTACTCTTCTACTCGATAATCTACTGAAGTCGGTCATCTCGCCCCGGAGGCCGTCGTGCCGCTCAAGGGAGATCTCGTCACCGGAACGCTGGACCTGCTGGTGCTGAAGGCGCTGCAGCTGGGCGATGCGCACGGCTGGGCCATCATGGACCGGATCCGCAGCACGTCGGGCAACGAGCTGCAGGTGAACCAGGGGTCGCTCTATCCCTCACTGTACCGGCTGAAGCGGCAGGGGCTCATCGGGAGCCGGTGGGCGGTGACGGAGAACAACCGGCGCGCGCGGTTCTACATGCTGACGGCGAAGGGGCGGGAGCGGCTGGCGGCGGAGCGTCGCGAGTGGCGGCGGTTGTCGGAGGCGGTGAATCGTGTGCTGGCCACGGAGGCGGCGTCATGAGAGGGCTGCTGCGGCGGTGGCGGGAATGGCGCGACGCGCGCGAGGAGTACCGCGCGTCGATGGAGGAGATGCGGTTCCACGTCGAGCAGGAGGCGGAGCACAATCTCCGCAGGGGCATGGCGCCGGGGGAGGCGAGGCGTGCGGCGCTGAAGGCGTTCGGCGGGATCGACCGGTTCGCGGAGGCGGCGCACGACGAGCGGCCGGGCACGCGCTGGTCCGATTTCCGGATGTCGTGGCTCGACTGGAAGCTCGGCACGCGCATGCTTGCGAAGTATCCGGGCATGTCCATCATCGGCGGCATCACGCTGGCGGCAGCGATCGGGCTGGGCGCCGGCTGGTTCGAGCTGACGATGATGCTGTTCGATCCGCGGCTGCCGCTGGAAGATGGCGATCGGATCGTGCGTATCGAGTACTGGGACG
Source organism: Longimicrobiales bacterium (assembly GCA_036374995.1). Lineage (GTDB taxonomy): Bacteria > Gemmatimonadota > Gemmatimonadetes > Longimicrobiales > RSA9 > SH-MAG3. The sequence continues at coordinate 76,896 of DASUSS010000101.1, read as the reverse complement.
CCAGCACGCTCGATCCCGAGCCGCGCACGATGCACGAGTTCGTGCAATGGCGTGATCAGCTCACGAGCATCGGCGAGGTAGGCGCGCATCGCACGGTCCAGCGAAACCTGCTCGTGCCGGGTCGGCCCCCGCAGATCGTGCGTGTGGCGGAGATGAGCGCTGCCGGCTTCGACGTCGCGCGCGTGCCGCCGCTAATGGGCCGCCCGCTGATCGCTGCGGATGAGGAGCCGGGCAGCGACGACGTCGTCGTGATGGGCTACGACGCGTGGCAGCGATACTTCGACGGCGATCGCACCGTGGTCGGTAGCGAAGTGCAGCTCGGTCGCGCGCAGGCGACGATCGTCGGCGTCATGCCCGAGGGATACCGTTTCCCGGCGAACCACGAGTTCTGGGTTCCGCTGCGCGTGCAGCAGGCGGAGCCGCTCGAGGGTGTAGCGATCAGTGTGTTTGGCCGGCTGCGCACGGGCGCGACTATGGAGAGCGCCGGCGCGGAGCTCGCCGCGTGGGGCACGCGCATGGCGCAGCTGTCGCCGGCGACGCACGAGCGGCTCCAGCTGCGCGTGTTGCCGTTTGCCGCTTCGGGCGAGCAGTCGGTCAAGCGTGAGGCGTTCCTCCTGAATGTGGGCGCGTGGCTGATCCTGGCGCTGGCGTGCGCGAACGTGGCTGCGCTGATGTTCGCGCGGACGGCGTTGCGCGAGAGCGAGATCGTTGTGCGCCACGCTCTGGGAGCGTCGCGCGTGCGCGTGATGGGCCAGCTGTTCACCGAAGCGCTGGTGCTCACGTCCATTGCGGCAATCGTGGGTCTGATCGGTGCGCGAGCGGCCATCGGGCTCGCGCTCGGACTCACCGCGGCGCGGCACACTCCGCCGCCGTTCTGGATGGACGCGAGCCTCGACCCGGTGACGATTCTCTACACGGCCCTGCTCGCGATTGCGGGCGCGGGCATGGTCGGGCTGCTGCCCGCGCTGCGCGCCACGGGCCAACACGTGCGCGCGGGACTCTCGCAGATCGGCTCCGGCGGTACGAGCATGCGGTTCGGCGGCGCATGGTCCGCGATCATCGTCATGCAGGTCGCGTGCTCCGTGCTGTGCCTGCCGTTCGGCATTGCCGCGGCGCTCGAAGCGTACCGTGAGACCCGGCTGCGCGCCGCGTATCCTGCCGATCCGTACCTCACGTTCCGCCCGGTCGTCGACACCGCGTCCGCCGGCGCCGCCGGAGCGGTGCCGGTCGAGCAGGTGAACGCCGTCATGGACGAGCTGTCGCGCCGCCTGCGCGAGGAACCGGAAGTCGCCGGCGTGACCGTCACGAACGCGCTGCCCGGCCTCTATCATCCCTTGTCCGTGATCGAGGCGCAGCGCGAGTCCGAGCCGACGTTCGTGGTGCCGGCGAACACGGAGGGGCAGCGCGTCCGCGTCGGCGGCGTGGGCCCCGGCTTCTTCGAGATGTTCCAGGTGCCGGTGATCAGCGGGCGCGAGTTCCGCACCGCCGACGTCGGCGCGGCGCATCACGTCGTCGTCATCAACGAGTCCATGGCACGCAACATCGGCGGCAATGCCATCGGCGTGCGCGTCCGGTTCGCGGCGGTCGGCGAGGAGGAGCCGGGTCCGTGGCACGAGGTCGTCGGCGTCGTGCGCGACTTCGGCCTCACGCCGACGGGTCGCGGCGAAGCCGACTTCATGCACACGCCCGTTTCACCGGCTGAAGCGTCGTGGATGGTGTTGCGCGTGAACGGCAGCGCCGACGCGTATGCGCAGCGCCTGCGCACGGTCGCCATGCAGGTGGATCCTACACTGCGACTGCACGACGTGCTGTCGCTACGCGAGAGGATTCGCCGCGAGGATCAGGGATTGGTCAGCATGGTGCTCATCGGCATCGCCATCGTGCTGCTCATCGTCGCACTCTCCGCGGCGAGTCTCTATGCGCTGATGTCCGTCGCCGTGGCGCTCCGCACGCGCGAGATCGGCATCCGCGTCGCGATCGGCGCGAGTTCGCGCGCGGTGCTGACGTCGCTGTTCCGGCGGGTTGCGACCCAGGTCGGCATCGGAGTCGTCGCAGGCAACATCATTGTCGGACTGGTGCTGAGCATGATGATGGAGGAGGTCATCAGGCCGGGCGTGGTGCTGCCGCCCATGGCAGCGGCCTCGCTCGTTATGCTGCTGGTGGGCCTGGGCGCGTGTCTGGTGCCCGCGCGACGCGCACTTCGCATTCAGCCGACGGAGGCGCTCAAGGGAGCACGCTGATACCGTGCACCGGGGCCTGACATCCCGCCGTCTCGTGCGAGCACGACGGCTCAGTCGGCTGATTTCTCGGGTGTGTCATCACCCGCGCGGATGTTCGCGAGCAGGCGGCTCGTGCGTCGGGGAGCGCGCCGCGGCTCGGGGAGCGCGGCGCGCTGCGTTACCTCCTTCCGGAGCAGTGCAGAACCTCGGTGCCATCACTCCCCGAAGCTGAGGTGCACTCGTCGAGTCACCCCCGGTGAGTCTGCGATCCGCAAGCGGAACGAAGTGCCGTCCTCGAGCGTGCCTCGTGCGGTGATGGTGTACTTGCCGTTCCCGAAGCCCTGCGGGCCGGACAGTCCCAGGATGTTGGCGGACTGATAGGAGCCGGCGTACCCGATCAGGGCGGATCCGTCGTCGACGAGTGCGCGTAGCGCAGGGCCGGAGAGATCGAGGTCGCCGTCGCTGTCGTCGTCGCTCAGGGCGTGCTGCAACGCATCCCACTCGACGAAGACGATGGGAACTGCGCCCAGGCCCATGTGATGCGCCTGTCGGGGTGTCTGACCGTCCCAGGGCAGCCCGTCATCCCAGTGACCGTCCTGCCAGTGCTCGAAACCGGTTACGGTCAACGGGCAGGAGAACGCCACCGGCGGCACGAGCTCCGTGAGGTCGGGGGCATCGAAGCCACAGACCTCGGAGCCGGTCCCCTCAAGCTGCCGGATGAACGGCAGGATGGCGTAATCGTCGGTGTGCGGCAGGAACCCGTCGGCCAGCAGAGCCCAGAACGGTGCGCCGGTGAACGGCCCCCCGAGCTCCCGGTGCTCGGATTGTGCGGCCGACGCATGGGGCGAGAGGGTGATGGATGGCCCGACCGGTTCGGCGCCGTTCTCGCAGGCGGCGGTTGCGAGGAGCACGACGGCTGTGAGCATGGTGCCAGCGTTTCTCATGATTGACTCTGCGTGCAGGGGTCGATGGCCACACCGCGCGCCGCAGTGTGGCCGGTTCTCTCACTCCTGCGTGGAACGGGGGCGGAAGGGGCAGCCGAACCCCGGACACGAGCCGTGCGGAGCGTCGGCGGACGTCGTATCCTGCGGGATCGTAGCGGTCCCTTCCGGGCCGGTCTATTTTTCGGGAGTGCGAGCCGCACCATGACCGCAGGCTTCCCGCTTCGTACCGAGATCACGAACGTCCTCGCCATCGCCGGTGCGACCGGCGAGAGCGCGGTCGAGCGGCTCGTACCGCTCATCTACGACGACCTGCGGGCGATCGCGCACCGGCAGCTCGCCCGTGAGCACCGGAACCACACGCTCCAGACCACCGCGCTGGTCCACGAGGCGTATCTGAAGCTCGTGGATGACAACCGCGTGACCGCGCGGGGACGGGCCTACTTTTTCGCCGCGGCCGGTCGCGCGATGCGCCAGGTGCTGGTCGATCACGCGCGCCGGCGTGCGACCCGGAAGCGCGGGGGCGGCGCCGAGGCGATGAGTCTGGACGAGAGTCGCATCGCCGTGGACGATTTCGCGGCCGAGCTGCTCGATCTCGACCGGGCGCTCGATCGGCTGGCCGGGCTGAATCCACGCCATGCGCGCGTGGTCGAGTGCCGCTTCTTTGGCGGCCTCAGCGTGGAGGAGACGGCCGAGGCCCTGGACGTCTCCGCCCGCACGGTGAAGTCCGATTGGGCACTGGCGCGGGCGTGGCTGTACGACGCTCTTGCCGGTCGGGAGGACTCATCATAGCGGCGTGAACAGGAGGATCCCTGTCCCCTGCCTCTCGCGCCGCCGCCCAGGAGACCGACTCCACTTGACCCGCTCACCATGAATCCTCCGAGTCCCGACCGCTGGGGGCAGATCGAGGCGCTCTTCGCCGAGGCGGTCGCCCTGGGGACCGCCGAGCGCGCCGCGTTTCTCGCCGGCCGTACGGACGACCCGGAGCTCAGGCGGGAGGTCCAGCGACTGCTGGACGCGCACGACCGCGCGGGGAACTTCCTCAGCCAGCTCGACACGGAGCGCGCTGCCGCGCTGGTGGGCTCCACGGACGCGGAGGAACACAATGCGATCGGACCCTACCGGGTGCTGCACCGCCTGGCCGCTGGCGGCATGGGGGTCGTCTACCTGGCCGAGGACCCGCGCCTGGATCGCCGCGTCGCGCTCAAGCTGCTGCCGCCCTACCTGAGCGGCGACGCGACCGCGCAGCGGCGGTTCACCGAGGAAGCGAAGGCGGCGTCCGCGCTGGATCATCCCCACATCGCGACCATCTACGAGATAGGCCGGACCCCCGGGGGAAGCCTCTACATTGCGATGGCGTACTACGAGGGCGAGACCCTCCGCCAGCGGCTCGAGCGAGGACCGCTTCCCGTCGAAGAGGCGCTGGACCTCGCGGCGCAGACCGCGGAGGGACTTGCCGCGGCGCACGCGCGGGGCATCGTCCACCGGGACATAAAGCCGGCCAACGTGATCGTTGCGCCGCCCGCCCCGGGGCAATCGCGGGGGGTCGTCAAGATCCTGGACTTCGGCGTGGCGAAGATGGCAGGCGACGCGCTCACGCGGACGGGTGCGACGCTGGGCACGGTGGCGTACATGAGCCCGGAACAGACCCGGGGAGAGGGCATCGATCACCGCACCGACCTCTGGTCGCTGGGCGTGATGCTGTACGAGATGCTCGCGGGAGCACGCCCCTTCCGAGCCGACAACGAGCAGGCGCTGATCTACGCCATCCGCCATGACCAGCAACGACCGCTGCGGGAGCTCCGGCCCGAGGTGCCCGAAGAGGTCGTGCGCGTGGTCGAGCGCTGTCTAACGAAGGACCCGGAAGAGCGGTATGCGGATGGCGGAGCGCTGCTCGACGACCTGCGCGGCCCGGCCACTGCCACTGCCGCGCGTCTGCGGCCCGGGCCAGCCTCGCGCCGGACCGCCGTCCGCTACGGCGCCGTCGCGGCTTCCGTGTTCCTGCTCGCTGCCGCAGCGTACGCGCTCTGGCCCTCGATGCCGGCGGCCGTGGGCCCCGTACCCGAGCTGCGGAGTGAGGCGGATCCGCTGCCCCGCAGTCGCGTTGCCGTGCTGCCACTCGCCGACTACAGCCCCGACACGGCGGACGATTACTTCGCCGACGGACTCACCGAGGAGCTGATCTCACGAGTCTCCCGGCTCGGGGGCCTGCGAGTGATCGCACGCAGCTCCGTGATGACGTATCGCAATACCGGGAAGGGCGTCGCCGAGATCGCGCGCGAGCTCCGGGCGGGCACCGTGCTGGAGGGGAGCGTCCGCAGGCACGGCGACCGGGTGCGGATCACCGTGCAGCTAATCGATGCCCGGACGGAGGAGCAGCTCTGGTCCGACGACTATGACGCCGAGCTGGGCGATGTCCTTGCCGTGCAGTCCGAGATCGCGACCGAAGTGGCGGATGCGTTGAACGTCCAGCTTCGACGCGATGAGCGGCGACAGCTGGCTCGGCGCGCGACGGTCGATCCCGAGGCCTACCGGCTCTACCTGGAGGGTCGGCACTACTGGAACAAGCGCGATACGGAGAGCTTCCGGAGAGCGGTGACGCTGTTCCGCCAGTCGGTCGACCGCGACCCGCTTTACGCGCCGGCCTGGGCGGGTCTGGCGGACAGCTACGAGATGCTTTCCGCGAGCATGCTGTCACCCGAGCAGGCCATCCAGGTGGCCCGGGCCGCGGCCGAACGAGCACTCGCCATTGACGGGGACCTGGCCGAGGCGCATACCGCATTGGCGACCATCCTGCTCAACCATGAGCTCGACTGGAGCGGGGCCGAACGGCACTTCCGCCGGGCACTGGCGCTGAACCCGAGCTACGCGCTCGCGCATCAGCGCTACTCCGCCCTGCTGGCGGGAAGCGGACGACTGGATGAAGCGGTGCGATCGTCGCGGCGCGCCCAGGAGCTGGATCCTCTGTCGCTCTACGCTCGCGCCAGCGTCGGCTACAACCTCTATCTCGCGCGCCGCTACGCGGAGGCGCTGGCGCAGCTCGAGGCGACCCGCGACCTGGACCCGGGATTCGGCCTCACCCACGTGAACCTTGTCCTGCTCCATCTTCAGACACGCAGCTACGATCGGGCGCTCGCCGCAGCGCGGACGCTGCACTCGCTCTGGGGCGACGTACCGACCGTTCTCGGCCTTCTGGGCCACGCGTTCGCGATGTCCGGCCAACCGGAAGAGGCAGTGCGCATTCTCCGTCAGCTGAGCGCGCGCGCGGCGAACCAGCCGGCCGCCTTCCATACGGCAGTTGTCCGCCTGGCGCTGGGCGAGCCGGACGAGGCGGTGGCTCTGCTCGAGCAGGCCGTGGAGGAGCGGAGCAGCGGTCTGCTCGTATACCTGCCCGTGGAGCCGCTCTTCGATCCGCTGCGCTCACACCCGCGCTTCCGCGCTGTGCTGGAAAAGATGGCGCTGCCAGCCGACGCCGGCGGCTAGGCCGGAGCAGATCGACCGCTGCATATTCACGGCACGCGGCGCCCCACCTCGATCACGACGTCTCCGATCCTCAGCTCGTACCGCTGGATCGCTCCGTTCTCTTCCACGAAGACCACTCGCACGTCCGGACGGTGGATCTCCCTGAGCATCCCGTCTTCATAGCGGCCCTGGGCGAAAGAGTGACCGCCCATGGGCACGAGCTCGATTCGCTCCACATTGCTCGACTCCCCGGGCGTGATCCGCAGACGACCTCGCTCGATCCACACCTCGACCCGCTCCTCATCCGCCATGTACGTACCGACGTACTTCTCCATCTCCGAGAGTTTCATGGGCCGCTCTTGCCAACTCCCGTCGGACACGTCGAGCACCGGAGGCGAACACACCCAGTCGGATGTCCACGGCGACGGCGAGAGCGTGCACTGGTCATCGCGATAGCCCCCGATGATCTGCCAGCGCCCGTCCTCACGGACCAGGAAGTCACTGAACCGGATTGCCCGCTCCACCATCGTCCCCGACTGTGGCTCGTGAGCCCGCACGGCGGCCACGTAGTGGACGAGTGCGGCGTCGCCGTGCAGCTGGATCAGCTCGGGTCGGATCTCCGTGCGGGTCTCGATCCCGTCGTTGCTGGCCCGGAGGAACGCGCTCAGGTGGTCGCGATCCCACAGGTCGGGCACGCTGTAGCCCCAGCGGTGCCATTCCGCGTGATAGTGAGCCAGAGCGTCGTCGAGTCGCTTGTCCCCCGTCAGCTGCCAGACCTGCTCGACTACCTTCCACACCTCCGCCTGGATCGGGGCCGGAGTCGGAGCCTGTGCCGCGGCCTCGGTCGCGATGCAAACGCCCAGGACGAGGGCGGCGAGGGTTCGGTGCGGCATGAGATTCTTCCTTTCGACGTGAGTTGAACGCGCCCGTGCACCCCACTCCGCGCTCGGAAGGGGATTTCTCTGCGGGCCGGCCGCCGCGCCTCGCTGACGGGCCGACCTGCTCGGCCCTCTCGTGGGCGCGAGGTTCCGCTGCCACATTCCTCCTGCGCGGAAGTCCACCGGAAGGGGCAATCCGGGATAGTGACGACCTTCACGGCTGAACGGAACAGCGCGGCTGCGCTTCGATCCGCTCCGCGCTCACCGCGGCTGCCCGGCTATCTGGCCCGCCAAACAGGGAGGAACCAATGCGGATACTCACCGGCGTGCTCGTCGTGATGCTCATCTGCGTATCACGTCCGGCGAGCGCGCAGCTGCCACAGAAGCCGGTGCTCACACTGGAGGCGGCCCGTGCGATGGTCGCAGCCGGCGAAGCGCACGCGCGCACGAACGGCTGGAACGTCGTGATCGCGATCGTCGATGATGGCGGCCACGCGATCCACCTCGTGCGCATGGATGGAACGCAGACGGCTAGCGTGGATGTCGCGCTCGCGAAGGCGCGCACGGCGGCCGGGTTCCGGCGTCCGACCCGTGCGCTCGCCGAGATCGTCGCGGCGGGCGGGCTCGGCATCCTCGCGGTCGATGGCGTGATGCCGCTGGAGGGCGGCCTGCCCGTCACGGTCGATGGGCAGGTGATCGGCGCGATCGGCGTGAGCGGTGTCACCGCGCAGCAGGACGGGCAGATCGCCGAGGCCGCGCTCGCCGCCATACGCTGAGAGCACCGCACACTCACGCGTGACAGCGATCGTCTTGCGGACGGTGTCCGGCGGCGTAAGTTGTCGATTACCTTCAGGCGTTTTCCCGTCCGCCGCACAACCATCGCCGCGAGCGTCACCATGGACGAACGGCCGGGTCGCGTGCAGTCCGTGTGGGAGCGAGTCCGCGATCACGCCCTGGTACGCGCCGCGGTCGTGTTCGGCAGCGCGACCTTCTTCCTGCTCCAGGTCCTCGACGTCCTCGGGGTGTCGTCGACGACGCTGCGCACGCTGGCGATCCTCGCCGGCGTCGGATTCATCACGGGCGAGGCGTTTTTGCTTCTGCGTTCGCATCGCCCCGCAGCCGGCGTCCCGCTCCTCGCGCGCGTACGTCACTGGCTGATCGGCGGGCCGCGCTGGATCGTGACGGCCGTCGTGCTGCTCCTGCTCGGCGGTTCCGCGTGGGTGTTCGGCCGGCGGCTGATCGAGAGTCCGGTGCGGCCCGGGACGGACGTGATTGCGGTCATGCCGTTCATCGCGTCCGGCGAGGACGTCGAGGATCTCGGTACGGGCATGGTGAGCCTGCTTGCCACGAACCTCGACCAGGTGGGCGGCATCCGCACGATCGACCCGGCCACGGTGCTGCACGGCTGGAGGAGTCGTGCCGCGGATGGCAGCGTCGACCTGGAGTCAGCGATCCAGATCGGGCGCGAGCTCGGCGCCGGTGCCATCCTGTGGGGGACCGTGGCTGCCGTCCGCGAAGCCGTGCAGGTGACCGGCGAGATCTACACGGTCGACGGCCGGCGCGTGGCCAGTCACGGCGAGCGAGGCGACGTCGATGACCTGCACACGCTCGTCGATCGCCTGAGCGTACAGCTGCTGCGCGAGATCTGGCGCAGTGAGGCGCCGGTTCCCTCGCTCCGGCTCGCGGCACTCACGACGGAATCGCCGGTTGCGCTGCGCGCGTTCCTGCGCGGCGAGCGACATCTGCGCTCCGGGCGCTACGATTCCGCCACCGTGATGCTCGAGGAAGCAGTGCGTGTGGACTCGACGTTCGCGCTCGCCTGGTTCCGGCTGTCGGAAGCGTACGGCTGGGCGCTCCATATCGGTGCGGAGCCGACCGTACGTGCCGCTGAGGCGGCGAGCCGGTTCAGCGCGCGCCTGCCGGAGCGGGAGCGCTCGCTCACCGCCGCACAGCTGCTCCACGAGAACGGTGATTTCGCCGCGCTCGACACGCTGCGTTCCGTCACGCGGCAACATCCGGATGATGCGCTCGCCTGGTACATGCTCGGTGATGCGCTCCATCACGCGCGGCCGATGCTGGAACCGCCGTCGACCGAGATCATCGATGCATTCCGCCGTGCCTCCGATCTCGATCCGACGCCGGGAGGCATGACCCACGTCCTCGAGGAAGCGCTCTTCACACGCGATCGCGCACTGTTCGACGAATTCCTCGCGCGCTATCGTGCCGTGGCCGCACCGGGGCTCGCCGAGCGGTGGGAACAGCTCGCGCTCGTCGCGTTCGCACCGCCCGACTCGCTCATGATGACGATGGGGAGTGTCACCGAACGATTCATCGAGCAGCGTGTCCCAGCCGGGTACGGCTCCCGGATTCAGATAATGCTGTCGATACGGTATGCAACGGAGCTCGCGCTGGATCCGGCGGAGTTGATTCGGATCGCGGAGCGGGCGCCTCCGGAGCTTGCGGACCGGGCGCTCAGCCTGCGCGTGTTCGCGCTCGCCGACCTCGGTCGCGTCCGCGAGGCGAGCGTGCTGCTGGATTCGCTCGTGGTGTCTTCTGCAGCGCCCGGACCGCCCGCGCCGTTCGTGCGCGTCTTGTGGGCCATGTCGGGAGTCTACCCGCGCGATTCCGTCGCCGCGCAGCTGAGGCTGCTGACGCCGAGCGAGCCGATGGCCGCATCTGCGCTCCCGTTCGTCAGGCGGTTTCTTCACCTTGCGAATGGCGACGCCGACGCCGCCGACGCCGTGAAGCTCCCGCCGCCGCTTCCGGACACGGCGGCCGGCGCGACGCTCCAGGCCGCGGTACGTATGGCGGGGGATGCGTGGACTCTCCATGTGCGCGGCGATACGGCGGAAGCCCTGACATTGATGAGGGAAGCCATCCACAAGGCGGGATACAGCGCGAACGCGGTCCGTCCGTTCCCCGGAACGCTGTTCGTGCATGCCGCTGCACTCGCCCGCCGTACTGACACACGCGCGGAGGGGATCCGTCGGCTGCGCGCACAGATGGTCATCGGTACCACGTTCACCGTGCCCGCCTGGCTTGCCCTCGCCGAGACGCTCGAGGCGAGCGGCGACAATGCGGGCGCGGCCGAGGCATACGCGCACGTCGTCCGCCTCTGGAAGGATGCCGATCCGCACCTCCAGCCCCACGTCGACCGCGCACGCGACGCGCTCGCCCAGCTCACAGGCGATACCGACGTCCAATTCCAGTAGGCCACCGGATGCAGCCACTGAGCAGCAGACATGTACCGCTGGCACCGGCCGTGCTCGCAGCGATGGCGCTCTGGTGCGAGGGGCTGCACGCGCAGGACACGACCGAGGTCGTGATCCTCGGTGTCTCACACTCGGCCATGCTGGTGGCGGAGTCGTATCAGCCGGCCGTGTTCCGGGCATACATGGACCGCGTCGATGCGGACGCGATCTGCATCGAGCGGTCACCCGAGGAGTTCGCACGGGGCAGCCACTACGAGTTCACGTACGAGATACAGGACATCGCCGTGCCGTACGCGCGCGAGCGGCGCATCGAGCTGTGCCCGTTCGACTGGCTGCCCGCGGATGAGGATCAGGCTCTCGCGTACGGCATCAGCCTCGAGGAGCCGCCGTTCGTACGGGGACCGCAGACATGGATGAACTTCGTGACGTTCGGCGATTCGACGGAACTGGAGCGGGATCTGTTCTATGCCGAATCGCCGGCGGAGCGGGACCGGCATCGCGCGTGGTATCTGAACATGATGGAGCGGCCGCGCCAGGATTTTGCGCGCAGGCTGTTCCTGTACCGCACGTTCATGCAGGCGATGCGGATCGCGCGCGCCGCGGCGGCGCATCCGGGGGGCCGGGTGCTGGTGCTGGTCGGCTCCTTTCACAAGGACGATCTCGAACGGATCCTGGCCGATCAGCCGCGGATCCGCATCGTGCCGCCGCCCCGGTTCGGCGCTCCGACCGCCGAAGAGATCGCAGCACACGTCCGGCTGGATGACTTCGCCGCGATTGCGACGTTCAATCTGCTCGGTGCGCAGTCACGCACCGGCAACATCGACCGTGCGTGGCTGGAGCGCGTGATGGAGCGGCTCGAGCGCGAGCGGCCGGGACCGGAGTCGCGGCTGCTGCGGACGCGGCTGGAGGTGCTGGTGAACGAACTCGAGCCGCGTGCAGCCGTGGACCGTTACCGCGAGATCCGGGAGAACGCGGACGCGGCAGTGCGCTTCACGTGGGACGGGGTGCTGGACCGCCGGCGGATCGACTCGTTCGCGGATCCGTTCGGCAACCTCACCGTGCGGCAGCGCGCCGCACTCGAGGAGGTGCGCGAATCGCTGCGGGCGGGTGACACGGCGCGCGCCGAAACGGTGAGAGCCGAGCTCGAGAGTACACTGCCTCCGCTCGGTCTCGCGCAGCTCAGGGCGTACTGGAGCGAGTGGTTGGTTCGGTAACGCGCGCCACCGAGCTCTCGAAGACCACGCCGGCTTCTCACCCGTCGACCCTCGAGATCACAGCCACACTCGCCGGCTCCACCACGCCGTGCCTCGATTCGTAGGCAGGCCCCCGCCAACGCCAGACGTCGACCTCCGAGCAGGACCTCGCCGGGCCGGCACAAAGCTGTCTTGACAGGTACTAGGTTATACCATATAGTGGAGTGTGCCATCACCGTTCGTAACCAACTGGCAGACGCAGGCGCGCAAGGGGCTGCTCGAGCTCGCGATTCTGAACGCGCTCGGTCAGGGCCGGATGTACGGCTACGAGATCGCGAAGACGCTGCGGCGGATTCCCGCGCTGGTGGTCGTCGAAGGGACGATCTATCCGATCATGAGTCGACTGGAGAAGGAGGGGCTGTTGACATCGACGCTGGAGGCGTCGCCCGAGGGTCCGGCCCGGAAGTACTACCGTCTGAGCAGGGAGGGCGTGGCGGTGCTGAAGCGGATCAACAGTCTGTGGGACGAGCTGTCTTCGGGCGTGGCGGCGTTGAGGTCGGGGTCCGAATGAGGTTCACGGCCGGCGGTCGGGCGGCGCTGGATGCGTACCTGACGGGGGTGCGGCGTTCGCTGGAGGGGCGCAGCGATCTCGATGCAGCGGACGTCGTCGCGGGCATCGAGGAGCACGTCGAAACGGAGCTGTCGGTGCGCTCGGTGGACCCCGCGACTGCGGAGGATGTGAACGACGTGCTGGAGCAGCTCGGATCGGTGCAGTATCTGAACGAGACAGCGGCTGTATCGGAAGATCGGTTGACGCAGGAAGTCGGTCGCTGGCCGGCGGTCGCGGTGCTGGTGCTGGCTGCGCTGGGAATTGCGCTTCTTCCGACGCGTCTCATGCCGGTGGCTGTGGCACTCCTGGTCACCAGCGTGCTCGGCGCCCGATTCCTGGTTCCCGAGGATGGCGCGACGCGCAGCGCGGCGGGCAGGCCGATCCGGCTTCTGTGGCAGCTGGGTGCGGCCGCGGCAGCGCTGGGCGTGATGCTCGGGCCGGCGGTACTGGTGTGGAGCTCCGCGCAGGTCGGTGGCGTGCTCGAGGACCCGCTCGCGCGTTACGCGGACGTGAGCGGCACCGAACGTCCGCTGCAATACTGGACCGCGATGGCTGCCGTTGCAGGCCTGGTGACGGGCGTGTGGTGGATGCTCCTGGGTCTCGTGGTGCGGCGCTTCGCCGGCGAGCTTTCTCACGCCCTGGGTCCTGCCCGCCACATCGTCGGTCGAAGCCGGGCATCCGCGCTGCTGCGGATCGGAGCAGGGCTGATCGTCGTTTCGGGAATCGGACTGTGGGTCTCATGAGGAAACGACATCCCGGCGTCCATCCTTCCACGGTCGATGTGCTTCGCGTGTGCGCCATTCTGCTGGTCGCAGCGGGAACCGCCGGTTGTGTCCGTCATCGAGCGCTTTCGACAGCCGGCGTGACGGACGCCGACTACGCGCTGGCGATCGAGCGGGGACGCAACATCATGCGGCCGCTCGTGCGCCGCGGCTCCGGCGCGGCAGTCGCCGTTGGCGTGAATGGGCGCATCGTGTGGTCCGAGGGTTTCGGGCGCACGAGCCCGACAGGTGCGGAGCCCGTGACGCCCGACCTGCCGTTTCGTGTCTACAGTCTGATGAAGCAGGTGACCGCAGTTCTCGCGCTCCAGTCCGCGGTCGCCGGCGAGGTCGATCTGCGTGAGTCCGTGCGCCGGATCATACCCGATCTGCCCGAGCACTACGAGCCGGTGACGCTGCTCCAGCTGCTGACGCACACGGCAGGCGTTCGACATTACCGCGACCCGTCGGAGGCTCTGCTCACGGCCCACTGCGCGACCGCCGCAGAGGCGCTGCCCCTGTTCATCGATGATCCGCTCGTGGATGCGCCGGGCCGTGGAGAGTCGTATTCGACGTTCGGGTTCGTGCTGGCCAGCGCCGTGCTCGAGCGCGCGGCGCGGATGCCGTTCGACGCACTGATCGACGCGCGGATCCTCGGGCCATCGGGAATGACGTCGACCCGGCTGGAGGACGGACGTAGCCCGCGCACTACCGTTGCGTTCTACGATGTCGATGCGGACGGCCGCTTGCGTGAGGCACCGGCTGTCGACAACAGCTGCAGGATGGGTGGAGGCGGATTCGTCGCGTCGGCGGAGGACATCGTCCGCTTCCACAACGCCGTGCTGCGCGGTGAGCTGGTTCCGCTCCAGGCCGTGCGGCAGATGCTGGGCGAACGGACAGCGCTCGACGCCGCCGGAAGTGGGCCGGGCGGTCAGGCAGTGTCCCGGGTGGACCTGGCGTCCGGCATCAGCGTCGCGATCGTCTCCAATACGAGCGGCCTCGAACAGGAGATCGCGCTCGAGCGCGCACGCACCCTCGTCGCTGCCGTGTTCACGCCGGAGAACTGACGTCGGGCGGCATGCCTCGCCCGTCATGCACGGCCCCGCAGGTGTCCGCCGCGCGTCGGCACGGCGCAGCGACCTCTTCCACTCTACCGCGACGGCATGGAAGAGCGCAGGAAACCGTTCGCCGCGCGCACCTGCAGTCCGGTCCGCGTGACTGCATTCCAGCCGATGCGACTTGCCGCGCGTGTCCGCGTTGCCATAGGATGTCTATGGGAGAACGACCATTCGGCGAGGAGGCGGAATGAAAGGACGCGGGCTGCGAGCCCTGACGATCGCGAACGCAGTGATGCTGGCGGCGATCCTGGTATCGGGATTCGGGGTGAACACCCGGCAGAAGTTCGAGGTGCTCGACGTGGAGCGGATCAATGTCGTCGACAGCGCCGGGGTGTTGCGCCTGGTGATCACGAACCAGGCGCGCTCGCCCGGGCTGATCGAGCATGGCGAGGAGATCACGTCCGGTGGCGGTCGCGCGGGGCTGCTGTTCTACAATGAGGAAGAGACGGAGGCCGGCGGGCTCATCGTCAGCGGACGCACGGCGAACGGCCGGCGCACGGCGGTGGGGAGCCTGACGTTCGATCAGTACGAGCGCGATCAGGCCCTGGCGCTACAGTACGTGGATGACAACGGCACGCGGCGCGCCGGGCTGGCGGTGATCGATTACCGGGGAGACATGTCGACGAAGGACCTGGTGGAGCGGAGCCGGGCGATTGCGGCGATGCCGGACGGTCCGGAGCGGACGGCGGCGCGGCGCGAGCTGCAGAGACTGGGTGGCGGGGATCTGCGGCTGTATGCAGGCAGGTCGCGCGACGATGGTGCGTCGCTGATCAGCATGCACGACGGGTCGGGCCGGACGCGGCTGCGGCTGCGTGTCGACACACTCGGTGCGGCGGTGATCGAGTTCCTGAACAGCGACGGGTCGGTGGCGCGAACGATCTCGCCGTAGGCGTCGGTTCGGGGGCGAACACGGCGCGGCGCGCGGAGCAGCACTCGCCGGCCTTCAGCTCTGGTCGACCGGGTAGGGAAGCACGAGCAGGGCGCGGCTGGAGTTCGCAGTGCGCGCACAGCCCTGATGTCGCCGCTGCCGGTTCGGCCCTGGATGCCGTTGTTTCACGGCGTTCTCGGCGATTGGCTGCACGATCCGGCAGGGGACGCGGGCCCTGGACAGCTCGGGTGAGGGCGGTGACGCGAGGACTCTCATCTCGGATCCGAAGCGTGCCGGGACTCTGGTACACGATCGTGCCCGCCTCGTCCGCGGCGACGACCGCGTCGCGTGACCGCTCGAGGTCCTGCCTGCGCTGGCGGAGCGGAGAACATCGACGGACATGCGCCCCTGTCGCTCCACCATGACACCGACGACGAGGTGGTCATCATTCGAAGGATCCACTGCGAGGTGCGGCTCGACATGCGGCAGTCGCGGCGCGTCTTCACCGAGCGGTGTGTCCTGCGCAATTACGCGGATCCGAGCCGCCGATGCCTCCACGGTGGTATCCTGAGCTGCCGCGGGGGAGGTGAGGACGGCCATTGTGCCAACGCATATCAACGCCAGCCATGCGGACGGGCGCATCCGGCCCGCTCGCGCTCGAGACGGAACGGAGAGCGGCGGTAGTGCCGCTGTCGCCTGGCCGCGGGGTTTCCGCGAACACATCATCTCCGCCCCCGAATTCGACACACCGCGCCGGTCAGTCGAAGTACGAGCCGGCCCCGACCACCATCCGGCCGGATTCTCATGGCTGGAGCGACGCCAACAGAACGCGCACCACCTGCGCATATGCATTGTGATCGAGCGACGGGTCGAATGCGAGTTGGAGTTCGAGGCCTGTGAGCAGGGAGACGAGCGCCCGCGCGACCATGTCCGGGTCCTGCCCGGCTCGCATGCCACCGGCCTCCTGCTCTGAGCGCACGTAAGCGGCAATGGGGTCGAGCAACGATCGGAGGCTGTTCGCAGCCAACCGTTGCAGTCGCGGCTGCCCCAGTGCCTCGCCCCAGATGCGCACATCGAAGCGAACCACGTCCTGCGCCTCGCCGATCGGCCCCAGCGACGCGACCATCCGCGAGATCAGTGTCGCCAGCCCCTCCACACCCGAGCCGGGCTCGAGCGATTTCAGGACACTCTGCAGCTCGACGCGACCGGCTCCGGCAAGTGCCTCGATCAACGCCTCCTTGCCATCGAAGTACCGATAGAGCGCGCCCACCGACAGGCCCGCCTCCGCTGCGATCCGATCCATACTGGCATCACGAAAGCCGTCCCTCGCAAGGCAACGATGGGCGGCCGCGAGAATCTCTCTCCGTCGCGCATCGAGATACGCCTCGGGCACCAGCGGCACACGCGCTCCTAGCTAACTGAACACTCATTCACTATACTGAAGACATATTCACTATTCACCCGGGGCGGCGATCTCGCAAGGGGGAGGCGCGCCCACAACCACGGCGGATCATGCATGGCCTGAAAGGACGGTTCATAGTGCTGGCAAGCGCCGTGTGCGCACAGGGCATTACCGGGACGGCTTCGCCGGTTGCGGCCCAGGCGGAGCACCTCGACCTCCTCAATGCGCGAATCGACAGTCTGCGTCAGGAATGGGGGATCCCGGGCCTGGCGCTGGCGATCGTCCGGGGTGACTCCGTGCTGCTCGCACGCGGCTACGGCGTGCGCGGCGTCGAGGGAGGTGAGCCGGTGGACAATGCGACCCTGTTCGCGATCGGGTCGACCACGAAGGCCTTCACCGCAGCGGCAATGGCCATGCTCGTGAGCGACAGCGTAGTCGGATGGGACGATCGCGTGACCGAGCACCTGCCGGGGTTCGTCCTGTCGGACTCCTGGATCACGCAGGAGATCACGATCCGCGACCTGCTCGCCCACCGGAGCGGTCTGCCGATGGCGAATACGATGTGGCTCACGGGCGAACTCGATGGGGATCAGCTGATCCGGCGTTTGCGGCACCTGGAGCCTGCCGCCGCGTTTCGTACCGAGCTGACCTATCAGAACGTGCTGTACCTGGCTGCTGGCAGGATCATCGCTGCACGGACGGGCTCCGGATGGGAAGCGTTCATTGCGGAGCGGATACTGACGCCGCTCGGCATGGATCGGACCCGCACGGGCGTTGCTCGACTGACCGCTGAATCCAATGTCGCAACGCCTCACGTCGTTCTCTCTGGAGAGGTGCAGGCGGTGCCGTATCGGGATATCCACGCTATCGGCCCCGCCGGATCACTCGTCTCGAGCGCCGGCGACATGGCGAAATGGCTCCGATTCCAACTCGCTGGGGGGGAGATAGCCGGGCGCAGGCTGGTTGGTGAGGACGCGCTGCTGGAAACGCGTCGCCCGCAGGTCATCATGCGGCCGGATGGACCGCTCCGCGTCCTGTATCCGGACGCACGGCGGCTGGCCTACGCGATGGGCTGGGTCGTCGCCGAGTATCGCGGTATGATCCTCCTCGATCACACCGGTGGCATTGACGGGATGACCTCGCTGGTTGCGCTCGTGCCGGAGCTGGACCTGGGAGTGGCAATACTGACCAACCTGCAATCCCGGCTTCCGCCTTACTGGGCGCTTTATTCCGTACTCGATCACATACTTGGAGCACAGCCCGTGGACCGGTCTGGCGACCTGCGGGCGATGGCAGATCAGTTCGACGCAGCGATAGCTGCAGCTCCAGAACGCACTCCCGACGCACCCCCGTCACACGCCCTTGCGGCGTACGCGGGTGAATACGTCAGCCGGCCGATCGGCACGGCTCGCGTGACGGTGCGGAGCGACAACCTGGTGCTCGAAATGGGCAGGCTGTCCGCGACGCTTCAGCCGTGGCACTTCGACACTTTCCGCGCGCACTGGATTGACCGTGCCTGGCTCTCGGCCGTGGGTCCTGGATGGGTCGTTTTCCAGCTGGATCGTGATGGCCGGGTGCGCGGACTCGAGCTGACGGCTGTCTCCGGCGAGACGTGGACCTTCGAGCGGACTTCAGAATGAATGGGCAGGTTTGAGGCGTCTGGCACCGTGCCGCGTGCGCGGCGTGCCCAACGCCGGCGGTACGCCCGAATCGTGGCGCGATTCTCAGCATTCGGGGCTGAACCCTCGATTCCGGGCGGCAGAGTGCAGGGGCGATCGACGACCCGCCGGACTGCCGTGTGTCGCGTTACCGCTGGCGGATGCTCACTTCGCCGTTCCAGGTGAAGACGCGGAGAGCGGGACCGCCGCCCTGCACGGGGCCGTGCACTGCAATGATCGCGTCGTGTTGAGTCTGACCGGCGAGGCGTGTGCGGCGCAGCGAGTCGCCACCCGGGACATCCCGCGCCGTGCAGCCGCGGCAGCGAGCATCGAGAGCAAATCCGGCATCGTCCGGCACGATGATGTCGACATTGCCGTTGAGCGTCGCGAACGCGCTGGGCATTGCGCGATCGAGAGCGTGGAACGATGCAGCAATGTTGCCGTTCTTCACATCGACGAGTGCGTTCCCGGTTGCGGCATTGATGTGCACATCGCCGCGACTCGTCGACAGACCGAGCGTACCGGTCACGCCGGTGATGGCTATGTCGCCGCGATCCAGTCGCACCTCGAGGGTGATGCCGTCAGGAACTTCGACTACGATGGCCACGCCGGCGGTTCGTCCGGCGGCGGACGCCGTAACGCGCATCACGCCCGCGTGGTGCGCAACGCTCGCCAGCTCGCCAGCTGCGGGCAGCGGACCAGCTCGACCGGGCAGGGCGTGCAGCCACACTCTGACGGCGGCGTCGCCGCTGCGCTTCACGCGCACATCGGCGCGACCGAGGTCCAGCACCACTTCGCTGCTCACTCCAGCGATAGCCGGCATCACGTACGGCGCACCGAGGGTGTCGGCGGGCTGCTGCGCCGGGAGTCGTGCAGCCGCGAGCAACAGCAGGCATCCCGCATACACGGCCTTCACGATCTCACCCGCCCCTGCCGGGGTGGTACGAGATAGCTCTGCGCCGCAGCAGCGAGCTCGGGCGGCGCGGACTGCCCAAGTCGTTCCACGATTACGCGTGCACGCTCGATTGCCGTGGCATCGCCCGAGCGGGCGAGCTCGGCCACCAGCCACAGTTGCACCATCAGGTCCGGTTCCGCTGCGAACAGGCTGAGGAGTTCCGCTGACGGCAGAGAGGCGGGCGCGTCGGCTCGTCCTGCGATGGCGGCCAGGCGTACCGTGACGCTCATCCCGAGTCGTGCGTGTCGTGCGACAGTTTCGCCCCCTCCGCCAACCCGCAGCGCACGGTCCACCTCGAGCAGTTCCTCCGCCCCGGTGTGTGCGCCCCCGCTGCGCTGCGCAGCGGGCGCCGGCGCCACATCCGGTGGTTGCCGGCGCAGCAGCAACGGTGCGCTCAGCAGAGCCAGCACCGCGGCCGCTGCCGCGGCCCACTGCAGCACGCGTCGGTTCGCAGGAGCTTCAACGCGCGGCACCACAGTCCCACGCGACTGCGCGCCGATATGATCGAGTCCCGCCGAGATACTCTGCATATCGGACACGAGACCCCGGCATGCGGCGCACTCTCGCAGGTGCGCGTCGATCTCCGCGCGGCGTTCCGCCGGCAGTCGACCATCGATCCAGTCGAGAAGATCCTGTTCCCGTCCTTCACTGCTCATGGATCCAGCCTCCCGGATTGCCATTGTGGTGCAGCCAGCTTCTCAGTCTCTGCAGCGCGCGGAACACGCGCACCTTCACGGCACCTTCGGTGATGCCGAGCATCACTCCGACTTCGCGGTAGCTCCTCCCCTCGATTCTGGCCAGCACGATCACCTCACGATCGTGCACCGGGAGAGCGTCGAGCGCCCGCTTCAGGGCTGCGAGCGCCTCCGCGGTGCGGTACTCCCGACCCGGATGCTGCGGTGCCGTCAGCACGGTGTCGTCCAGTGACTCCCGTCCGGGACCGCGGCGCACACCGAGAGCCACGTTGCGCGCGATGCCGAACAGCCAGTTGCGGAACGGGCGCGCGGGATCGAAGGCAGCGCGGTAGCGCAGCACACGGACGAAGGTGTCCTGCACGAGATCATCGGCACCCGCGTCGTAGCTCTCGAAGTGCCGGAAGTAATGAGCGAGCTCGCCAGCATACCGGCGATACAGCTCGTCCATGGCTTCCGAACGGTCCGCTGCGACCGCAGCCATCAGCGCTTCGTCCGACGTGCTGGCGTTGACGGTCATCCACTCCCGGGTTCAGTCTCGTGTTCAGAGTAGCTATCTCCGACAGGTCGGAATGGTTACAAGGGTAACCAGGGAGGCTCCTCGCGAGTAGCACATCGACCCAGCCGAATCCACCACACTCGCATGGAGTCAGCATGCACACCTGCCACGGCCGCCCCACAACGAGAATCGCCATCGCTTTGCTGCTCAGCCTTGCCGCCTGCGTCCGCGCGCATGCACAGCTCGGGCAGGTGACGCCGCGGCATTGGCGCGAGGATCTGGAAACGCTGCGGACGCGTCTGCCGGCCGCGCACATCGACGCATTCCATCTCGTTACGGAGGCACAGTTCAATGCTGCGATCGATGCGCTGTCCGCGGCTGCGGACAGCGCATCCATGGAGACGATGTTGACGGGCATCGCAAGGGTCACCGCGATGATCGGTGATGGCCACACGAGCGCACGCATCCTCCGGCCTGAGTTCCACGCGTATCCAGTGATGACGCAGGTGCAGGATGACGGCGTACGAATCCGCCGCCTCGCAGCGGGCAGGGCGGAACTGGTGGGTGCCGTCATCGAGCGCGTGGAGGGGCGGCCCATGGGTGAGGTGCTGCAACGCCTGGCTACAGTCATCTCCGCAGACAATGCAATGGGCGTTCGTGCCTGGATTCCGTACTACCTGATTACGCATGAGGTGCTTGCAGGGCTCGATCTGCTCGACACAGAGCGGGGCCTGTACCTCGAAGTCACACGCGCGGACGGTGTCATGGACACCATTACGCTCGCGGCGCGGCCGCTGTCCGAGGCCGAAAAGCTGGTGAGCGGAGCCGCCACCGGAATGGCAGAGGCGGGGCAGTACGCACCGCCTCAGGTCCGCGACGCGCAGCAGGCACCCTACTGGTTTCAATGGTTGCCCGAATACCGTGTCGTCTACGCGCGCATCGATCGCCTCGTGAGTCAGCCGGACTGGCCGTTTCCAGCGTATGTCGACTCACTGTTCAGTGCTGTCGACCGACTCGAACCTGCGCGACTGATCCTGGACCTGCGCGCACTCAGCGGGGGGAACCACATATCGCAGCCTCTGATCCACTCTCTCATTCGTCGCGAACAATTCGCGACGCGGGGACGGCTCTTCGTCCTCATCGGCCGGCACACCTTCTCGGCTGGACAAAACCTCGTAACTCTGCTGGCACAGCACGTCGAGCCCATCTTCGTTGGTGAACCCACGGGCGGGCGCCCGAATGCGTATGGCGTCCTCGGACGATTCAATCTCCCCCGCACGGGCCTCGAGATCCGCTATTCCCGCCATTTCATTCAGGACAGTGATCCGGCCGACTACCGGCACTGGCAGGAGCCGCACATACCGGCCGGCCCCGACGTGCTGGCGGACATCGCGGGACGCGATCCCGCACTGGAGGCAGTCTTCGCCGCAGACCACCAGTTGCAACCCTTCGATACAGCGGTCGTCTCGACAGCGTACGAGCAGCGCGGGCTGAATGCGGCGCTCGTCGCAATCCGCGGCTTGCAACGCGAATCGACGCCGAGCGTATGGCAGCTGGAATCGGCAGTGAACCAGTTCGGCTACGCACTGCTGCGATCCGGTCGCACGGACGACGCGCTCGCCGTCTTCCGGCTCAACACCGAGCTGTTCCCTGGCGGTTGGAACGCGTGGGACAGCTACGGCGAGGCGTTGGCCGCACTGGGCTTCGTTGCGGAAGCGGTCACCGCATACGAACGGGCGCTGACGCTGAACGGGTACAATGCCAACGCGCGTCGGGCGCTGCGCCTGCTGGCATTGCCGCGATGACCCGGTTGGACGTCGCCGGCGGTCTGCTGCCTGGGCGCCGCTTCCTCTCCGGAGCGCTTCGGCGCCGTGCACGCAGGCAGAGCCACGTCAGCTACTGCTGAACCTCGCGTAGGACGGTGCGGGATGTCATGTGCATCTGCATCGTGTCGCCGGCTGCGGACATTTGCATCGACAGCTTCGACGTACCGTCGTACCGGACCGGGATATGGCGCGCCGCATCCCACAGCACGCGTGCCTCGCCCCGGGCATGGCCCTCCGAGTAGCGCAGATCTGCGCTGCTCTGCTGGCCCGCAAGCGGCGTCGCCGTAGCCGCGCACATCAGAATGGGTAGTGCAGCGCGGATAGAAGTCATGCATGCCTCCCTCGGGAGGGTCGCTCAGACGGCTCGGTAGCGCACACGCGTGCAGTACCGCTTCAGCGCAGGGTCACTCGCGCAGCTGACGGAATCCGGGCGTCGCGCGCCACAGCAGCACGGCCATCTCATCGCGGACCGATCTCAGCTGTGCGGCGGATGCGCCGCCATCGGCAAGTGCCGTCAGCTGCGTATAACCGAACTCCGTGGCAAGGCCGTTGTGTGCCAGCCCGGCCATTAATGGATTCTCCGTCCAGAATCCCGTTCTGAGGCGGCCGGCCGGCTCGAACAGTGCCGCCACATAGTGAGCGCCGTCCACGGAGCATTGCAGAATCTCGCCGGGCACGTCGCGCAGCACGGCTTCGGCGAGCGAGGAGCGCACTGAACGTGCGCCGGCGAGGCGCACGTCTGTCGTATAGACGATCACTCCGACCGCAATGCCACGCTGCGCGGTTGTCTCAATGTCCTCGCGCAGGACGCTCAGCGGCGCGGGAAAACAATCCAGCAGTACCGACGATGTCGCGCACGCCAGCATTTCCTTCACACGCGCGAAGACCTGTTCACTCGTCGTCAGGCGGTACACCTCGCCCGCCCAGCTCGAGACTCCCAGGTTGCTCAGCAGGTCCTCCGCCCGCGCACGCTGCTCGATGAATTCGCTCTCCAGCTTCCGCAGCAGCACCGCGGGCGCCAGGGCCGCCCAGACCCGCGGCTCCGCACCGCCCGACAGCGCCGCCCCCTTCTGCTTCAGCGAATCCATCGCGGCGTACACCTGCGGCGCGGGCTTGCCCAGTGCCTTTGCAACCGCATACGCCGTCTGATCGCCGCCCCTCCACAACTGCACGTACACCGCAGCTTCTGTGGGCGTGAACCCCAGCGGCGTCAACGCCGCTTCCGCATCGTCCATGGTCTTCAAGACAACCTTCCGCTATTACTATGGATCATAAGTAAGCAGGGCCGCACTGGACACCCTCGCAAGGATGTGGACCGTGGCTGCCCATATGCTCATTGCCGCAATGATTCTACTGGCGCTGCCCGCCCGTGGCGAAGCGCAGGACTGCCGCCTCCATGTGCTCGGGCGCACGGGCGGCGAGTTCGAGGTTCGGCGCGAGACGATTCCGGACGGAGAAGCGCGCGCCTTCATCCAGAACGAGGCGCTGCTCAGCCTCATCCTGCCGTGGTCTGCGGGGCAGTCGGGCGAAGTCGTCCAGGCGTCGCAGGGTCCGGTGGCGTACGCGGTACGATGCGAAGCCGGCTCGATTGCGGTGACCGTGCAGAAGAAGGGAGCAGCCCCGCGCGCGCTGCCTCCGATCGAAGCGGCAGCGCTATCGCGGTATCGTATGAGGGTGAGCGTGACGCCGGGCATCGGCCGCCCGGTTGTGTTCATCGTTTCTCCGGATGGCTCGGTATCGCGCGACACGATAGCGCCGCCGACGGACATGTTCCGCGGCATGGTGCCGTTGCAGGCCGCGGATGTCTCGATCACGACCGAGATCCGCGAGGCCGTCGACCGCCTGGTGACCGGATCCGCCGAGCTCAGGCGAGCGGGTCCCTACTTTCTGGCGTCGCTGGCCGTGCGGGGAGGCGGGAAGGGTGACGTAATCGTGGACCTGGGCGCAAGCCGCACGCTGATCACGCGGGCGTTGCTTCCGCCCGGCATCGAGCCGTCGGCGCTCGTTGCGGTGGAGCATGGCCCCGAGGGGGAACGCGCGCGCAGGGGTTCGCTCGGAGCGCTCGGCGGTGAAGTCGCCGACATTCGAGCCGCGCGGCTGCCGCGGCTCACCATTGGAGGACTGACATTCGATGACGTTCGCGTCAATGTGGTCGACTCGCTGCCCCTGATCGGCGGCGTGCAGGTGGTGGGGATCATCGGTACGGATCTCCTCGGCGCCGGACCGATCACACGCATCGACCCGAGTGCATCCGGTGCGCAGCTGTCGCTGGTGACCGAGGCGGCGCAGGAGCCCGATCTGGAGGCGCCGTTTTCACGGGTCGGCGGGCTCGTCCTCTTCTCGGCGCGCGTTGGGGATCGCTCGATACCACTGATTCTGGACACGGGCGCCCGCAGCACGCTGCTGTCCGAATCGGTGGCACTGGCTCTGGGCCTGGAACGACTGCCGCAGCGCGACACGTTCCGCGGCCTGGACGGAAAACCGATCGAGACATGGTCGGCCGTGATCCCGACGGTGAGCCTCGGGTCGGGCCGTCTCGATTCCCTGAGCGTCAACGTCGCGCCACTTCCGGTCCTGGAAGCCATGGGCATCGCGGATGGCGGGCTGCTCGGGCAGAACCTGTGGGAACGCTTTTCCGCACTCGAGGTGGACTGGATCAGGGAGGTGGTGCGCTTCTACGACAGGCAGCGGTAGGTAAGGTCCCACGCCGACCGCCGCCGGGGAACGCAGTGAACGCCGCATCCGCTCATCAGCGCAGGCTGCTTCTCGCACGACGAGTTCTGCACTTCGTTCAGTCCACGTTGCGGCGTCGGTGTTCGCGGCAGTCAATTGGCGCCTGGTGATGGTGCCAGTCGGACGTTCGACTCCGAAGTCAGGCGTGATCCCATGCAGGCTGAACCGCCAGTCGCGGCCGCTCCCGGACGCGCCACCATCGCGCTGATCACGCTGGCAGTATTTCTGTTTGCCGTCCACGCACTTCCCACTCTGATCGGGCACCTCGTTCGCTGGGACGGCTACGCGCATGCGGCCGCGGTCAAGACCGCACAGATCGCCGTCATCTTCCTGGCGGTCGGCGTCGTGCTCCGCAGCGGACTTCGGCGCGTGGCCGCAGAGCTTGGGCTGGTGTCATCGGTCGGAACGGCCGCCGCGGTCGCGTTTCTCGCAACTGCTCCCATGCTGGTGGCCTTTTCGATCACGGGCGCACTGCGGGTGGAATACTCTCCTCAACAGCTCGCGGTGACCGCGTTCTTCTCACCCGTCGGCGAAGAGGTGCTCTATCGGGGCTACGCCTTCGGGCAACTCTACCAGCGCGCGCAGTGGCGCTTCCTGGCCGCCGTCCTGATCCCGACCCTTTTCTTCTCACTGGGACACCTGTATCAGGCAGCGGACGTGATGCAGGCGATCGGTGTGTTTGCCGTCACTGCCATCGGCAGCATCTGGTTCGCCTGGCTCTATGCGCGCTGGCAGAATCTGTGGGTGCCGATCATGCTCCACGCACTGATGAACCTCTGGTGGTACATCTTCGAAGTCGATACGACTGCGCTGGGAGGCTGGCTCGCCAATATCGCGCGGCTGCTGACCATCGTGTTATCGGTGGCCGTGACACTTCTTGCACCGCATGGGGTTAAACGAGGCCCTGCCCGGTTTCGAGGCCGGCTGACAGACGGCGTGCAATGACTGCATTTCACAATCCGGACCTGCGTGTCATGCTCTCCAGATCTCAGCTGGTGCTGCGTCCGGTCCTTCGAGCGGGTCTTGAGTGTAACTTGCCGACTGCGGTAGTGTCATTTCTTCAGGAGCGGAGCCGACCATGAAGCGAATCCCCGTGCTCTGGCCGCTGTGCCTGGTCGTGTTCGGGGGCGATGCATACGGTCAGAACGCGACCGCTCCGTTCAGCGACGATGTGTCGGCCGTGCACGTCGTCCGGTCGTCGATCCATTCTCCTGACTCCAGTGTCTCACGCGCCATCGTGCCAGCTGCCGGTGTGCTCGTCCGGGAGCGTGCGCCGCTCGCGGCTTTCGGCATCGAGTCGCTCGGCGGGATCGCCGGCTCGGCAGCAGGCTTTGGCGCAGTCGCACTTCTCGCCGGCGACTGTGCGGCCGAGCTGACGTGTGCGCTCGGCACTGCGACCACGGCGGTGCTGATGGGCACAGCGGTCTCAGCCGGCGGTGCCTACCTCTTCGGTCGGCTGGCTGGAACGGAGCCGAACGGTCCGGGTGCGATCATCGGGGCGCTGGCAGGCGCTGCGGCCGTCATCGGTGTGGATCATGTGCTCAGCAATGTCAACACCTCCGACAGCGGCCGCCGTGTCGCGTACGCCCTGTCACAGGGCCTCCTCACGGCCGCAGGCTCACGGATCGGAGCACTGCTGCGGTAGCGTGGTCGATCCACTGCGTGAGCGCTCAATTCTACCGCGCGAGCAGTCTGACGCAGGTCCGCGGAAGAGCGGGCACCGACCCCGTGCGCGTCTCGCCGACATGACGGACCGACATGTTGTCGTTCCGCGGCAGCGGCTCCGGAACGCTGCCGTTCGTGAGGCCCCAGACATCAGGGTCGCCGCCGATCCCCATGATGAACCGACCTGGATTCCTATCCATGCTGCGGACCCACGCCCAGCGGTCCGGCGTCCACGCTGCCTCCTCGCCGCACGCTTCTCCACCAGGCGACGATGACGGTGCTCCCAGGACGATGAGGCTGTATGGTGCCTCCGCCTCGCGCGCGACAATGCGGATTCCGGGCACGGTTTCCCGCAGCAGGTCCTCGAAAGCGCTGCGAACCGCTGGTGCAACCCAGCTCCCATGGGCCTGTATCGACACCGCTGAGTCCCGTTCGAGGTTCGTCCAGGCCTCGTCGAACGACAGCGGCAGCTCTGCCGGATCGCTCCAGCGGAACACGTCACCGCCCGGGTCCAGCACGAGCTCGAGCGGACGCGCGCGGTACTCGAATCGGAAACGCGTGGACTCGCCCTCCACCTGCACGGTTCGGGTCGACGTGCGTCCGTCGGCCAGACGCACTTCGACTGGCAGCTGCAGCCGGTATGTCGGCCGGCTCTGGGAGATCACGCCCGTGACGACAAATCCCGAGTCGCGTCGCGCGACCGAGATGCTGTCGAACGAGAGCCGGGGACCCGTCGAGCGTTCCAGCCACTGCTCGAAGAACCACGTGAAATCACCACCCGTCAGCTCGTTGACGATCCCGAGGAATCCTGCGACATCGGCATAGCCGTGCTTCGTTCGTGCGAAATGGAGCCGGAAAACGCGGGCCAGAGCTTCCCTCCCGATTTCTGCCTCCAGCATGTGCAGGACGTGTGGTCCCTTCTGGTACGGCACCACCGGGTGCTCGTGCGTGGCCTGCATGAGCGACGGCAGCCCGGTTTCGCGGGCGCGCGACAGGACGAGACGTCGGCGCACGTCCCACGGCAGAGGATTCCCGCCAGACGCCGCCTCGTAGAGCGTGCGCCAGTACTCGGCGAAGCTCTCGATCAGCCACAGGGCACCTGGCCCGCGGGCCTTCACGAGGCCGCCCCACCAGAGGTGCGACAGCTCGTGCCCGAAGAGCGGGCGCAGGTTGTCCGGTTGTTGCCGAACCTGCGCGTAGTAATCCATGGACATGGTCATGACGCCGTCCATCATCGCATTCGGGAGGCCCGATCGGACGAGCAGACCGAACGTGTCGCGTTGCAGCGGCCCGATCTGCGTCTCGAGGAACTCCAGCACCTGGAAGAACACGTCGCCGGCCGGCTCCGCGTCGATCCCCGCGAGGTCGTCCTGTCTGTAGATCAGAAGCTCGCGAGCGCCGCGCCGCACGCGATCCACACGGTAGGGAGCGACCGTGAGCAGCATCCAGAACGTGGGGCCGATGCTCTGCCAGCGGGTGGTTCGCCGATCCCCCATCACGCTGTCGCTCACGAGACGGCCGGACCCGACCGCGGCGACGTGGGCCGGCGTCCTGACCTCCATGCGAACGGGCATGGCCTCGTCCCAGTCATTCCAGTGCGGGTGCCAGTTGCCGAACCGCACAATGTCGTCCGGCTGCCTGTAGATCGTCGGACCGACGACTCTCAGCGTGTGTGCCCCCGGCGTCAGAGCCACCCTTCGACCATCGATGACAAAAGCGCCCTCATCGGGGAGGTGTTGCACCAGTGACCGGTCTACGGATCGCCCGTCCAGCTCGATCGCTTCGAGCTCCGCTACCGAATCGATCCCGTTGTACAGGAATCTCAACTCGGCGCCGGCGTCGCGGGCGCGGAAGCGGAACGTCGCCTCGGCCCGGTACGCCGACAGGTCCCGATTCACATCCACGACCAGGTCCAGCGACACGCTGTCGATGTATTCGTACCCACCCCGTCCGGCGCTCGGACGGGACTGGGCCTGGAGTGGACCGGCTGCAATCACGGCCAGCAGCGCGGCCAGCGAACCGGTGAGGAATCCTCCGCCGGTCGCACATGTCTCACCTCGGCAACGTTCCCAGCGACCAGCGACGCGGTCGTGAAGGGCTGTCATGGCGTGTCGATCCGGAACGAGCAGTCGTGGAGGCGTTCAGCTTCCGCCTGCGGAAATGTGAACAGGCTCAGGATACATCGGCGCGCACACGCGGGTGTCGGGATATTCACGTGTGATCTGTCGGCAATTTGCCGTCATGGTCGCAGTGGCTGCGCGCTCAGTGCGCGACGAAAGCGACTGTGCCACGGGAGTGGCATCACACATCAATTGCAGCCGGAGTCCCTCTCCTGCATTTCGGCAGCGCTTGACTGCGGCTCACGCGGCGCGTGTGCTGACCGCGCGGCGGAGTCCTGAGGTTCACCGGTGGTCGCCGGGCGGCGCTGGATGCGTACCTGACGCGGGTGCGCCAGCCGCGACGCTGCCATACGCCGACCGCGCGCTCGGCGCCGGCGAGCAGCATCGCAGGATGCAAGTGTTGCGTGACCGGCTCGGGTCCCGCCGGCAGTCGGTCGTCACAATCCGGCCGGACCCGAGAGCGACACACGCCACCCCCGTGGCGAGTGCAATGCGTGCGCGACGTCGATGCGCAACGCGCCGTCGAGAAGCCCCAGGCCGACACCCACGTCCTCGCGCCGGCCCGTCCGTTCCGGCGTGATGCTGTTGCGCGTGGTCCCGACATCGGTGAAGACGTGAATGCGCGTGGCGGGGCTGCCGGCGGAGACATCGAGTCGTGCGATGGCAAACCGGCTGCCGGTGAGCGTTGCACCGGGGTAGCCGCGCAGTGATGCCGCGCCGCCGAGCAGCCACTCGTGCTGGGGCGGCACCTCGCCCCACGACATTCCTGCCGCGACGTCGGCGGCGGCCGTCAGCCGCGCATGCTCGCGCGTACCCGCTCGCAGGAAGAGGGCGGCCCGGGCGAAATCGAACGTTCCGCCCGCGGCATCTCCGGCGAGCCGGACCTGCCAGCGCCCGACCTCGTTCGAACCACCGCTCGCCTCGAGCATGATGGCCGGCCGGACCAGAGTGGCTGTCAGCGCCCGCGTGTTGGGACGCAGCGGGCGCTGCCGGCCCAGCAGGCGCGGCAGCGTCCAGTCGGCAGCTGCGTCGAGCGGCGCCTCGCGCTGCGCACCGAGTCGGACGCGCAGCCTGGCGGCGCCGCCGCGCGCGAATTCGATGGCGGCACCCGTGGCGCGGTAGTAGTCGGCGTCATCATGACCGAACAGCAGCGCATTCAGCGAACCGGTGCCTCCCGGTGCGGCGCCGTGCAGTTCCATCGCGTCGATCCGATGGAACACGGCCACGCTCAGCGTAGCCTGGTCGCGCTCGTGGAGGATGCGGGTCGTGAGCTCGGGATTCCAGCGGGCGGTTGCAGCGCGGGCCGTGACTTCGGCAGTGCCCCACCACCTGCGCACGCCGGCGCGCGCGCCGACGCTGACGCCTTCGACGCGGTTGTACCGCATAAGGTCGAGAGGCGCGATGTGGGCGTACGTCACGCGTGGCTGCAGCGTTCGCGGCGGCCGCGCCGGCCAGGGCGCATCGCGCAGCGCAGTGAGCGCGGCGGCCGCGGGCGTTTCGGGACTGAAGATGGATGTCGGAAGCTCGTCGCTGTGCAGCAGACTCGATCGGTCCGACGGCACCTCGACGACCCAGCGTCGCGTAGTCGGATCCGGCGGCACCGCCGGCGCGGCGTCGGCGATCACGCCCAGCACGGTGTAGTCGCTGTAGGCACGCTCGTAACGGAATGTCGCCCCGGCCAGCCGGCCGACAGCGACTGTGCCTTCGAACGTGAGCACGCGCGGCAGCCACCAGCGCAGCTCCCACAGCCCGTGCTCGATGACGATCCGTTCGACCTTCATGCTCACGTCACCAATGAACGGCACGCCCGTCGAGCCGACGTCCGGGTCCACGATCGGCGAGTAGACCTCGCGCACCACCGTGTGCGACGCGTCGTCGATCCACATCGACCCGCTCACCGCCGGGAATACGGCCTGTATCGGGTCGATGCGCACTTCGATGAGGTGCAGCGTGCGGCCGCCCGGAAGCTGCAGATCCATGGTGTCGCCCAGCGCGAAGCGGTAGCGCCCGTCCGAAGCCGGGGCGAGCGGGTGATCGCCGAGGCGGAACGAACCGAAGCCGATGCTGCGAAGCTGCGAACCGGGCTCGAACACGAGGTCGAACGCCTCCCGTTCGACGCCGTCCAGCACCAGCACCCCCGTGCCGGGCACCGCGCGGTACTCGCGTGCAGCGAGCATCCGGATCCGGGGACGCGCCGTTCGACTCCAGTCCAGGTGAGCGGCCATCTCGCGCCGATAGACCAGGTGTTCGCGCACGGGCGAGCGCACGGCCACGGAGATGCGTTCACGGACGGTCGCCTGGAACGAAGCCAGCGACGCGTCCTGGACCTCGAGTCGGCCGCGCACTGCTTCCAGCAGGAACACGGCGCCCGCTTGCCTGCCCGCCGTCTCCTGCGCGCCCGCGCCGGAGACGCATACTGCGCCCGTCAGCAGTGCGAGAACGGTCCTGCGTAGGGTTGGATCCACATCGTGCGGCGTGGCGGCGTTGGCGTAGTGCAGCAGCGAATTCTGCACCACCGCCGTCAGATTCATGATGACAGCGCCCGCGACCGTGAACACGGCGCCCACGTCGAGTATCACGCTCCTGCGGTGCGCGCGCAGCACGTGGTACAGGCCGAGCATGGCCACCACGATCAGCAGTGACACCCCGAAGAAGAAGACTCGACCGATCGACATGGGCAGCTGCAGGAATACGAGCACGAGGTAGATCACCGCGGTTGCTGCGCCGCACCAGCCGCCGGCCTGTGCCCAGGAATTCGCCAAAACGCCCCCTGGGTTCCGGTGTGTACCTGCATTACGCCGCCGCGGCACGGCCGGTTTCCGCTCCCGACTCGAGACCTGGGATAGAAGATCCAAACGCCATTTCGGCGCCTCGGGAAGGTTGCCTCCGGCTGTGGTTGGGAGCTCCGGGATCCAGGCCTGACTGACGCGGCTCCGCCTGGAGTCCCTCTCCTGCTCACACCCTCCACGACGAATCGTACGCCGGCCGGGCAACCGTAGACGAGCGCATCGTCGTCGCTCCAGGAGCGGGTGTCACTGCAAGAGCTGCGAACGAACATGACGAGCTGCGCGCGATCGTTGCCCCTCCGCGACCTGCTCTAGGGGCCGGAGGGTGGCGGTGGACCCGAATCGCGCCTTGCGGGCGGACTGAGCGGAGTCTCGCGTGCGGCGGCTGCCGTGATCGCCGTCATTGATTCGACCACACAGAGCTGCGGTGTGGCGTCGATGATGTGCCTGAGTACCGGAACATGGGAACCACCGACGAGGGTAGCGGACATTCCATTTACGGCGCAGCTCGCCGCGCGCGCGGATACTCGTCGTCGAAGATCTGAATCGAGTCATGCCAGAGGTTCATCGGTACGTCGACTCCATAGACCCGGTCGTGCCCGAGTCGGCGTGCCAGGCGGAAGCCGACCCGGTGGATCTCGTTGCGCGACCGGAGACCGTTCTCCGCAACCTCCAGGTAGCGTGCATACTGCGTGTGCAACTCATCGTTCCGGGCGTACGGAAACTCGACGGTGACCTTGTCCGGCGCGAACTTCTCCAGCTCGTCGAGAAGACGGCCCAGGTCTGCCTGGCGCTCCGGTCCGAGAATATCCACGGCCTCCGCCGGCGCGAAGTGAAAGGTGCCGAGGAGCATCACCTGAACCTGCTCCGGGTCGCACTGCGCGCGTGCCAGCGGAGGCGTCCCGCCACGACCACCGCAAGGATGCCGATACCCACTGCCGTGATCGCAGCCGCTGCGCCTTTCGACATTATCTCCTCCGTTCGCTGGAGCCATTGCGTCGTGCTGTCGATGCGGACGTCAACGGTGCCCGTCCCGCATCCTCTATGTCGTGCCATCACGTTCCTGGCATGGCAGCGTCATGCTCTCGTAAACGGAAGCTCGAGCAAGGCTCTACTGAACGTAGTGCCGACATCCAGTTCCAGCCTCGTGCCCTCGCCATAATGCAGCTGGAGGCGCCGTCGCGTCGTCTCCAGTCCCACGCCGAGTCCCTCCGCGCTACCGTTCTCATCGCGCGCAGTTCCCTCCTCGCTGACGGTGATCCGGACGCAGTTGCCTTCGAGGTCGGCATGGAGCCGGATGTCCCCGCCGCCAGGTCGGCACTGGAGCCCGTGCTTCACTGCGTTCTCGGCGAGCGGTTGCACGATCCTGCACGGTACGCGCGTGTACACGAGGGCCGGCGGCAGCGGCTCGACCACGACCCGCATGTCCGACCCGAAGCGGAGCTGCTCCAGGGCGAAGTAGTCCCGTACCCACTGCCATTCCGCCGAGAGCGGGATCAGGCGATCGTCCACGACACCCAGCCTGCCGGCCGTCAGCTCGCGCAGCCGCATGATCGCCTCCACCGCCTCATCACCCTGCCCATCGCGCACCATGGTCGCGATCGAGTGAAGCACGTTGTACAGGAAATGAGGATCCAGTCGCGCTGCGGCATTCCGCAGCTCCAGCGCCTTGCGGTCCTGAATGACGATCGTGTTCAATACGGTGCCGCCGACGGCCGGTACGTGGATCATGTTCGTCGCGCGCACTTCGACCCAGTACCACGACCCGAAACCGGTCCACAGACGCACCTCCATCGCGTGGCTCGTTCCGGGATCCCGTCGCGCCAGACCCAACGCCTCCTGCACCACAGCTGCGTCGTCGGGGTGCACGAACTCCATGACATGGCGCCCCAGACACACGTCCGCCTCGTACCCGAGCTGTTCCAGCGTGCCGGGACTCTGGTAGATGATATGACCTGCCTGATCGGCGACGACGACGGCATCCCGCGACCGCTCGATCAGCGCTCTGAAGAAATCCTGACCCTGCGTCGGCATCCTGTGCGCCTTCACGAAGTGGACGATCGCAGCGAATGGGAACCACCGGGCGGCGGCCTGCGGCAGAGCCAGCCGATTGTCACCGGCTACGGTCGTTGCCCCGTCTCCCGAACACGACGAGGCTGCGCACGAGTTCCCCGCTCGAGCTCGAGCAGCAGGATTTCGACAGCGAGATGATCGTCGGCGCATTGGAGCTGCACTACCGGGCGTTTCCTAAACCCGGAGTGACGCCACAGGATCGAGGCGGGCCGCCCGCCGCGCAGGCAGCGCAGTGCCGGCGGCGGCCGCTACGAGCAGGGCACCGCCCGCCAGCAGGAAGCTGAGCGGATCGGTGAAACTCACGCCGTGCAGCACCGCGCGGAGCGAGCGGGCGGCGACAACCGCTGCGGGTATACCGATCGCGAGTCCGAGCAGGGTGATGCCGAGCGCCTCGCGCAGGATCACATGTCGCACCTGCCGCGGCTGGGCGCCGAGCGCGATGCGGATAGCGATCTCGCGGCGCCGCTCGGCGACGCCGGAAGCCATGACGGCATACACGCCAGCGAGTGTCAGCGCAAAGGAGGTGACGGCGAACACGCCAACCAGGCCCGCGAGGAACCGCGGCCGCGCGACCGACGTGCCGATCAGCTCGCGCATGGTGGCGATGTTGCTGAGGGGCAGCTCGGGGTCGATGTCACGCAATGCAGTACGCACGGCACTCACCGTGGCGTCAGTCGGCAACTCGGAGCGCACGATCAGCGTGAAGAACGGGCGCGGCGCCTGCGCGAGCGGTGTGTAGAACACGGGCGGCGGCGCGTCGGTGAGCGAGACCTGGTGCACGTCGGCAACGACACCGACGATCTCGCGCATGACCGGCGGGCCAAGCAACGAGCGGGCGCGCCGACCGATCGGATCCTCACCGGGGAACAGCTCGTGCGCGAGCGACTCGCTGATGATCGCAACCGGCGCCGCATCCTGCGCGTCCCGTTCGGTGAACCAGCGGCCGCGGACCAGGCTGATGTTCATCACCCGGAAGAAATCGGCGCTGACGCTCGACGCGTGACCGCGGGGCGGCTCCGCATCGGCGGGGCGCGTGCTGGACTCGACGGTGATCGGAGCCGTCATCATTCTGCCGCTGATCGGCAGGTTGTTCGTAGCCGCAACCGACACGACACCCGGTGTCCGGCGCACGCGCTCGCTCAGCTCACGGCCCAGGCGCGACCATGCCGTTGCGCCAGCGTACCGGTGCGGCGCGAGCCACACGCCGAACGTCGTGATTCGTTCCGTCCGGAACCCCGGATCGGTCGCCACGATCGTCGCGAAGCTCCGGACCAGCAGCGTGGCCGAGCAGATGAGCAGCGCAGTGAGCGCAATCTCGGCGACGAGCAGTGTGCGTCGAATGGTGCGACGCCGGCGACCGCCGACGAGTGTGTCGGATGCGGCGCGCAGCGTATCGGCGAGTCTGACACGCGTGCCGAGCAGCGCCGGGGTGAGACCGACCGCGGCCATACAGAGAAGCACGAGCATGCCAGTGAACGCGAGTACGCCGATATCCAGATCGACGGCGTGACGTCGTGGCAGCGACTCCGGGCTGAGCGCGAGCACGGCGTCGCGACCCCACCAGGCGAGCAGTAGTCCGATACCGGCAGCGAGCACAGACATCACGAGCGCTTCCGTCGTGACCTGACGAATCAGTCTGCCGCGGGATGCGCCGAGTGCATTCCGGATCGCCAGGTCGCGAATCCGCGCCGGCACTCGGGAGAGCAGCAGGTTCGAGACATTCGCGCAGGCAATCAGCAGCACGGCGATAACACCGCCGAACAGCAGGAGCAGGGGCCGGCGCATGTCTCCGGCCACCTGCTCCCGCAGCGGCACGAGGCTCGCCCTCCATTCCTCGTTGTCCGGCACCGCCGCGGTGAGCGCGTCGAGCCGGTCACGTGCCGCATCGAGAGTGATGCCGGGACGCAGCCGTCCCAGTACGATGAGGTACTTTGCGCCCGCGACATTGATCGCATCGGCGACCTGCGGCAGCAGCGGAATCAGCAGGTCGGGATCCGCGCCGGGTATCTCCAGATCCGGCGACGTGACGCCGATCACTTCGTACGGCGTGCCATCCAGCTCGATCGAACGGCCGATGACGTCGCGCCGAGCCCCGAACCCATCGATCCAGAAGCGATGCGTGAGCAGTGCGACGGGCGCGGCTCCGACGCGGTCATCATCCTCGGTGAACGGGCGGCCGAGGACCGGCCGGTCTCCCAGCAGCCGCGCCATGCTCGCGCTGACCGCCAGTGCCTCG
This sequence comes from Longimicrobiales bacterium, assembly GCA_036374995.1. GTDB lineage: Bacteria > Gemmatimonadota > Gemmatimonadetes > Longimicrobiales > RSA9 > SH-MAG3. The sequence continues at coordinate 40,992 of DASUSS010000101.1, read as the reverse complement.
GCGCGCCGCGGATCGCCCGCGCCCACCAGGGTGCCAGACTGTTCGCTGTATGCTGCGATCTCCTCGAAGACGTCACCGGCTCCGCGCCAGGCCAGAAAGACGGGTGGTGCGACGCGCGTACGATCCGCACTCGAGCCGATCGGCGTCGTGGCGCTGCGCTCCCATGCGCCGACGAGCCGGTCCGCCGCCGGATACGGCAGCCGCTCGAGGATCGCACTCTGGACCACGCTGAATATGGTGACGGCGAGTGCAATGCCGACCGCGAGGATGCCGATAGCGGCAGCACTCAGTCCAGGCGTGGCGCGCAGCTGTCGGATGGCGTTCCTGACATCGGTCGCGAGATCGGTCATCTCCACCTCCTGCCGCACCGGAGTGGAAGCCGCGTGCCCGAGCGCGCCCGGACGCAAGTCGTTGGTTCTGAATAGTCTCTGCCTTCAGGCCCGGCGCTGCGGGTGTGGCAGCCCATCCACTTGCGGGACGCTGTTTCCCACGATCGATGCAAAGCGGGCGGCCTGCGAGCGGGACCGGTACACGGCGGTACCATTCGGAATGTGGATTCTGCCGCCGACCGGTTCGGATCTGCACCTGATGCACGCACCGTCAATCGCCCGCGAGCAGTTTCGTTCACCTCCAGCACCCTGCACAGTCAGACCTGCCGCCGGAACGTGCCGGCTCCGCTGGTCCCAGCCGCAGCCGGTGCACTCCCCCAATCCGATGGAGGTCACGATGCGCAGGACCATGTTGTGGGCTGTTGCAGTAGCGGTCAGTGCGACCGCAGCATGCGATTCGCCGAGCGAGCCGCGCGCAAGTGAAGGTCCCGGTCTCGAGCCGGACGGGCTCGTCTCCGCTGTGGTCTCGGATGAGGCGATCGTCGCGCGTGCGACGGGCTCCGCGCACCGGTCGGCGGCGGGCGCGCCGGCGATTCTCAGCTTCGCCGCGACCACGCGCGCGGATGGCACAGTTCAGGGCGAGTATTACTTCCGTGCCATCGGCACGGACCCGGACCAGTGGCTGAGGGTGCAGGTCACGTGCATGACGGTGGTGGATGGCAACAAGGCGTGGGTCGCCGGCATCACAGTCGATGCGTTCCTGCCCGTCCTCATCGGACGGGTCTCCTACTTCTACGCGTTCGACAACGGCGAGGGCGCGAACGCCGATGCGGATGTCGTGAGCCTCGTCAGAGCGAACGACGTCGCGGGGGCCGACCAGGAGTTCTGCACCCAGCTCCCGACAGTGCTGCCGAATGCGGACGTGCTGCACGGCAACGTGGAAATCACAGGGTGATCAACCGGTGGCCGTCGCCGCGCTGGCAGGCGACGGCCGCTGCGTGGCTGCAACCCTGCCAGCGCCGAGCTGCGTGCGCGGGAAGTCAGGCTGTTCGTCCGGGCATCTTTTCAAACGACATCCAGAGGCCGCAGTGTCTCCGCAGCCGCAGCGCGGGCGCGGCGCTCAGATACAGCGAACGACCATGAGATCGGACCGGGTGGGACAGGAGCTGGCTCAGCTTCGTCTCGGTTGCGAATACACCGCCAGTCCTGAGAACTCGCTCGATCTCTCGGAGTGCGTCGCCGCCACGCGCCACATGGTAGCACGTGCCGAAATCCACAACCGCATCGAAGTACGAGTCGCGCACCGGGATGGCACGAACATCACCTCGTATGAAGCGGACGGCCGGCTGCAATCGTGCAGTGCGTACCGCTGCAGCGCCGAGCGCACTGCGCTCCACGTCGAGGCCGACGAGGAGCTCCGGCCGGCACAGCCGCTGCAGAACGGGTAGCGCGACACCGCTGCCACACCCCACCTCGAGTATCCGCGCACGGCGTCGGAGATCGAGGCAGCGGACGAACAGGGGAACTTCGAGCTGCTGCTGCCGGGCGTTACGATCCGGCTTCTCCGGGAACGGCCGGTATTCTCCGTCTGTCTTCGCCGTCAGCTGTCCCTCGTGCTCAACGGACCCGTCACAGTGTGTCCTTCAGCAATCGGTCGCGCGAGCTGCGGCTCACGCGGAGCTTCGTGCCATCGCGCAGCACGACCTGGTAGTCGGAGCCGCCGTACGGCTCGATGTGGCCGATGCGATCGAGATTCACGATCGTCGACCGGTGGATCCTCATGAACTGGGCCGGGTCGAGCCTGCGTTCCAGCTCACTGATCGCCGCCTTCATCAGGTGGGCCTGATCGCCCGCGTGCAGCCGCACATCGTTGCCGACCGCCTCGATCCAGTCGATGTCCGAAGCGTTGACGAAACACGCGCGGCCGCTCTGCCGAACGAGCAGTCGTCGCGCGTACCTGCGTCCACGATCCGCCACTCCGGCCAGCGCACTCTCGACCCGGGCGGACAGAGTCCGCTCCCGCCGGCGTGACACCGCGCGCTCCACCGCGGTGTTCAGCCGCGACTCGTCGAACGGCTTCAGCAGGTAATCCACGGCCTGTACATCGAACGCGCGGATCGCGTGCTCATCGAACGCCGTCACGAAGATGATCGCCGGCCTGGAGCCGGACTCGAGCCGCTCGATCAGCTCGAAGCCATCGAGGTGCGGCATCTGTATGTCGAGAAAGACGAGATCGGGCTCCTCGCGCTCGATCGCGGCCAGCGCGGTCCTGCCATCGCCGCATTCCGCCACAATGACGATGTCGGGACGCTTCTCGAGCTGCGCGCGCAGCGCACGGCGCGAGAGTCGCTCATCGTCGGCGATCACCACCCTCAGCTGTTCCATGACCTCAGCGGCGTTCCGGGCCTGCGACCGGCTCACGCAAACGTGCGTAGCGACGTCCGCGGACACAAGCTCCACCTGAATGTGCCGCAGCGTGAGGGGCACGAGATGCAGGATACGGCCGCGAACTGCGTGGGCGGCCAATCACTCACGCCGGCGCAAGCTTCCTCCACGGCCATGCGACTTCCACCCTCGCGCCGCCGCTGCCGGCATTGCGCAGATCGAACGCGTACTCGCGTCCATAGAGCTGCTCGAGACGCGCGATACAGTTGCTGAGTCCGAGGCCGAGCCGCACCTCTTCGTCACCCATACCCAGGCCGGAGTCCGTTACCGTGACGTGCAAGCGCTGCCCGCGCGGCTGCGCCGTGATCTCGACCCAACCGTTCCTGGAGTCACGCGCGACACCGTGCCGGATCGCATTTTCGACGAGTGGCTGAAGCAGGAACGTCGGGATCTCGGCGTCCATGACATCGGGATCGATGCACATCCGGATCTGGAGCCGCTCCTCGAGCCGGATGCGCTGAATGGCGAGGTACAGCTCGAGCAGGTCCAGCTCCTGGGCCACGGTGACGACCTGCTCACTGCGCCGGAGCGTCGCCCGCAGGAGCTCGCCCAGCAACGCCAGCGTGCTCACCGTGCCGGCAACATTCCCTTCCTGGGCGAGGCCGGACACTGCATTGAGCGTATTGAACAGGAAATGGGGCTCCAGCTGCTGCTGGAGTGCGCGCAGCCGCGCTTCCGCCAGCTTCCGTTCCAGTCGTTCAGCCCGGAGATCACGCTCGCGCAATTCCCTGTAATGGAGGAATCCGGAGTACAATCCGACAATGCCCCAGTAGAACAGGAAGTACGTATTGAAGTACACGGTGTAGTAGCGCAGTAGCGTGGTCGCGAAGCTCACACCGGCTTCCGGGCCCACGAACAGGAAGTGACGGAACGAGGCAGCCGACATGAGGAACGTCGCGGAGAACAGCGTCGCGAGTGGCAGATGGAAGAGCAGGGCCCGCCGCCAGCCGCCGGAGAAGAGCGGAAGCCGATCGGCCATGCGGAGCGCGAGACCGGCGAGCACTCCCAGCACGATCCAGCTCGGCAGGGCGCGGGCAGCGATGCTCGTGAACGAGAGCGTCTGGCCGTGCAGCGTGTAGCCGAACTCCGGCCGGCCCGAGAGCTGATATCCGATGAAGCCGTGGATCGACTCGAGGATCCCGGCGGCGGTGAACAGCACGAGTGCCACGATGGGCGGCGACAGCCGCGGTCGGGAGATCGAAGTGAGCATGTTCACAGGCGCGTGAGAGGGGGCACACCGTCGGGCAGGCGAGTGAATATCGCGGTGGATCGATGGCGCGGCAATGCGGTGCCGGGAGTCGATCGTCGCGGCATCCATTCGTGATCGAGTCCTGCGATCCGTGCCGGCTCAGCCGCACTTCAGCCCCGCCCCGTACCGCCGGCGCGGCCGCCCGCCCATGTTCAGCGGACCACGAACCGGGAACCTCCGCACACGGAAACCGATGACGACATGCTCGCTGGCGATCCTCGGGGTCGCGACCCTGCTCTGCCTCACGGCCGCCGATCCGGGAGCCGCACAGGACCGCCGCCTGGCGCACCTCGTCCCGGGCATGGACCAGGTCCGGCGCATCGACAACCTGAGCTATCGCGATCTCACCGGATCGCCGGATACGGTCATGTACGGTCCGGCGCTGATGTACGACGTGTTCATGCCGCCCGATGGTGACGATGTGCGGCCGGGCGTGATCTTCATTCATGGCGGACTCGTTGCCGGATCGACACAGCGCGTATCGCCGAAGGATGCGCTGCCCGCCTACGCGCAGTGGGGTCGGCTGGTCGCGGCCTCCGGACTCGTCGGGATCACGTTCTCGCACCGGCTGAACACGAACGAGAACGTCGATACCGCCGCGAGCGATGTGCTGCGCCTGCTCGCGGAAGTCCGTCAGCGGGCGGCGGAGTGGCGGCTCGACCCGGATCGCATCTGTGTTGCCGTGTTTTCAGCGGGCGGACCGCTCGCGAGCCTGTTCATGACCGACGGCCCGAGCGCCGCGCCGTCCGTCCGTTGCATTGCGTTCTACTACGCATTCCTCGACATGGAGCATGCGGCGGTGATCAGCCCGTTCCGGCCCGCGCACACGGAGCCGCGCCTGTCACAGCTCAGGGCCTATTCTCCACTCGCAGCACTGTTGCGCAACACGCGTCCGCTGCCGCCGCTGCTCGTCGCGCGCGCGGGGCGCGATGCGATTCCCGGGATCAACGCATCGATCGACCGCTTCACGCAGTCGTCGCTGCTGACGAATCAGACCGTCGAGCTCTACAACCACCCCGGCGGCAGGCACGGCTTCGATCTGACCGCGGAGCCCGATGCGCGCGCGGAGTACATTCTCGCAGCGACGCTGCGCTTCTTTCAGCGGCACCTGAGCGGGTGATCGTGAGCTTCCCCGCGGATCGAGTCCGCTCGCCTGCCGCAGTCCTCGGCGCGCTGCTGCTGCTGTTGTTCTGGAATCGTGCCGCAGCCCAGCAGCCGGACCTGCCGTTTCCACTTCTGCTGGAGAGGGAGCGACTCGACGCGGGGAATCCGCTCGCACCATACCACGCCATGCTCCAGCTCGAGGAGCAGTATCTCGCGTCGCCTGTCTTTCGGTCGGTGTACCCGGAGATTCGTGCGATGTTCGAGGAGTTCATGGGTGTGCCGCTCGCCGGTGTGCGCGCGCTGAGCCTGCCCGCGCTCCGCCGCGTGTTCACGAATGACGGGAACGACGTCCCGAACGACTTGATTCCGCAGGACGCGATCGACGTCATCGTCCGCCGCGCTGCCGGAACTCGAGCAGTGATCTGGGGCGAAGAGCACCACCTTCCCCAGACGCGTTCGCTCTACGAGTCGCTGCTGCACGGCCTGTGGGATCAGGGCTACCGCTATCTTGCCGCAGAAGCGTTCACCGATGCCGTGATGGACACGGGGTTCACGGATGTCGATTACGGCTCCGGTCTGTATCTGCTGGATCCGGTGTTCGCATCCGCGGTACGGACGGCGCTGGATCTCGGCTACCGTCTCGTGGCCTACGACACATCGGAGCGCGGTCCGGAAGGCGAAGCCGGGTTCAGGGACCGCCGGCAGGCCGAGAACATCATTGCCCGCGTATTCGACGGTGATCCTGAAGCGAGGGTCCTCGTGCTCGCCGGGCGGGGACATGCCTCGGAAACGACCGCGTCGGATGGCTGGAAGCCGATGGCTGCGGTCCTGAAGGAGCGCACGGGCATCGACCCGCTGACCGTCTTCGCCCCGACAATGAGCATGCGACAGAGCCCGGAGGAGGAGCATCCGCTCTACCGTGCTGCGACGGCACGCGGTCTCGTAAGGCGACCGACGATCTTCGTGAATCGCCTGAACGACGAGCTCGTCGGCCCGGAGTTCGCCGACGCGTACATCTTCTGGCCGCGTGTGCAGGTGAAAAACGGTCGCGAGAGCTGGGTCTTCGAGCTGCCCGGACGAAGAGAAGTCCGGGTTCCGTTCACGTTGCCACCCGGACCGGGTCTCGTGCTCGTGCAGGCATTCAGGGACGGCCGTCCCGATCGCGCAGTGCCCGACGACCAGATCCTGATTCACCTTGACTCGATCCCCGGACTCGCCCTGCGGCGCGGTGTGTATCGCATCCGTGCGCTGCGGCCGGATGGCGAAGTCATCGCGGAACAAACTGTAACGACAGGCGATGAGGACGTACCGCAACACGTCAGCGCCGCCGCGGCATTGCTCGTGGAGCGTGCTGTCGACATCGACCGCGTGTGGCCGGGCTTCTGGCCCGAGCCGCGGCCGTACGTGCTCACCGACTTCGAGCGCGCTGAACAGACGCTGCTGTTCACACCCTACGATCCGCTCGACGGCTTCTCCAGGGTTGCGGACGACGTGCTGCCTCTCGTGCTGCGCGGCCGCATGTATGTGCGAGCCGGTATATTCAGCGGAGACTATCTCGCCGGCGCCGGGAGAAGGCCGGACGAAACGATGCCCGCGCCCGTACCGCTCGCGGGTCCCGACGGCCTGGAGAACGGGTACTCGCAGGCCGAGGCGATCCTCCACGAATCGTTTCACTTCTGGCAGCTCGCAACGTGGAACGACGCACACCGTCGTCAGCCGGCGGACTGCACACCACAGCGCTATGACAACATCGGCGTGGACCCACCGGCCGACTTCCAGGACGCCGCGCGCCGCGAGGTGCTGATACTGGCGGCAGCGGTCGGCGCGGCGGATCGGCGGCAGCGGAGCGCAGGAGCACGCGAGTATCTCGCGGCGCGGCTGAAGCGACTCGCTGCCGCGGACCCGCTGTTCGCCGCAGTCGATCAGCGGCAGGAGCGGCGCGAGGGCACTGCCCAGTTCGCGGGCCTCGCCGGCAGTCTCGCCGCGAGCCACGCTGATACGTCGCGCGCGCGCGCGGCGCTGCGGGACACGGTCGCCTCCCTGCTGGCGGACTTCGGGCGGCTCAGCGACGCGCCCGGGGCGGACGAGACTCAGGAGGCCGCGTTCCGCGCGTACCACACGGGTGCGGCGATGGCAGTACTGCTCGATGATCTCGGGGCGGGGGACTGGCGCGGCGCGGTCCAGAGTGGGGCATTCCTCGACCTGCTGCTCGCGCGTGCGGTCGGTGCGAACGAGTACATCCGCGTGAGCGAGGGGCGCGCGACATATCGCACGTGCGCGGCCGGCTGAACGGGTGCTGCCCGGTGTGCCGGTCACTGGGCACACCGGGCGCTCCCGCGATCGGCTGCTACTGCTTCTGGAGCGTGACCTGTACGCGTGTGCTGGCGAACGTGTGGTCGCCCTCGAGTGTGTCGCCGACCGGCGTGAGCGCGATATCGCGCAGGAACGTGTCTGCGGCGTGATCGAGCGTCACGATACCGTCCGTCAGCTGCCATGTGCCGGTCAGGTCCGCCTCGAAATCGCTGCCGTCCTCGTCGGCGCCCGGCAGGAAGAGGTCACCCTCGGTCGTCCCGTCAATGTTGAGGCGCAGGATCAGTGATGCGCCGGCGTCCAGCCAGTCCGTGGTTTCGCCGCTGGCGATCGTCGTGAACGTGAGTGCGCCGAACTCGCCACTCGCGCCGTAGACGCCCGCGACGTGCTGCACGGTCAGGAACGGAGGTTCGACTGGCGATCTCGAGCACGCGGCCGCGAGCAGTACGAGCGCCGGCAGCCAGCGGGCATGATGCATACGGTACATTGTTGCCTCCATCGATCGAGTGATGACATCACTGGAGCGATGCGCCGCCCTGCCGATTTCTGACCGGCGCGGCATCGGCCCACGGCGGCCACCGCACCGGCGGTGTCAGAATTCCGACCGCAGACGCATCTACCGGAGCAGGGGACGATCGCTGAACCGGATGCAGCAAGAGGAATCATGACCCGCCTGTTCGGAGTGGGCTGTGTCCTTCTGATGGTGGCCGTGCCGCCCGGGCCGATCAACGGCCAGGCCGTCGGCCGCGCCGACGTCCGTGGGAGCATCGTCGATGCGAGCACGGGTGAGCCGTTGCAGGATGCGATCGTGATGCTGGAGCGGATCGGCGTCGCGGACTCCGCGTCGGCCAGCACACGGGCCTCGATCACGGCACGCACGACGCGCTCGGACAGCACCGGCTCATACGTGTTCGCGGACGTTGCGCGGGGCCGGTATACGCTCCGCGCGAGCCGCATCGGCTATCACGCCCAGCAGCTCATCGTGACCGTGCAGGGACCGGACGATCCGCGCGTTTCGCTCGGACTGTCCATCGAGCCTGTCGCGCTCGAGCCACTGAATGTCACGGGCACGGCCGATGTCCGTGGAGATCGGACGTTCGTGCACGACCCGGCAGGCGAGGACGCCGATGCTGCACGTATCGCTGCGGTGCGTGCCCGCCAGCGGCTCTTTCTGCCCGGTGACGTGCGCGCGGTCACGCGCAGCGATCTCCGGGAAAGCGTCACGCTGGGTGAGAGCGACCTGTTCCGTGCGTTGCAGCGGCTGCCGGGCGTGAGCACGATCGACGAGTACAGTGCGGAGCTGTGGATGCGGGGCGCAGCGTTCGACCAGATGCGCATCTACGTCGATGGCATACCCCTCTTCAATCCGCTGCATGCGGCCGGTGCGTTCGGCTCGGTGAGTCCCGATGCGATCGGCGCGGCATACCTGCATGCGGGTACTCAGCCGGTATCGGTGGAGGGCGGTGCCGCGGGGACGCTCGAGCTGCGCACGCGTGCCGGCGAGGACGACGGGGAGTATGCTGCCGGCGAGATATCGCTGGTGAGCGCGCGGCTGGCGGTCGATGATGCGTCGAGCACGGGTGAGCGCGCATACATGGTCGCAGCGCGCCGCACGTATCTGGACCTGCTCACGCGGCTGGCGGAGCGGCTGGGCATGGACGATGTCGCGGTCCCGTACGAATTCCTCGACATCGCCGGCCGCTACGATGAGCGTGTGGGCCAGCAGAGTGTGATCGAAGCGAGTGCACTCGTGCAGGTAGACGCACTGACGGGCGATGTGCCGGACGTCCTGCATGGCACGCGCGCGCGCTGGGGCAGCGGCCTGGCGCGCGTGTCGCTGCTGACGCCGGTCCACGGACGGCGCACGCGTCACACGGTCGGTGTCTCCACATTCGCGTCGCGGGTCAGGAACGTGCCGGTGGAGCAGACCGGGCTCGACGCGCCAATTGCTTCTCCATCCAGCAACACGCTCGTGCACCTCACGGTGCGCGGCGAGCTGGAGCGTGAGGAGCGCACTGCCTGGACGGGGGGTTATGAAATGTCGCGGGTGCACGTCGACTACAGAGGCCCCGCGCCGCGCAGCACATTGCGGACGGTTCCCGTACAGGATACCACGGAGCTGCACGGCTCGAATGTGCGCGCGGCTCTGTGGCTCGAGCGGCGCTGGGACGTCGGCACTCTTGAGGTCAGCGGCGGCGCGCGGCTGGAGACGGGGTCGCGCGCGCGGTCGACGCCGCGCGTGCGGGTTGCGCCGCGTGTGGCGGTTCGCTGGCAGCCATCCGCGCGCACGAGCGTATCCACCGCGTTCGCTCACGGCTTCCACTACGAGCAGGCGATCGCTCCGGCCGGTGTGTCGCCCGACCTCGACAACTTCGCGTCGGAGGTGCTCTGGGTCGTTGCGGGCGATGAGGTGCCGGCGCTGCGCTCGAGCACGGTAACCGCGACCGCCGAGCACTGGCTGTCGACCCGCTGGCTGGTCGGCGCAACGGCGTGGCTGCGCTGGAGCCGCGGCGTGGCGCATCAGGATCCGACGCCCGGGCTCGATGTCGGCCGCCGGAGCTTCGTCGTGGGCGATGCGCGCGCGCGCGGCATCGATGTTTCTGTCCGGCGGCTGGCAGGCCGCTGGACCGGCTCGTTCGGATACAGCCTTGCCGCGGCGGACGCGTCCGCCGCCGGCTTCGACTTTCCCGCCGACGAGGATCAGCGGCACGTCGTCGATCTGACGAGCGCGCTGGCACTCGGACGCGGCTGGGTGTGGAGTGCTGCGTACACGTATGCCGCGGGTGCGCCGTACACGCGCTTCCACGAAGGCAACTACGAGTGCGACGCGACCGGCGCGTGCACCTGGCTCACACCGCCGTCCCGCGAGTCCCGCAACGCGCGCCGGCGGGATGCGACGAGCAGCCTGGACTTCGCGCTCGACTGGTCGCGCCGCTTCAGCGGCTGGACGCTGGGTGGCTTCGTGCAGCTGCGCAATGTGCTGGGCGCCGAAAACCAGGGTCGCTATGCGCACTTCGAGCCGCCCTGGTGCGGAGGCGATTGTGCGAATGGCGCGCCCGTAGAGATCGAGGGCTTCGATAAGTTCCACCCCGGTCTGCCGCGCCTGCCGTTGATCGGTCTGCGCTTCGCGTTCTGAGATGACCGACGTGACGGTACTGTTCCGGGAGCATCATGAATCCCTGTGGCGATTCCTCACGCGCCTCACGGGCGACCCGGACCGTGCAGCGGATGCGGCACAGCTCGCGTTCGTGCGCTACGTCGAGCGGCCGCCGGTCACCAACAACGTGCGGGCCTGGCTGTTCCGCGTCGGCCGGAACGCCGCGCTCGAGGCGGCGCGCACACACAATCGCAGGCTGCGACTGCTCAGTACCGCGGCCGGGCGCGTGCCGCATGCCGACCCGCAGCCTGCGGCCGATGAAGCGTTCGTCGCCGCGGATCGTGCGCGCAGTGTTCACGCCGCGCTCGCCCACCTCAGCATGAAGGAGCGCACCGTGCTGCTCATGCGCGAGGAGGGCTTCGCGCACCGCGAGATTGCCGCCGCCGTCGGGACGACGACCGGCTCGGTAGGCACCATGATTGCCCGCGCTCTCGACAAGCTGGCCGCCGAGCTGCGCCTCGACAGGGAGACGTCCACATGACTGCACCCACAATGGACCCGCATGTCGGCGATGATGTGCTCGTGCGCGTACTGGATGACCAGGCGTCCGAGCTCGAACGGTCGCACGCGCGACCGCACCTCGATACGTGCGACGTGTGTCGGACCCGGCTGGACACGCTCGAGCGTCGGACCCGGTCGCTGCACGCGGTGCTGCGTGCTGCCGACCCGCCCATGCCGGCCATGCGGCCACCGCTGCCGGGCGCACATCGATCGCGGCACATCCCGCGCGCATGGCTCTCGGCCGCGGCGCTGGCCGCGCTGCTCGCCGGCGGCGCGCTCGTCGCGTCGCCCGCCGGTGTCCGGCTGCTCGACTGGATCGCCGCAACGCTCGGGTCGACAGCACCGGTCGATCCACCGGCCGAGCCGGTCTCGTCCGGTATCGAGTTCGTGCCGGCGGGCGGCGAGCTGGTGATCGAGGTCATCGATGGCCGGGCGGGTGGCGAGGTGCGTCTGCAAACGCACAGCGGCAGCTCCGTCACCGCGCGCGTCCGCGACGCGTCGGGTCCGGTCGAGCTGGTCGTGCTCGCGTCGGGCCTGCGCATCGGCAATTCCGGCACGCGCGCGACGTACGAGATCACGCTGCCCGAACAGCTGCGCCGCGTACGCGTGCAGATCGGTGGGGAACCGGCAGTGGACATCCCGACCGGGCAGCTGCCGCGCGTCATACGATTCGGACCGTAGATGCAGTCGATCGACAGGCCATCAGTGGAGCGGCAGAATCAGATCCTCCTCCCCGCGGTGAAGGCCGGAATGTGAACACCGAGGATTCGATTTCACGCGCAGACCTGGCCGTTGCGCTGAAGTCCGCCGCCGAGCGCCAGGCACGTGCTCCAGTCGATGAGCACATCTCCATGGCTCAGGCCGAGCGGATTGCAGCGGAAGTTGGAATCGCACCAGCCGAGTTCCGGGCAGCAGTACGTGCCCTGCGTTCGACCCGAACTCCGGGCGGAGGGATTTTCGGCCCTGCCGGCGTGCTGTCTGCCGAAAGCTCGCTTACCCGGCAGGTATCAGCGGCCCAGGCCACCGAGATGCTGGCGCAGGCACAGTTCGCGCTGGCGACCACCGGTGGCACGATCGAGAACGCGACGACCGGGCTGTGGCGCCTGTCGCACCGAGGCCATTCTCTCATCCAGGTGACCTCTGGCAGCCGTGGCACCGCCATGGCCGTGGCCGTGAACCGCCGGCTCACCAGGATCGGGCTGCTCACGGGCGGCACGCTGGTCGGTTTTTTCGCCGGGGTCGGTGTAGTCGGGACCATCCTGGCGAACGCGGCGGTGGCCGTCGGAGGATACTCGGCGGTGGCGGTCACACTGAGCTCCAATGTGGGCATGCTGGCAGGGTTGGCTGCCGGGGCTCTCGCCGGCCGCGCGGCATGGCAGGCAGCCGCCCGACAAACACAGGAGAGCGTTCTGACAGCGCTGGAACGGATGCGCGCCGTCGCGGAGACCGAGCCGGGTGACCTCAGCAGCAACAGCGATCAGGAAGACGGCTGACAGCTGCTCCTGAACCCCGATTCGGATGCATTCAGTCGCGAAGTGCCGGCGACCGGACGCGCGCGACGCGGATCCGCTGCACGTCGAGTTCATCGGTGTCGATGAAGGCCACGCGACCATCCGGCCCGAACGCGGCGGGCAGTCCGAAGCCGGACGTGACGGTGCCGATGTACTCGGCCGCGGGCGCAATGACATCGATGGGACCCGGTTCGCCGACGCGCCTCCCCGTCCGCTGTACCCAGATACGGCCCGCCCAGTCCACGGCAACGCCGGCGATCACGGGGATCTCGGAAGCGAAACGCATCTGCCGCAGCTGCTCACGTTCCCGCTCCAGCGCGGCTCGCCTGTCGACCGACCCGCCGAGTGAGGCGCCCATCGCCCGTGCGTCAGGCGCATCGAGCAGCGCAAGCTGGCGCTCGCGCTCATTGCGGCGATCCTCCTCTGTCACCCGGCGCGGCTGAAGCGGACGTCGGATCAGAGTCTGCGGGCCGGCCGTGTGGAGCAGGTGCAGCGTATAGGTCGTCGAGTCGGCGAAGACGATCCTGCCGTCCCGGCTCACCGCCATCGAGAACGCGGGCTGAAACGCGATCCGCACCGGCGCCCCGCCGACAACCGGCGCCTGCCCGGGCGTGTAGGTATCCGCAATCGTGCCCGGCGTGCGGGCATCGGCTGAAAAGACGAGCACGCGGCCGCGCGAGGTCGGAGTCATGCCGCGGGACGTCCGGAAGTGCGGGGCACCATCGACGCGAAACACGATTGCATTCGCGACCAGTCGGCCGTCCGGCAGCGGGAAGATCGCGTCCGGCGCCCCGTGATCGAGCGGCACACGCACGTCGAAGCGCAGTGCTCCCGCCGAATCGAACGCCGAGAACGTGCGGCGGATGAGATCGTATACGATCACCGAGCCGTCGTCGAATACGGCCATGGATCCGGGTGCAATGAACTCCCCCGGCCCTCTCCCTTCACGGCCCAGCGTCCGGACCAGCCGGCCATTCTCATCGATCACGACCACCCGCTGCGCCACCCGATCGAGGATGTACAACAGACCGCGCCCGTCGAATGCGACCTGCGCGACGGAACCGAACTGTGCCCACGGCTCCGCATCCATGCCGCCGATGGCGTGGAGGTCCCGCATGTCGAGCAGGATCGGGCGGTCCTGCGCAGGCAGATCGGAGGCGTTCTGCGCGCACGCCGTGTTCGCGACGTTCAGCACGAGCGCGCACGCACCGAGTGCAGCCGCACCGCTGCGCATGCATGCCGACATGGTTCCTCCCGGCAGTGGGTTCCGGACGAAGACGCCGGCCGTTCCGGATCGTGTCCTTTCACCGGCGAACGCGAGGAAACGAATCCCCGGGACTCGTCTGCGACGGAAGTCGAACGAGTCGCAGCACGAGTGTTCGAATCGCGGATTCGCGCCACCACTTGCCGCTCTTGCGCTGCTTCGGAGGCCCACGTTAATACAGACGCCTCGGCATACTCCGGACACGGGATCATGACCAGGACTGCTGCCATCGGCGTCAGCGTGCTGCTGCTCGCGTGCGCGGGCGAGGCGGGGCGAAACGACACCGGCTCGACCGTGACGAACGTTGCTGGAGTTCTCCACGTCAACCTGCGATCGCTTCCGCCGGAGCGTGTGCCGCAGCTGCACGCCGAGGAGGTCTTCACGACCGCTGCGCGGCACGAGCTGTTCCATGTCACGGCGGCGCGCTTCCTCGAGGGCGGTGACCTCGCCCTGGCCAACGCCGGCACGAGCGAGATCCTCGTGCTCGATGCGAGCGGCGCGCTCGCGCACCGCAGCGGCGGCAGCGGCGAAGGCCCCGGTGAGTTCGCCTGGATCTCCGCACTGGATGTCGACACGTCCGGCAACATCCTCGTCTATGATCCGCGGCAGGGCCGGCTCACGCGCATGACGGTGGACGGGAGCGTCATCGAGACGCGGCCGCTGTCGCCGCCGAACCGCATCGTCGACCTCCAGCCGCTCGCGGAGTTGAACGACGGTCGCATCGCAGCCGTCTACGCCGACCTGCGCGTATTCGCCGCAGGCGGTGAGGCGAGGGACACGATTCCGCTGATGCTGTTCGATGCGGATGGTGCGCGCGCGGATACGCTCGGCATGTGGCCGGCGACGGAATGGGCGTTCATCGCGATCCCGCGGGGAGCGAGCAGATCGCCGGTCGGGTTCGGCGGCTCGGCCGCGTACGCGGGCAGGAACGGCCGCTTCGCGATCGGCAGCACGGACACGCTCGATGTCGTCGTGTATGGCGCCGATGGCGAGCTCGAAATGCGGATCGCGGGCGGAGTCCGAGCAGAAGTCGATCCCGCGGATGTCGAGCGCTGGCGTCAGGACGTGCTGGCGAGCCGATCCCAGGCGCCGGAGGAGCTGCGGCGCGCACTGGCGGATGTGCCCTACCGCTCGACATACCCCGCGTTCGCGGATCTCGCCCTGGATGATGCCGGGCGCATCTGGATCGGCTCGTACGCGCGGCCGGCCGCTGTCGAGCGCGACTGGATCGTGATCGGAACGGACGGTGCGGTGGACGGACGCCTCACGCTGCCTGCCTCGTCGAGGATCCTCGACATCGCTGGCGACCGGATCGCAGTGCTGAGTCGTGACGCGCTCGACGAGGAGTATGTTTCGGTGCATCGGCTGATGTAGCAGGAGCCCTGCGCGCGGACCCTGCCACTGCCCTTCACGCAATGGAGGCGTGACATGCGAATCCGTTCGTACACCCTGGCCAGCATGGTCGCGCTCATGGCGGGGCCAGGTTCAATGGCGGCCGGGCAGGTCCCCGGGCCGTATTCTGTGGAGGTCTCGGTTGGCCGCGGCAGTGGCAGCACCGACGGGACCTACCGCAGCAATGATACGGGTCTCACGGTCGACGTTCTCTTTGCTGCTCGTGTGTATTCGTTCGATAGCGGCGGAGTAGTGGCGGCCCTGAGCACGGGCATTCAGGGCAGCGGACCCCTGGCGGCGTGCCTGCCTGCGTCGAACGGTGGCTGCGTTCCGCCCTTTCCGAGTTTCGCGGTCTGGTCGGCAACCATCGGCTGGGAGACTTCCGGTGGCGGGCTCCGTGGTCTCATTGGACCGGCTGTCGTCAGTGACGAGACTACGGTCATGGGTGCTCTGGGTCATGTCGATGCGGCAGCAGCTGTAGGGTCGCGTGTCTGGCTTGTTGTCTCCGCTCGTGGAATTGTCATTCCCAGTTACCAGCGGGATCGTTTTCGGCTTGGGAGCCTCGGCGTCGGCTTCAGAATCCGCTGAGCAGACGCGATAGCCTGCGTAAACTCATTCAGGGACGGCACCGATGAAACATCGTGGCATCGTTCTCCTCCTGATCGGGCTGCACGTCGGCTTCAGCACGGAGGCGGCTGCCCAGCGCCTGCGGATCCCCAGGCCCGACGCGGCACTCAGCGATGGACTCAATCGGCTCTCGCTCGAGCTCGGAATCCTGGGCGCATCTCTCGCGTATTCCCGACTGACAGGTCCCCGCGTCGCACTGGGTATCGAGGTGACCGGAGGAGCACAGGCGGGCTTCATGACCTCATCGGGTGAGATCACGGGAGACGGCAGCACGCCGTCGTTCATCGAGCTGCTGAGTGGCGCTGCATTCCTCCGGGTCCAGCCCGCGAGCCGGATCGAAGTCGACGGCGGCGTACGTGCCGGCTGGTTCTATCATCCCCCGACGGAGTACGAGTCGATCTTCAAGGGCATCTACTCTTCTCTGCATTACCGATTCGGAGCCGTTCGTGTGGGGCCGCGCATCTACTGGGGAGAGGTGTCCGAGGAGGCGGGTCGCACCCAGAGCGGATTCGCTGTGGTGCCGCTTACAGCGAGGGTAACATGGAGCTGGTAGCGGGCTGACGGTCGACTCGCAGGGGAAGTCCCGGGTTCGCGCACACTCGTCCCGGAACGCTTCGCACGGCACGCGGATGCGAACGACTTTGCACGGCCGGTTCGCACACACGTCAACGGGGGATGGTGACGACGGTTCTGCTGCTCCTTCTCCTGGCACCATTCACCCGCGCCGTACCTGTTCCGCTCGCGCCGCACGCACCGCGGACACGCTGCGCCCCGAGGTCGGATCACCCGAGAGCTGGACGCGCTCATCACTGCTCATTCAGCTCCAGCCGGATCACCCGCACGTACGCCACGTCCAGCTCGTCTTTCTCGATGAACGCGGCGAGCCCGCCCGGCCCGAACGCATCGGGCAGACGGGGCAATGCACTTGTCGTCCCGAGATACTCTCCCGCCGGTGAGAATACGTCGAGTATCGGCGATCGCCCCCACACGTCCGGCGTGCGCGCAACCCAGATGCGGCCTGCGTCGTCGTGGCTCAGGCCGATGACCACGGGAATGCGCCGGGCGAACGTCATCGCATCGAGGCCAGCCTCGATCTGTCCCAGGACGACTCGCGCGTCGCGAGTCTGTCCTGACCCGCCCCCCTGTACCGCGCCCACGACGCGTGGCATACCATTGGGTGCAATGAGACGCGATCGCGCTTCCTCTCGCGCGGCCGTCCGGTCGGCGCGCGACGGGCTGCGCGGATTGACAGGGCGCCGCACGCGCATGAGCTGCCTGCCATTCGCATCCAGCACGCGAATGTCGTAGTCGACCCCGTCCACTACCGCGATGTGGCCGCGATGCGACGACCAGTGGATGTCGGGCCCGAACGCGTGTGACGCAAACGGCACAGTGTTCCTCGGCGGCTGCGTGTACGTAGCGGTCGCGATCGTGCGTACGTCCAGCTCCTCGCCCAACGCGAATCGCAGCAGGGGCACGCGCGTCGCCGGCGTCATGCCCTCCGGACCCCAGAAGACCGCCTGTCCACCATCGATGAAGAAGATCTCCGGCACCGCCACGAACTGCTCGCGCTCGAGCCATGCGAACCCGGCGGCTCTGAGGGTTCGATCTGCGCGAACGCCGGTGATCAGGCCGCCGTCGCGTCCGAGCAGCTGAAGATTCCGGTTCACCGCATCGCCAACGAGCAGCCGGCCGTCGCCCAGAACGGCAAGTCCTGTGGGACGCTGGAACTCCCCGGGACCCCGACCATGTTTCATGTGATTCACGCCGCTGCGCCCGTCCGGTGCCACCCGCACGATCTGGATGCCGCGGCCATCCACGATCCACAGCTCTCCCTGCGGCCCGAATCCGACGGCGTCCACCTCCGCAAATGCTGCCCAGGCCGGCGCATCCACGCCGCCTACGCGGTAGACGTCCTCCGCCTGCACTGCAAGCGCACGATCCTGCGCCTGCGACGACGCGTCCGCCGCAATGAGCATCGGTACCAGCAGAGCTCCGGCGACCACTCGCACGTGCACCGACTTCTCTCGTACATGCATAGGCCCCTCCCGTAGCCAATACTGTGTATCTGAGATGCCGGCTCGCAGCGGCGGGTTGCCCCGACTGGCCGGCTGCCGCAGTACGCGTTTGAACCGCTGTGAGCGAGTACCAGTGGCAGTTCGACCACACCTCGTCGGAGGAGATGCGACGCGCCCCCGGCGGGCGACGTCCGCATGATCATGCTCCTCAGCGCAGACGCAGCTGCACCGTGACGATGTTCGTGCCGCGGCGCAACCGGAAAGCGCCTCCCTCGGTCGCAGCGGAAAGCAGAGCCGCCGTTCCCGTCGCAGTGTTGATCGGATGCTCGTTCACTGCCAGCACTACATCGCCGGGCACTATCGCGGCGTTCGCGGCCGGGCTCCCCTGATCGACACGCGCAACCACGGGGACCTCCACAAACCACCATGTGATCGACCCGTCCGACCGAACATCGAGTTCCTTTTCTCCCACGAGCATGAGACCAAGGGAAGCGACGCGCGTCATTCCAGCCGACGCCCCGACTTCTGCGGTGCCGGACGCACGCCCCGGTTCCACGGGTCGTGAACCCGTGCCGGCGGACACCTCGAGCGTCTCACAGCTCAGAATCGGTGCCACGACTACTGACAGCATCCGCCCGCTCCGCCGCAGCGTCAGTGTGATTGGCGTCCCCGGCACCATCTGTGACAGGTGGCGGCCGGCAGCTTCGGTGGTCACGGGATCGCCATTGACGGCAACGAGCACATCGCCCTCCATCACCTTGCCCGCAGCGGGGCCGTTGCCCCTCACGTTCCACAGTCTCGGCTCGACGGAGAACCAGTACTGCGTGGACCGCGGTGCGTCCGGCGGTCTGAATAGTCCGATTCCCGTTGAAAGCAGCTGACCCTGTCGATTCGTCGCCGCGGCGCCTGGAAGAACGCATGTCCCGCCCTGGCAATGGAATGTCCGGATCCCGATATCCGCTCGCGGTCCACGACCCTGTCGGCATTCCTGTCCGCTGAGGTTGCTCGCAGCGACGACCATGAGCCCCAGGACAGTGATTGCAGTAGCGCGCATCGTATTGTCTCCGTTTTCAGGATCCGCTGTGGTTCGCCGGGGATGCGGCGCGGACATTCTGCCTCTGCGCCGCCACCAGCTGCGTGACGGCGCGGAGCACGTCATCGTTTTCGGCCTCTCTCATGAGCTCGAGAGCCGCGGAATAGAGGGCGACCAGTGCAACCTCCCGTGCAACAGCACGCTCGGCCGGCGTGAGTCGGCTCGAGGCAACACCGAATTCCGCGACGGTCGCCACGTACCGGCTGCCCGCGCTCTGTATCGTCATCGGCAGCAGGCGGTCATCCGCTCTCCTCGGCGCAGCCGGTGCCATCGTCGAGGACGCCGATCCGCGGTGTTGCTCGTACTCCATGCCACCGATGAACAGCGCGACGGCAGCCGCTGCCATGAGCACGGCGCGGAGCGGCCTCACCCACAGCGGAACACGCACGACAGCGGTCCCGTCGCGGCCTGACGCAAACCTCCCGATGCGGCTTTCGATGGCCGCCTGTACGGCGGCAGACGGAAAGGCCGGTGATGGATAGCGTGCCTGCAACTCGCGTCGCAGTCGTTCGTCGACATCATCGCGTTCCTCGTCCTGGCCCGTGTATCTCATTGCCATTCTCCGATCTGCTCCCGCATGGCCGCCCTCGCGCGTGCCACTCTGGCCCGCGACGTAGCTTCCGCGATCTCGAACATTGCTGCGATCTCGGCGTGCGAATAACCGTCCACGTCATACAGCAGGAGCGCTGCGCGCTGCTCCTCCGACAGGGTTGCCAGCGCCCGGTCCAGAACCAATCCCACTTCGACGGCGAGGCCGACGTCGCCTCCGTACGTCTGCCGGGTGCCCGCCTGCTCCAACAGCTCGTGTCGCCTGGCTTCCAATCGACCTCGATCCTTCGCGAGGTTGATTGCGATTCGACAGATCCAGCCGGCGGCGCGCTCCCGCTCGCGGCAATGGTGCCGCTGTTCAAACGCGCGCACGAACGCCTCCTGCGTCACGTCCTCGGCAATGTCACGACTTCCCGTCAGTCGGTGCACTACCCTGAACACCTTCTCGGCCACTTCCCGATAGAGCTCCGCCCATGTCTCGCCGCTGCCATCGAGCGGAATCGAGCCGGGTGCACGCAGGTCTGCAGGATCGTATGTAATGAGACCTCTCCCATTACGCTGGACGTCTGTCTCCCACATATGAAGACGAGTGGTCGGCGGCGGACGTTGCGGGTGTCCTGAATTCTACGTCGAGAAAGCACAGCTGCGGCGAGGTCGCGGCAGGCGCGTGCCCTGTGTTGCCTGCCAGCCGTGCGGCGGCTCCTCGAAGTCCTCGGTCGGGATCAGGTCCGCGTTCGATCCCGGCGTGGCGCTGCGCAGTTCGTAGCGTCAGTCCGCGCGCAGCCAGCGCAGCCGGCCGCAGCCACACGCGGGAGCAGCTCGATGCCGCCGCGCCCGTAGAGAGGCACCCTGCCGCGCAGCGGCCAGACGCTGCGCATCGAGCACGCGACCGTTCAGGATCACGGTCTCGAGCAGGCGCAGCGCGCCCATGTCGACGGTGGGGTCGGCACGCAGCAGCAGCAGATCCGCACGCTGCCTGACCTCGATGGTACCGACCTCGTGCGCGCGGCCGGCGTGGCGCGCGGCCAGACCGCTCACCGCCGCCTCGCCATCGGCTGCGCTGCCGCTGCACCGGCCTGGCAGCCCGCGGTGCACAGCGACGCCACCATGAGCGTGAGCATTCTCATCGCCCCGAAACTAACACGAACCGGGTGGTACGCGCCGGTTCGTGCGCTCAGCGGCGCGGCAGCGCGGTTGACATGCAGGAGGAAGCGTCAGAATGCGGGCGCTCGGACGCGCGCCCAGTGGCTGCGAGCTGTACGGCCGTGCGGCTCAGCCGCTCTTACCGCCGCGCGTTCGACGCAGATGACGGCTGCCGCGGCCAGGAACGTGGCCGGGTCCGTGGGACTGCCACCGATCAGCAGCCCTTCGATGAAGCGCGTCGCGGCGATGGCGCCGCCCACGCCGATCGCGAGGCCGACAGTACCATGCGGAATCCTTCGCCGAGCACCAGCACACGGAGTTCGCGCCGGCGACGCGCTACATGCTGTAGTCGCTACAACACATTGCAGTAGATCCACGGCGGACGGTAATCAGTTGTGAAGCCGGCCCGTGCTGCTCATATTCGAGCAGGCATGCCGGAGACTCCTGTGAGGACGTGATGAAGCGACACGAATCGACACGGGCGGCGCCGCTGGTCGGGCTGTCCGCCCGCGAGTCGCAGGTTCTGCACATGAGTCGATCAGCTCGAGTCCGCGCTGCGCGCCGTCTTGCCGGATCCTGCTCCCGGCACTTGCCCTGCAGCTCGCCTGCACCAACGCAGGCCCGGCGTCGTCATCGGCCGATGCCCGTGCGGTCCTCCGGGCGCACATATCGCATGGCATCGGCACCAGTCCATTCGATTCACCGTCCATCTACGACTCGGTTGCCGCAGCCATGATCGTGCGCGCCCGCCGCTGCGCGCCGGCCGATTCGCTTCGAAATCTGAGCCGCGACACTGCGCACGCCGGTCGGATCATGGAGCGGCTGCTGGCCGATTCCGTGCTTGCGATCAGCGAAGCGCAGGCGTGCACGACCTTTCCCGTGCTCGTCGGCGCAGAGCAGCAGGCGGATCAGGCTGGCGTGGGGGAGATCCCTTGCCGTCCTGCTCACGCCATCGCTGCTGCTGGCTCGTCGTTCCGGGTGCTCATGGAGAGCCTGCAGCAGCGCACGCGGCTCGAGCTCCAGTGTGGAGTCACGCGGGCGTCGTCGTCACTCCGTCTACCTGCATCGACAGCCGGAGCACAGCGATCGTTGACCGCGGCCGCGCACAGCCACACGAACCACCCGACTCACTGCGGCCGGTCGCGCGCCGCCTCCCTCCAGCGGAAGTCCTCCAGACTGATCCGGTACGCGCGCTCGCTCGCGTTATAGCGGATCACGTAGCGCGTCGGGTAACGACCGCTCGTCGCGACCGCGCGCGGCTGCGGGATCGGTGCCGAGAAATCGTGGCGCGCCTCCAGGAACGCGCTCGTGAACATCGGTTCCACGAAGATCGTGCGCTCGCCGATCGATCCGTAGATGATCGTCTGGTCGAACGTGTTGCCGTGCAGCTCGCGCGCGCTCTCGTGCATCCAGTGTACGCCCATCTCCGGGAACGCGTAGAGGCCGAGTCCCGGCACGGGGACGAAGCCGTCGGGCATGTAGCGCGCGTCGGGCCGCAGCGGCGTCTCGCCCTCGGCGATGGTGCGCCGCTCCTCCGGCGAGATGGTGTAGAAGTGCGCGTCCCAGTGCGGGTGTGCGTACAGCGTCGCGGGCGGGTGTCCGGTCGGCACCCAGTCGAACAGGACGTGGCGGAACGGGAGTCCACGGAGAGCGGGGAAGGCGAGGCTCAGCATGGCGCCATCGGCGGGTGTCGACTCGATCACGTCGTCCGGCAGCGTCACGCCGATCGCGGTCGGCGCACCGTATTCGTCGACCTCGACCCAGCTGCGCACGATGCCGTTGCCCAGCCGGATGGAATCGCCCGCGATCCGCGCGGGTTGTGCGGGCACGGTCTGTATCAGGGCAATCACGAGAATGATCATGGTGATCTCCGCGGTCAGTCGATACGGATGTGGATGCTCTTCGTCACGTCACCGAGATGGTTCAGGTCGAACCGGAACGAGCGTCCGTCATCGAGCCGGCCGGCGCTCGCGATGACGACGTGATGGCTGTCCAGCCGCGGCGCGAGCATCTCGTGGAACGTGGTGGCGGTCCCGCGCAGCGGATCCAGCGCGACCAGCTCCGCCATCGGGAGCGTGCCATCCGCCGTGGCTGCCTGGAAGGCGGCGCGTTCCACGAACCATATCCGTGCCGGCCCGGACGCGACAACGCGCACGGGAAACGTACCGATCGGTGCGTCGGCTTCGATGATGTACGAGCCCTCGATGAGGAGGTCGCACCCGAAAGCACCGGGACCCGCGGGGCCGGGGAGGTGCAGGTGCTCGAGCAGGTCGGTGTCCGGGGGGATGCAGGCCGGGTCCCGGTAGATGGGGATCGCAACGAGTCCGGCATCGGTGAAGATCTGGTTCATGAGCGGCGTTACGCGCGCGTACAGCGGTGGCCCGGGGTCGTCGGCCGGGAATGCGACCACGCGCATGCCCGCGCCCGCGGCTGCCGACAGATCGAGTGCGGCCGCGTCCGCGGCGGGCGCGACGGGCTCGCCGTTGCGACAGGCGAGCAGCGCGAGTGCGACGAGGGTGAGGGGACGGGTGTTCATGCGGTACCTCCGGCTCGAGTGTGTGCTTGCGGTGATCTCGCGGGCCGCGGCATCTTCCGGATGTGATCCCTGCTTTCAGCGGCGCCGGACCCATGATGGGCTGCGGCCGTGAACCCCCCGTGATCTGCGCGTGATCCTGACCGGCACTCCTCCGGATCGAGTATGGCTCGAGGTGCTCGGACGCATCGGGCTGCGGACCGACCGGGACGAGGTGCGCGCAGTACTGGTGCAGCCGAAGCGGCTCGCGCTGCTCGTGTGGCTCACGCTCCGGCGGCCAGGCGGGTTCGTTCGCCGTGACGAGCTGCTCGGCACGTTCTGGCCGGATTCGACGGAGGCGCGGGCGCGCGCGTCGCTGCGCCAGGCACTCCAATTCCTCCGCCGCCGTCTCGGGACCGGGATCGTCGTCCGGCGCGGCGATGCGGAGCTTGGCGTCGACCCCGACATCCTGAACTGCGATGCGCTGGCATTCCTCGATACCGTCGCGCGGGGCGACGGCGAGGCGGCAATGGAGTGCTACGGCGGCGACCTCATGCCCGGCTTCCTGCTCGAGGGCGCGCACGAGTTCGATCGCTGGCTGCACGCGGAGCGACAGCGACTGCGCACGCTCGCCGTCGAGGCCGCACTCCTGGCCGCGAACGAAGCGGAGGACGAGGGCGATCACGCCCGCGCGGCGGAGCGCGTGGCGTGGGCGTTCCGACTGGAGCCGAACGATGAGGCGGTCGCCCGCCGGCTGATCGGTCTGCTGGAACGGAGCGGGAACCGGGTCGCTGCGGTCGCCACGTACGAGGCGCTCGCGGACCGTCTCAGGACGGAGCTCGACCTCGACCCGTCGCCGCAGACGGTCGAGCTGTTCGCAGCGATCCGCGACGCCGCTGACGCCGCGCCGGATGTGCGTGCGACGCCCGCGCGCGGTGTCTCACCCCAGCGCGTGCTCGTGCTCCGCCTGGAGAACCTAACGGGCGATGATCGCTTCGACGTTCTCGGCGGCCTTGCCGCGGATACTCTCGCGCGCGGCCTCTCCCTCATTCCGGACCTGGAAGTGGTCCCGCCGTTGGCGGTCGGGCCGGTGCCACCGGATGCGATGCTGCCGCACGACAGCGCGACGACGTCCGAGCCGGGTGGAGTGCCGTCGTCGCTGGCGGCGCTCGCGCGCGCGACGGGTGCGGGTACGCTCCTCGACGGATCGGTCCATCGCGAGGGCGGTGCCCTGTGGTTCCAGGTCCGCGTGACCGATGTTGCCGGCGGTCGCCTCCTGCCGGGGCCGGATCCCGTGCGGGCCGATGAATCCGCGCCGCTCGAGGGAATCGAGCTGCTGCGCGAGCGAGTCGTGACTGCCGTCGCGCCTGCACTCACGCAGCGCGTCGTACATGTCCGCGAGGCCGCGCGGCCCCCAGGTGTGGACGCGTACCGCGCGTACCTCGATGGCCTCGATCAGTTCGTGCGCGGCGAGTGGCACGCCGCGCTGCACCATTTCCGCAAGGCCACCAACCTGTCACCGGACTATGCGCTGCCGCGCATTGTCTCCGCGATCACGCTCTGGAACCTGTGCGACCTGCCACAGGCGCGTGCCATCGCGCTCGAGGCCGATGCGCTGCGCTCCTCGCTCGGCCGCTTCGAGCGCGCCGTGCTCGACATGGTGCTGGCGTGGCTCGACGGCGACTGGGCGGCCGCGTACCGGGCGGCCGTCGTGCAGGCGGAAATGGCGCCCGGATCGATACCGCACTTCCAGGTCGCCGAGGAGTCGCGGCGCCTCAACCATCCGCGTGAGGCGCGCGAAGTGCTGCGCCGCTTGAACCCGGAGGCGGGCGAGCTTCGTGGCTGGATCTTCTACTGGGTCGAGCTGGCGAGCGCGCACCACCTGCTGCGCGATCACGCGCGCGAGCTCGAGGTCGCGAGCCGCTGCCGACGCCTGCATCCGCACGACCCGCTGGCCGCGCTGCTCGAGGCACGCGCATTCGCGGGGCTCGGCCGCACGGGCGACGTCGTGCGCGTGATCGATCAGATCCTCGCGAGCCCCGCCGGCCGCAAACCGCCGATGGGCGAGCTCATCGTGGAAGCGGGACTGGAGCTGAAAGCGCACGGCGCGGCAGACGCGGGTGCGGCGCTGCTCGAGCGGGCCGTCGAATGGTATCGCGCAGAGGGCGGCGCACACGCGTCGTCTCGACGACTGCTCGGCCGCGCGCTCTACTTTGCGGACCGGCTCGACGAGGCGCACGAGATCCTCGACGGCCTTGCACGCACGTCCGGCAGCAGCGTCCAGCCGATCGGCGAGCATCACGCCCAGCTCAGGGCGCACCTCGACTATGGTTTCCTCGCCGTCATCGCTTCACGCCGCGACGACGCCCCGGAGCTGAAGCGCTGGTGCGGGCGCCTCGAAGCGCTGGATGGGCCGTTTCTCTACGGCGCGCAGTGGTTCTGGCTCGCGGCCGTCGCCGCGCTGCGCGATGACCGGGAGCGCGCCATTCGGCTGCTGCGCCGGGCGTTCGCCGACGGTCTGCCGATGGAGATGTTCGTCCACACCGACCCGCACCTCGCGCGCCTGCGCGGCGATGAGCGGTTCGACGCGATCATGCGGCCCCGCGGATGAGCCACATCGGCGGCAGGCGGGGTCTTTCAGAATGTGCTATATTGAGACACTTCATCCCCCGGTTCCCGGAGACAGAATGGCACGTTCCTTCACGCTGACGCTCGCGCAGGTCGCCACCGCCGACCCCGCTGCCCTGAGGGCGTCGATCCTCGACGAGGTCGGAAGCGAGGCGGGAGCGGACAGCATCCTGCGCAGCATCCAGCGCATCGGCATGGATGACATGATCGAGTACTTCGAGATGACGGAAGTGCCCGGAAACCGCAGGCTCGGCGGTTCCTCGCCCGCCGCGTGGCGAGTGCGTGCGGACCGTGGCCGGGTCGAGGAATCCGGGTACTGAGCTGCTCCGGGCCGCCGGGCGGTAACCTACCCGGCGAGCCGGGGTATAATCGTATCTGACCAGAGCCGGTCCTGCTCCGAAAAGGCGTAACGCGGAGCCGGGCCGGCGTCTCCTGGGACGTGGCCACGAGCTGCCCCTCGCAGGAATCCCTCCTTCCCTGCGAGGCTGTATGAGACTCATCGACTCCGACGACTCCGCGCGGCGAGGACCGGCCTGATGCAGGGGCCGCCCGATCTGCTGTGCGTGCTCATCGCGGAGCGCGATCAGAGCGTGCGCAGGCTCCAGAAGCTGTTCCTGGAACGGGCCGGCTTTGCCGTCGAGTTCTCGGACGACGGCCAGGACACGCTCGAGCGCGCGCTGCTCACGCCGCCGTCGCTGGTCATCGCGGAAATCCTGATCCCCAGGATCGATGGGCTGGCGCTCTGCCGCCGCCTGCGCGGCGATCCCCGCACCGGGCACGTCCCGGTCCTGATCTTCAGCATCCTCGCCGCCGCACAGCGTGCGGCTGAGGCGGGAGCGACTGCGTTCCTGCGCAAGCCTCTCGTCGATTCCCTGTTCGTTGCAGCCGTCCAGGACCTGACCGCGGCGCAGCCCACCACAGCAGTGGAGATGCAATGGGCCTCGAAGTCGTAGCCGACCGCCGCGTCCGGTCCCGGATCGCGGTGGATGACGCGGCCGAGCGGATGAGCGCCGGCAATGCGGAAGCGGATCACATCCTGGGCGGCGGATTCCCGGCGAACTCGATCAACATCGTCATGGGGCACCCCGGCTCCGGCAAGACGATCTTCGCGGAGCAGCTCATCTTCCACAACGCGGGTGATGACCGACCGATCCTGTATCTGACGACGCTGTCGGAGCCGTTGCCGAAGGTCGTGCGTTACCTCCAGGGATTCCGCTTCTTCGACGAGCGGAAGCTCGGCACTCAGGTGATCTACGAGGACGTCGGTCCGCAGCTGGCACAGGAAGGCGCCACCGCCCTCATCCCGCTGCTCGAAAAGGCCATCACGACGCTGTCGCCGAAGATCATCGTCATTGACTCGTTCAAGGCGGTGCACGACCTCGCTCCGTCGGTGAAGGAACGGCGCCAGATGGTCTACGCGATGACTGCCCTGCTTACGGCTTTCGGCACGACGGCGTTCCTGCTCGGGGAATACACGGAGGAAGACATCCTCCTCTACCCGGAGTTTGCGGTCGCCGATGGCATCGTGGAGCTGTCACGCCTCCGGCTGGGCAACCGGGACGAGCGCTATTTCCGTGTCTACAAGCTGCGCGGCAGCCAGTATCTCGAGGGCGCGCACGCGTTCCGCATCACGGGTGCCGGGCTCGAGATCTATCCGCGACTGGTCAGCCCGCGGATGCCGGCCGGGTACGAGCCGGCGACGGAGCGCGTCTCGACCGGCGTGGCGGGGCTCGACCAGATGCTCGATGGCGGTGTCTGGCGCGGTACCACCACGCTGCTGGCCGGTCCCTCGGGTGCGGGCAAGACGACGATCGGGCTCCAGTTCGCGCTCGAGGGGGCGCGCGAGGGTGAGTCCACGCTGTACATGAACTTCCAGGAAAACCCGTCACAGCTCATCCGGACGATCCGCTCTCTCGGTGTCGACCTCGAAGTGGCGCAGCAGCGAGGCCTCGACCTGGTCTATGCGTCTCCCGTCGAGCTCCAGATCGACAGCATCATCGTGGACATGTTCCGCCGGATTCAGCAGCGCGGAGTGCGGCGCCTCGTCGTGGATGCGATCGGCGACCTGGCCAGCGCCGCGACCGATCCGCAGCGCCTGCATGACTATCTGTATGCACTCGTGCAGCACTTCGCAGTCAGCAACGTCACGAGCATCCTGAACTTCGAGACGCTCGGCAACAACATTTCGGGGAAGGGGATGCAGAACGCGATGAGCTATCTCTCGGACAACGTGCTGCTCCTCACGCTCGATGGCGAGGATCGAACGCGCCGGCGGCTGCGTGTGCTGAAGACTCGTGGCAGCGCGCACGATCCCGAGGTGCGGGACGTGGTGATCACTGCGACAGGGCTGAGCATCCTGTGATGAGCCCGCTCGCCCCGTTCGCGTCGACCGGCCCGGACTTCGCGCAGCTGCGGCGACTGACGGAGATCAGTCGCGCGCTCACCTACACGACTTCGCTGGACGAGGTGATGCGCCTGACCGTCGAGCGGGGCGCCGACCTGCTCCATGCCTCCGCCGCAGTGCTGATGCTCGACAACGCGGATGGTTTCCTGGAGGTGGTCGCCACCCACGGCGTGTCGGATGAGCGCGTCTCGCAATTCCATGCGCCGCTGACCGACGAAGTGATCGGCACGCTTCAGGGGCTGCTCGGCGTAGCCGAGGACTGTTTCCTCGCCGTGCCCCTCATCGTGGGCGGTGCGGTCACCGGCCTCGTGGCCGTAGCGACACTCCAGACATCGACGGACGCCGACGAGTCGCTGCTCTCCGCGCTGGCGGACCACGCCGCCGTCGCGCTCGAGAATGCGCGGCTCGGCGGAGCCGTCCTGCTCGAGATGGAGGAGCGGCTGCGGGCGAGTGAGGGCGCTACGACGGCGAAGGACCGCGCGCTCGCTACGCTGGCGCACGACATCCGCACGCCGCTCGGAGCGATCGACGCGTATTCCGGGCTCCTGGAGGACGAGCTCTACGGCCCGATCAACGACCGCCAGCGCGAGGTGATCGGGCGGGTCCGCCTGAGCGGCCGGCACCTGCTTTCGCTGCTCGACAACGTCATGGAGATGGCGCGCGTCAGCGCCGGCGTGCTGCGCGTGGAGAAGGAGCCGGTCCGTCTGGACCACGTGGCGCGCGAGGCCGTCCACCTGCTGATCCCGCAGGCTGACGCCCGGCTCCAGACGCTGCAGCTCCGCCGGCCCGCGCGGACGATCGTGACGGCCGACCACGCGCGCGTCCGGCAGGTCCTCGTCAACCTCATCGGCAACGCGGTCAAGTTCACGCCGGAGGGCGGTTCCGTCACCGTGAGTATCGGTACGCCGATGATCGGGGGGGAAGCGTGGGGTGAGGTCCGGGTCAGCGACACCGGCCCCGGCATCGCCGAGGTCGACAGGGTAGCGATCTTCGAGCCATACTATCGCAGCGAGCGCACCGCCAGCCAGCCCGGCGTCGGTCTCGGCCTCGCCATCTCGCTGGCGCTCGTAAACCAGATGGGTGGCGAGCTCGATGTGGAGAGCGAGGTCGGCGCCGGCTCGACATTCATCATCCGGTTCCCCGCCTGAGCGACCCCTTTCCGTTCACGGGCGAGCCGGCGAGAATAGCGGAACCTCGAGAGCCACATATGCCGGAACGAATCTGAGCCTTGGAGCATCGCGCTACGGACGCCTGGGAGCGGCTGCTGGACGTGGTGGCGGGCCGGCGCATCGTCGTGCTGGCCGGCGCCGGCTGCAGCACGGAATCCGGCATCCCGGACTACCGCGGCACGGGCGCGCCGCGCCGCCGCGCGCCGGTGCAGTACCAGGAGTTCATGCGCAGCAGATCGGCGCGGGCACGCTACTGGGCGCGCAGCACGATCGGCTGGCCGCGCATGCGTGCCGCCCTCCCGAATGCCGGCCATCGCGCGCTCGCGCGCATGGAGCAGTCCGGTCATGTCTCCGGTCTCATCACGCAGAACGTGGACGGCCTGCACCACGTCGCCGGCAGCCGGCGCGTCGTCGAGCTGCACGGCTCGCTGTCCGCCGTGCGCTGTGTGGACTGCGGCGAGGTCGTGTCGCGCGACGCGTTCCAGGACCGGCTGCTCGACCTGAACGCGGACTGGCCGCCGCTCGACCGCACCGACCGCGTCGCATCCGCACCCGATGGCGATGCGGACCTGTCCGACCCGCTGCTCGCGAGCTTCCGTGTCCCGGAATGCGATGCGTGCGACGGGATCATGAAGCCGCACGTCGTGTTCTTCGGCGAGAACGTGCCGGCGACCGTCGTGGGCGAGGCGTGGAGCGTGTTCGAGGATGGCGACGTGCTGCTCGTGACTGGATCGTCGCTCGCGGTCTTTTCCGGGCGGCGGTTCGTGTATCGTGCGTGTCGCGATGGCGTCCCGATCGCAATCATCAATCGCGGCCCCACTCGCGCGGACGAGGCGGCTGCGGCTAAGGTGGACGGCGCGCTCGGTACGGTACTCCCCGCGCTCGCCGACGCGCTCGACTGACACTCAGCCGCTGGAGATCATCATGCGAACGATCCGGACGCTGTGCGGCACGACGTTCCTCCTCGCGATTCTCGCCGCACCATCGGATGCACAGCAGACTCGGCCACCGAGCGGCGAGGAGGCCAACGGCCGTCTCGCCGCCTCGCCCCGCGAGGCCGGGTGGGTGACGATCCGCGCGGGCGAGGACAGCGTGCGGGCGTGGGTCGTGTATCCGTCGCAGCGGCAGAATGCGCCGGTCGTCGTCGCGGTGCACGACAACCGCGGCATGTCGAACTGGATCCGCGCCGTGGCGGACCAGCTCGCGGAGGATGGCTTCATCGCGATCGCGCCCGACATGCTCTCGATGCTGCCCGTACCGCGGCGGCCGGATGGCGAGTCCGATCCGGACAGTGTGCGCGCGATGATCGGCCGTGTCGACCAGGCCACGCGCGACCGCTACATCCAGGCGTTCGGCGAGTGGGGCACGCGGTTGGAGGGCGCTTCGGACCGGTACGGTATCGTCGGCTTCTGCTGGGGCGGCTCGACCGTGTTCGCGCACGCCGTCGCGGCGCCCGCGTCGCTCGGCGCGGTCGTCGTCTACTACGGCGGCTCGCCCGCACCGGAGCGGCTGGCGAGCGTGCGCGCGCCGATCCTCGGACTGTACGGCGAGGACGATGCACGCGTGAATGCGACCGTACCGCCGGCGAAGGCGGCGCTCGACGCGGCGGGCCGGACGTTCGAGACGCACACGTTCGCCGGCGCGGGCCACGGCTTCACGCGCTCGCAGGAGGCGCGCGACGGCGCGAACCGCGCGGCGGTCGAGCAGGCGTGGCCGCTCACGGTCGCGTGGTTCCGGCGGCACCTCGCCGGCGACGGCACGGGCGCACGGCAGCCATGACGGCAGCGCAACTCCCGTGATCGACCGCAGAACGTTCCTCGCCGGCATCGGCGCGCTGCCCGGCCTGCTCGCGTGCAGCCGCGCCCGCACCGGCGTGCCGGCCGACTCCGGCGCCGGCGGCACGCTCCGCCGCATCGGCATTCAGCTCTACTCGCTGCGCGATGATGCGCGGCGCGATCTCGCGGCGACGATCGCCGGGATCGCGGAGATCGGCTACGACGACGTCGAGCTGCTCGGCTCGTTCGGCAACTTCGGTATGGCGCCCGCGCGGATGCGGGCGCTGCTCGACGGCAACGGGCTGCGCGCGCCATCGACGCACGTCGCATCCAGCGCACTCGACGACCTGGACCGTACGCTCGATGACGCGGCGACGATCGGCCACGAATACGTGACCGTCGCGAGTCTCGCGCTGCCCGAGCGACCGTCGCTCGACGACTATCGCCGCTGGGCGGACCGCTTCAACGAGGCCGGGCGACGCGCGCGCGAGCGCGGCATCTGGATCGCGTTCCACAACCACGCCGGCGACCAGCGCCCGATCGATGGGACGACGCCGTACGACGTCTTCGTCGAGCGTACGGATGCGTCGGTCGTCCGGCACCAGCTCGACACCGGCAACTGCGCCATGGCCGGACACGATCCGCTCACGTACGTGCACCGGTTCGGCTCACGCTACTGGACGTTCCACATCAAGGACGTGCCGCGGCTCGGCGCGACGAGCGACACGGAGCTCGGCACCGGCATCATCGACTTTCCTCGACTCCTCGCCGCGATCGACGATCCGGACCGAAAGCACTTCTTCGTCGAGCAGGAGACGTATCCGGGCACGCCGTTCGAGAGCGTGCGCCGCGACTTCGAGTACATGCGCAGGCTGCGCGGTGCGCGTCCCCCGGACGATTCCGCACGATAACCTGGCGGACCACCCTTCATTCTACGGTTTGCTCCATCGGGCCATGGAAGCGCCCCGGTTCCTGGTGCATTGTTTCGCACGACGGCGCTACCGGGGCGCTTCCGCGCGGGATTCGGCTCGATTCAACCCCCCAGAATGTGGATTCGGGATACTCGAAACGGCCGTAACCGTAGAATGGAGCCAGGTCCGCAAATCAACGAGCTTTCCAGGATCAGGTTGAACGGCGTCTCGGCGGCGCGCCGGAAGTGCGAGAAGCCCGCCTTGTCGCGTCACCCGCCGGGGGAAAAGCCGCTCACGCGTTGTGGTTCGGCGACCCAGCCGTTCACACCATCGCCGAGCTGGCCACGGTCGCGCCGTCTCCAGCAGAGGAGGCTGCCGCTCTCCGTGATTCCACACGTGTGCCCGGCCCGCTGGATCTCGGTGAACCGCACGTTCTGATGGCTCGGCGGGGCGTCGCAGCAGGACGTGCCGTCCAGGCGGATTCCGCAGGGTGTGAAGACGTCCAGCTGGGGTGATGCGAGCGGCGGCCAGGGGCCGTCCGACTCCGGACATCGGAACAGAATTCCGCGCAACTCCCCGAGGAGTGGTTCGCCGACGCTCCTTCGGAGTCGTTCTTCGACGCGTGGCTCCAGCATCTCGCCCGCCAGCATCTCGGCCCGCCAGCGTCGTCGCATGAGACGTTGAACCTTCGTCGACGCTGCGCGCGATCACGCGGCAGATCGCGCCAGGGCGGGCGAGACACCCACCGACCACTACCGAACAGACACCGAAGCTGCTACGATGCACCCATGCCCGGCGCCCTCCGGATCCTGTTCCTCGCCGATTCGCATCTCGGCTTCGACCTGCCCGCGCGGCCGCGCGTGTCGCGGCGGCGCCGGGGCCACGACTTCCTTGCGAACCACGTGGCGGCGCTGGAACCCGCGCGGCAGGGCGAGGTGGACGCGGTCGTGCACGGCGGCGACGTGTTCGACCGGCCGGATGTGCACGAGGCGCTGGCGTGGCAGGCGCTGCGGCCGCTGGTGCGCGTGGCGGAGGCGGGCGTGCCGGTCTTCATCGTACCGGGCAATCACGAGCGGGCGCGGCTGCCGCACGCGCGGTTCGCCCTGCATCCGCGCGTTCACGTGTTCGACCGGCCGCGCACATTCGCGATCGAAGTGCGGGGCATGCGTGTCGCGTTCGCGGGGTTCCCGTTCGAGCGGCGCGACGTGCGCACGCGCTTCCCGGAGATCGTCGAGCGCACCGGATGGCGGCATCACGAGGTCGCGCTGCGCCTGCTGTGCATGCATCAGTGCGCGGAGGGCGCGACGGTCGGACCCGGTGACTACACGTTCACCACGGCGCCGGACGTGGTGCGTGTGCGCGATGTGCCGCCGACCTTCACTGCCGTGCTGTCCGGTCACATCCACCGGCACCAGGCGCTCACGACGGATCTCCGCCGCCGTGCCGTGGACGTGCCGGTGCTGTATCCGGGGTCGGTGGAGCGGACATCGCTCGCGGAGATCGGCGAGACGAAGGGCTACCTGATCGTGCATGTGGCTGCGGACGACGAGCGCGGCCGTGCACGGTGGGAGTTTCGACGGTTGTACGCGCGGCCGATGCTGGTGCAGGATGTGACCGTAACGGGGATGAGCGGGCGGGCGCTGGACGGCGTCGTGCGCGCTGCCGTTGCCGCCGCGCCGCCGGATGCCGTGCTCCGGATCCGCATCACGGGCGACGTCACGGCCGCCCACCTGCACGTGCTACGCAGTGCCCACGTGCGCACATTCACGCCCGACACGATGAACGTCGAGATCCGGGCAGGCAGCGGCGCGCCGTTCGTACGGCGACCCCCGGCGCGTGCACGCAGCGGGGGGGCGGCGGCGCACGAGCCGCGGTCGACCGACAGGGCCAGGCCGGCGGCGCACGAGCCGCGGTCGACCGACAGGGCCAGGCCGGCAGCGCGCGAGACCGACAGTGTCGGGCCGCAGCTCGATCTGCTCACCGCCGAATAGTTCCGGCGACAACTCGGCAGCGAGACGCAGTCTCGCGACTTCGCACGCACGGGGGAGATGCGGCGTTTCTATTCGTGGCGGATCGCCTCGATCGGCGACAGGCCCGCCGCCCGCCGCGCGGGATACGTCCCGAACGCGAGCCCTACGATGAGCGCCGCGCCTGCCGCGACGAGGATCGACGACCACGCGAATCCCGCGTAGATGTGTGCGTTGCTCAGCTGCCGGATCGCGGCCGTGATGCCGAACGCGCCGCCCAGTCCGAGCAGCACGCCGAGCGCGGCGCCCGCACCGCTGATCACGATCGCCTCCGCCAGGAACTGCCGGCGGATGTCGCTGGCGCGTGCGCCGGCGGCGCGGCGGATGCCGATCTCGCGCGTGCGCTCGAACACGGACGCGAGCAGGATGTTCATGATGCCGATGCCGCCGACGAGCAGCGAGATCCCGCCGATCGCACCCATGACGAGACGGAACAGCAGGAACCCCTCGCGTGCCTGCGACGCGCGCGCGCGGTTGCTCGATGCGCGGAATGCATCGGCGCCACCGGCATCGGCGTGACGCTCGGCCAGGATCTGCACGACGCGCTCGCGGATCGGCTCGACGTCCTCGACGTTCCGCGCGCGCAGCGCGAGCAGCACGCGCCGGTCCGGTCGCTCGAGACGCCGGCGCACGGCCGCGCCGAGCGGGATCCGGAGCCGGACCGCTTCCCCATCCTCTTCGACGACTCCGATGATGCGATGCACCGCGCTGTCGACGATCAGCTCGCGGCCGACGAGCGCTGCCGCATCCTCGCCGAGCCAGGCTGCCGCGGCGGACGGCACGACGACGACGGCCGAGTCGCCCGCCACGTCGTGGTCCTCGATGTACCGCCCGGCGAGCAGCTGTTCGGGGCGCACGAGGCGCGCGTCCGGCTGCACCGCGGCGAGCAGTACGCCGTGCACGGCCGTATCGCCCGGAACGCGGGCGCGGCCGGAGCCCGTGATCGTGAGCGTCATGTCCGCGTCCGCGCCGAGCTGCTCGCGCAGCGCGGCGACGTCGTCCTCGGTGAAGTCGGCGGCGCGGTCGCGCCGGATCCGGATTCCGTCACGGACCTCATCCGTGACCGGTACGACCGTGATGCCGTGAAGATCGGTCGTCTCGGCGATCTGCACGCGGGCATACGCCTCCAGACCGTCGGCCAGCGCCAGGATCGCGACGAGCGATGCGACGCCGATGATGACGCCGAGCGTGGACAGCGTGGTTCGGAGCGGGTGGGAGGACAGCGTCTCGAGTGCGGCGTTGATCGCGTGCAGGCGTCGCATGGAATCGTGTTCTGCTGTCGGTGCAGGGAACGTAGTCGATTCAGCGCACGCGAATCAGAAAGACCTGGTGGTGCGGCTTCAGCCCGGTATCGATCGCGCGGAACGAGAAGCCGCCGTCGCCGCGGATGTACCAGTAGGCGAACCCGCCGCCGGCGACGTCCACTTCGGCGGCGAAGCCCCTGGTCCGGTCGATCATCCGGTTGAAAGCGACGTCGTAACGGTCGTCGCGGCCAGGCGGCGGCGTGCGATCCCACGACGATGTCTGCGGCACGTTCCACGTGGTCACGGCCGGATCGGGCAGCAGGTCATCCGTGAGATCGGCGATCATGCTCTGCGCGAGCAGTTCCTGCACGCTCAGGCCTGCCTGCTCCGCGAGTGCACCGATACCCCACGCCTCGAGCAGCGTGCCGGATCCCGGTGATGGCGGTATCTCGGCCTGGAGTCGCTGGTAGAGCGTCACGCTCTCGTCGAAGTCGGCCAGGCCGAGCCGTTCCGCGGCGAAGCGGACGATGCGCGCACCGCGGTCGTAGGAGCCGGTTCCCGCACCGACCGAGCTGCCGGCGGGGCCCCACGGTGAATGCTGATCCGGGCTGGGCGACACGCGCCGTGCGATCCGGCTGCTGATCCGGTTCGTGGCTTCGCCGTCATGGTGACCGAGTGGCGCGTGCTCCTGTCCGCTCGCCATGCGCGCGGCGACATCCTCTGCGAACGATGCGATCGCTTCCGCGAACCAGCCTGCAGATGCCACGCGATCGTGGCGGTACGAGATGACATCCGCCAGATGTGCGATCTCGTGGATGATCGTCGCCGCACCCCACGCCGGATCGTGACTGGCGTAATCGGCCGAAATCAGCGTCGTGAACATGTTGCTCGACCACGGCAGCTCCAGGATGTCCGCGGCGATGATCGTGCCTCCGACATCCGCGGGCAGTGGGCGGATCACCGTCACGACGCGGCCGCCGGCACCCTCGGGGAACGTCGCGTTCGCATCGATCGCGACGCGAATCGCACGCAGCGCGTACAGGTCCACGAGCGCCGCCGTCTGATCGAGGTGCTGGCGCACATCCGGTCGCGAGAAGCGCTCGACGTCGGGCTGCCTCAGGTCCGCAACGATCAGCTGGCCCGCGGTGGCTGCCACGACGACGCCGCGGTACGTCGGGACTGCCTCGCGCGTTTCGGCGTAGAACACCTCGGGATTCGACCAGTCGACGAGCTCGACCGTGTCGCCGGCCGCCGCGCTCGCGTAGTCATCGAACGGCACGAGCACGTCCGGCCCGCGACCCGCGACCGGCGCGAGCTGCGCCTCGATCGAAGCGACGTGCGGATCCTGCTGGAACACGGATGACGGCAGGTGCGCAGGCGGCGCCTGGCCTGCAAACCCCACACTCTCCAGGCGCAGCACCCGCTCGATGACGCGCGCTGTCGTGAACGATGCGACCGCCAGGGCGTATTCCTCACCGCCCGCCGCGAGCTGGATGCAGGCGAGATCCTTCGCAGTCAGGCTTCTCGATTCACCAACCTCGAGGAGGATCGGACTCGCGACGTTCACGGTGTCGCGGATGGACAGGGACCCGTTCGCCACGATGTCGACGGGCCGCGCGTCGATCTCGCACGAGGCGAGCGGCATCGTGAACCGCGCGCTGTCCCGGCCGAACGCCTGGAACGCGACGGCGGCACCGTCGACGTGCAGCGTCCTGAGACGGTCCAGGTTCCGGCCGCGCAGCACGACCACGCCGCCGGCGACGATCTCGCTCACGTCCGTGATCGCGAGCAGGGTGTCACCCGTCACGTTGCCGGGGGTCTCGGGCGCCACCGCGGTCGGGGAGTCGCACGCCGCGACCAGCAGGGCGCACAGCGCCGCGGCGATTCCGGCCGCGCGCGGGGTGTGCGGCCGCATCGGGATATTCGCGGGAACGCCGGGCGGTGTGGCAGAACGTCGAACGACCCGTCGCGAGTCAGCCGTACACGGCGACGCGAGGCGAGTCGTTGTCATGTCCGCCCGGGGCAGCTGGTCAATTCCGATGATGCCGGTTCTGCGACCCTGCCTCGCGACAGTCCGTTCTGTCGACTTCCATGACGGAACGAGGCGGGTCGGCCACAGCCGGACGTCAGCTACAGAAAACGTGCCGTATCGCTCCGCCCCTGATCACGGTCCCGGTCGTTGCGGCGCAGCGACAGGTGTGGTTTTCCGGACGCCGATTCAGGTCATTCGCGGAGCACGGTCGCCGGGTCGAGCCGCGCGGCCCGGCGTGCGGGCAGCCAGGCGGCGAGGCTGGCGACGGCGAGGAGCGCGGCGGGCGCAGCGACGAGTGTGGTCGCGTCCACGGGAGCGACGCCCCAGAGCAGCCCGGCGAGGACGCGGCCGACGGCGAGCGAGGCGAGTCCGCCGATCACGATGCCGACGAGCGCGAACAGCACGCCTTCGGTCATGACGAGTCGGACGGCGGCGGCAGGGGAGGACCCGAGCGCCATGCGGAGTCCGAGCTCCCGGGTGCGCTGACGCACGGTGAATGCGACGACTCCCCAGATGCCGACGACACCGAGCACGATGGCGATGAGCGCGAAGGCGCCCAGCAGCATCAGGACGAATCGCCGCGCCGCCGTGCTGCGCGCGACCAGCTGGTCGAGCGACTGCACCTGCGAGATCGGGATGTCGGCATCGATCGACCAGATCACATCGCGTACGGGTGCCGCGAGCGTCAGCGGGTCGCCGGTGGTGCGCATGGCGACCGAGTTCGAGCCGACCAGACGCTGCTCGATCGAGACGTAGATCTCGGGTGGCGGCGGCGCGGTGAGGCTGTCGTGGCGCACGGAGCCCACCACGCCGACGATCGTGAACCACTCCGTTCCCGTCGCGTTGCCGGCGCGCACCCGCCGAGCGAGCGGATCCTCGCCCGGAAACACGAGTCGCGCAAACGCCTCGTTGACCACCATCGTGCGCGGCGCCTCGAAATGGTCACGTCCGTCGAGCCTTCGACCGCGTAGCAGAGGCGTTCCGATCACGTCGAAGTAATCGCCGCCGACGACCTGCCACGCGGTGCGCGGCGGCTCGACGCCGGCCGGGAGCGGCCTGCCATCGACCTCCACCGGCGCCTGCCACTTGCGTCCGCTCATCGGGAGGTGCAGCACCGTGCCGACGACCTCGACGCCGGGCAGCGCGGCGAGGCGGTCCATCACTTCACGCCAGTACGCGCGCGCGGCGTCCGGCTCGCTCATGGACTGCTGAAGCCGCATGGTCAGCACCCGGTCCGAACGGAAGCCGGGGTCCACATCGTTCAGCGCTTGCACGGTGCGCAGCATCAGCACCGCTCCCGCCAGCAGAACGAGCGCGAGCGCAACCTCCACGGTCACCAGCGCCCGCCGCGCCGGGCGATGGCCGGCGACACTCCGGTCCTGCCGCAGCCTGCCCACGATGGATTGTCTCGCCGCCGCGAGCGACGGCAGGCTGCCGAACAGAGCGGTCACGCCGATCGTCAGCACCAGCGCGAACGCGAGCATGCGCCCGTCGACTGCGATCTCTGCCAGGCGCGGCGTCTCCGGCGGCAGCAGTCCGCGCAGCAGCGCGAGGCCGGCAACGGCGAGAAGGATGCCCAGCGCGCCGCCGACGACCCCGAGCACGAGACTCTCCGTCAGCAGCTGCCGCGCGATGCGGCCGCGCGTCGCGCCGAGCGCAGCGCGCACGGCCAGCTCGACCCGCCGATCCGTGGCGCGCACCAGCAGCAGGTTTGCGACGTTCACCGTCGCGATCAGCAGCACCAGCCCGACGGCGGCGAGCACTGCAATCAGCATCGGCCGCGTGCCGCCGAGCAGGCTCTCCCGCAGCGCGACCACGTCTGCATCACGGCCGTACTCCGCGCCCACGCCGTACTCGGCGCGGGCGCGCTCCGTCAGCGCACGCAGCTCCTGCGTCGCCGTCGCCGGCGTCACCCCAGGCGCCAGCCGCGCGACTCCCTGCGTGATGCCGCCGGCCCAGCTCATCGCCTCCCGATCCATCGCCAGCGGCAGCCAGAGCTGCGTCGCGTTGTCCATGAACTGGAACTCCCGCGGCATGACACCCACCACGAGCACGGGCCCGCCCTCCAGCTGGATCGTGCGCCCGACGAGCGCCGTGTCCGCACCGAACTTCGTCCGCCACAGCCTCCAGTCCAGCACCGCGACCGGCTCCGCCCCCGGCGCCTCCGCCGCCATGCCGAACACCCGACCCAGCGCGGGACGCGCGCCCAGCAGCTCGAAGAAGTTGCCCGAGACCCGGGCCGCGTTGAGCTGCTCCGGCTCATCCACGCCGGTCAGCGACATCAGCCAGCCCGGACTGTACGAGCCCACCTCCTCCAGAGCCCGCGCACGCTCACGCAGAAGCGTCACCTCGCGCTGCGCCAGGAACCGCTCCGGCCACACGTGCACCAGCCGCTCCGCCTGCGAGAACGGCAGCGGCCGCAGCAGCACGGCGTCCGTCACGCCGAACACCGCGGCGTTCGCGCCGATCCCGACAGCCAGCACACCCACCACCGCCGCTGCAAACCCCGGATTGCGACGCAGTGCGCGCACCGCATAGCGCGCGTCGCCCGCCGCGTTCTCGAGCCACGGAAGGCCGCGCCGGTCGCGCACCGCCTCCGCCGCCTGCATCATGCCCCCGGCCGCCAGCAGCGCCTGCCGCCGCGCCTCCGCCGGAGCCATCCCCCGGCGCACGTTCTCCGCCGTCGCCATCTCCAGATGTGACTCGAGCTCCTCGCGGACATCATCGGCGCCTCGATCCCGCGTGTACATCCCGGCCACGCGCGCCAGCGCGATCCGGATACGCCGCATCACGCTTCCCGCCTCGGCGTGAGGAAGGCCGCGATCAGGCTGGCCGTCTCGTGCCATTCCCGCGTCTCCCGCGCCAGCTCACTGCGGCCCGCCTTCGTGAGCGAGTAGTACTTCGCGCGACGGTTGTTCTCCGATTGACCCCACTCCGCGCTGATGAACCCCTCCTGCTCCAGCTTTACCAGCGCCGGATACAGCGTGCCGTAATTGAGCGTCAGCCGTCCCCGGCTCGTCTCCTCGATCCGACGCGCTATGCCGTAGCCGTGCAGCGGACCGAGCACGTCAAGCGTGGTCAGGATCATGAGCGACAGCGTGCCCGGCTTCACTTCCATGCGTCCTTCCGTTCTCCTATGGTCTACCCATATATAGGCCGCGCAGCGACCGCTCGCAACGGTATCGTGGGCTCAGCGGCTTCCTGCGTACAGGCGGACCTCGATGGGCCGGATCGTGTCGATCGCAGCTTCGATGCGCACGCGCACGCGTGACACGACGACGGGCGCGAACCGGTCGAGCCTGCGGAAGCCGATCGTCGTTCCGCCCGAGAGTGTCCGCCATGCGCCGTCGACCAGTCCTTCGACGACGTAGCGCGCGACGACCTGACCGTGCTCGATGTCCTCGCGCAGGTCCGCAATGCCGACGGGCACCGCGCCGGCGACGTCCGCTTCCGCGAAGGCAGTGCGGTCACCGGTCTCATGCCATGTCACGTGACCGCTCGCGTCGACGTCCTCGTCGAAGAGCGCGGTCAGTCTCCGGTGCATCGCCTCGAGGCGGACGATGTCGGTCTCGTGCAGCAAACCGCTCGGCATGGGCGG
>DASUSS010000100.1:0-4931 GCA_036374995.1 Longimicrobiales bacterium | reverse complement strand
TTCCTGTGCACTCACGGATCCCGGCGACACCACCCAGAGCAGTGCCGCAGCCAGCCCCAGCGAACGACTCAGAGCGGATCGGTTCGTCATGACGTCGGCCTCCTGACGGCGGGGACGGATACTCCCTCCGATGCCGCACGGGTTCGCGTGCAGCACTCGTTCGGGACACAACTCGGGGGAGCCACGTGTGCTCCCGATGACTGCGAATATGAAGTCGCGGTCTCGCGAGATATGGCGAGTGTATGTCGGGCTTCGAGTATTTGTCGGGCTTCAGGAATTGCGTTCCCGCGAGAATAGGACTGCGGTCCCGTAGTGTCAAGGCAGTCGTCCGGCGTGCCGCTTCATGTGCACCGTGCCGCGCTATGGTAGTGTTGCCGCGTCTGCGCGAGCACACATCTCCTGCCACCCCTGTGCACACGCGCGCGCGTAGAGCCGCGCCGGATCCCGCTCCGCCAGCGGGCGCTTCGTCCCGCGCAGAACGATCGGCAGGTCCGCCAGGAGAGGTGCGGCCCGCGGGGGCCGCGGCCCTCCGGGTGCCTGCGCCGCGACGTATGCACAGGACGGCGTGAACCCGAGATCGCAGGCCCGGGTGAACGCCGAGCCGGCGGACTGGCCCGCTTCGCTTCGCAGGACGCCCCACTCATGGCATGCCCAACCGGAGCCGTTGTCGCAATAGATTGCGGTCATCGCGCTCATGTACCGACACGCGCGCTCGCTCCCGTCGCGACACGCCTGTTGCCAGAAGGGCAGCGCCTGACCGGGATGCCGGTCGCCGACGGCGCGCGCCGCGCTCAGCACGAGGAAGAAGCCCGCCCAGAGCGACGTCCACGCGAGATGACTGCGCCGCGGGAGCGGAGTCGCGGCGGCGAGCGGCCACCGGCTCGTGAGCCGGTCGATGCCGCGCACCGTCAGGTTCATGAGCGGAACGGGCAGGAGCTTGTCGTAGAACGTCGGAACGTTCAGCGCACCCAGCAGCACGTAGAAGATGGCCGTGCCGGCCGCGTACAGTGCACCGAAGAGGATGCGGCCGGATCCCGTCCTCGGCGATGTGGACGGGTCGGTGAACAGCAGGTGCATCCCGAGAAACACGGGAAGCGGTATGTGCGAGTCGAAAAAGAGATACGTACCGCTCGCCTGGAAATAGACCGTGCTGATGAGATACAGCGTGATCACCGCCGACAGCGTCATCCTGGCCACGCCGAAGAGGAGCTGGCCCGGCACGGAGACGAGGAAGATCAGGAGGTAGATGTGGGGCGGATAGAACTGCGTCGTCGCGATGGCCGCCCCGAGCGTGATGTCGGACGCAGCGGTCAGGATGAGGACGATCGATGCTACTCCGAGCGGGAACGAGGATGGATTGAAGATGTGCGCGGACCGACCGTCCCGTTGCCAGCGGATGAATTCCTTGGCGGCAAAGCCGATCAGGATCATGGCAAACTGCCAGAAGAACCATTCCGGTCGGAACCACAGGAACAGGTTGATGCTGAGGATGACGGGAAACGGGCCGAAGCCGAGTGCGTAGGAGCTACGGCGTGACCATGTGATCAGCGCGTCGACGGCGTAGGCGAAGATCAGCTGGGCCGCGATCAGAGGCAGGAACGCATACACGAAGCGGACGTGCCACCCCCAGTACAGCAGGACCGTTCCCTGGGCACACGCCTGCACCCAGTGCTGCCTGCGCAGCACCACGTCCATGACCAGCGCTCGACCGGTGCGGCGCGCCGTCACATAGAGCGCGGCCGTCCACATGAGCAGCACGACGCCGGCGCCCAGCAGCGTCCAGAACAGGCCGGGAGTTCCGGCAGCGACCGGCGCGAGTGCGCCGAGCACGCCGGCGCACGCGAGC
This sequence comes from Longimicrobiales bacterium, assembly GCA_036374995.1. Lineage (GTDB taxonomy): Bacteria > Gemmatimonadota > Gemmatimonadetes > Longimicrobiales > RSA9 > SH-MAG3. The sequence continues at coordinate 3,085 of DASUSS010000100.1, read as the reverse complement.
GGGAGCGCCAGCGCGCGCACGCTCGCGTCCGAGCTCTGACCTGGAGTGCGGGCGGATACGCGCGGTGTCGAGCCGCGCGCCACTGCCGATGATGATCTGTTCATGCTGCAGCTTCCGACGTGGGTGCGTTGGTACCTGTCGTGGCGAGGGGCTGCGCCAGCCGCGTCATCTTACCACCGCCGACGCAAGTCCGGGAAGGTTGCCGTCAGCCGCGCAGGGATTTCGGGCTGAGCACCGTGACTCTGAGGCTCTGTGACGTAGAGTTGCAGAGCCTCAGAGCCTCAGAGCCATTCGTCAGTAGATCCGATCGAGCGTGATCCCGCGATAGTAGTGCGTCAGGATCTGCTCGTACGTCGCGTTCTTCTCGGCCATCCCCACCGCGCCCGTCTGCGAGAGTCCGACCCCGTGACCCCAGCCGCCGCCGTGAGCGACGAAGCCCGTGACTTCCTTCGTCGCGGGATTGGTGACCGGCTCGATGTAGAACAGCGTGCTGAGCAGGCTGCTGATGGTGCCGCTCGCGTTGAAGAAGCGCAGCGAGGACCGGATCCGGTCCTTCGTGTCCGTGAACGTGCCCGCGTCGGTGACGTACTCGATGAGCAGGACGCGGCCCGATGGCCCGCGCTCGAGAACGTTGATCGCGTGTACGCGGCCGACGTCCGTGCCGGCGTACGCGCTCACGACCTGACGGATCTCGTCCGCCGTCCAGTCGATCGTCCAGCGGTGGTACCGTGACCAGTCCGCCTCGAAGTCGCCGGCGCTGTACGCCCGCAGCGACCGCGGATTCGCGGCGCGCTTGAAGACCTCCAGCGAGGGCACGTGATCGAACGCCTCGCCGCGCTGCGCATCGGGAATGCCGCGCAGGTACGCGACGGGCGCGGAGTTGTAGACCTCCTCGTTGTCCGCGGTGTAGCCGCCGGACGTCGACGAGTAGAGCGCCTCGATGAGCGCGCCGTTGTACCGTGCGACGATGCCGGCCGTCTCGTCGACCGCCTGCGAGGAAAGGGGATGCTCGGCCGCGATACCGCCGTACACCTGGTCGGCGGTCGTCGGGAGCAGGTCGTAGCCGTCTGCCGCGCGCTTGCCGATGCCGCGGATCGCGTACGTGCGGGCCGCGACGGCCTGTGCCTTCAGCGCCTCCAGCTCGTCGTACACCGTCGGCGGCAGCTCGCGCGGCACGACGCCATAGAGGTAATCCTCCATGGGCAATTCGTTGATGCCCGCGAGCGTGCCGCTGCTGTTGGGCGCGACCTCGGCCAGGCCGCGGTAGTGTGCGCCGTTGATGATCACCCGGTCGTCCGCACTCCGCACGATGGCGGCTTCCTCCACCAGAACCGTGCTTGCGCCGTCGACGCGCAGCACCGCAGCCGTCAGCTCGGTGGCGGCGACCCAGAACGAGTCGGTGCCCGCGAGACCGGCGGCGATCACCTGATTGCGGAACGCGTTGCGCGAGGAGAACGAGTTGCTGCCGGACGTGTTCACGATGCGGGCGCGCGTGCAGTTCGCCGCGGGCACGAACTCCGTCCACGTCGTGTAGCCGAGTGCCGCGGCGGCCGCAAGCCACGTGTCCAGCTGCGTCGTGCTGCTGTAGCACGCGACCTGGAGGCGGTAGATCGTCTGGACCGTGGCCGGCGTCTCGATCGTGACATCGAGCGTGCCGCCCGTACCGGCGGCGACCACGTCGCCCGTCGACTTCTCGACCAGCTCCCAGGCGCCCGCGGCACCGATCGTTACCGTACTCGCCGATGGCACCACGCCGATCCGGATCGTGCCGGTGAACACGGCGTTCGACCCGACGGTCGTGGCGGGCTCGAATTCCGACGTGTTCTCGAGCGCGAACGGCGTGTGTTCGCATGCAGCCATGCTCAGTGCCGCACACGCGATGAGTGCGTGGCTGGCACGAGTTCGAACGATGCTCATGATTCGCTTCCCTCGTGGGTGGGTGATTGTCGCCGAGGGCGAAGACCTCCGACGCCGGGCGCCGACGGCGCGGCCCGGCCGAAGAAAGCCGGGCGCTTTCGCACACCGGCTCTGCCCGGGAGAACGTCATGCCCAGACTAACCGGGGGCGAGGATCGCGACAAGCAGGAGCGCGGCGGCGGCCGGCCGGTTGTCGCGCGTGGTGACCCGGCGTTAGATTTCGGAGTTCGTGACACCGACGGGACGTAGCGCAGCCCGGTAGCGCACCTGAATGGGGTTCAGGGGGTCGCGGGTTCAAATCCCGCCGTCCCGATTTCTCGACCCGTTGAGAGACAATGACTTCCCGCCAAGACTCAGGGGGCGGCCGCCGATGACCAGGGTGGCCGCACCTGAACGTTTCACCAGGGTCGCGTGCTCATCTGGCTGATCGTGTGGGCGATCCTGCATCGCGCGCACAGCCGCTCGGTCATCGGGAATCGCGTTTCCGGTCAGCGCCTGCGTTCGCCTCGACGATTGCTCTCGTGCTCCCGTCCCGTGGGGTGGCAGCGCACGCAGTCCGCCATTTCCGCCGCCGAGATCCGCTCGTCCCGGTGCTCCCTCGCGATGCCGGCCGGCGAGTGCTCGTGACAGCCGTAGCAGGTGTAGCGTTCGTAGCTGCGCGGTGCGTCCTGGTGACACACCGCGCACTCGCTCGCCGTGCGGCTGCCGTGCGTCAGCGGGAACGTGTGATCGAACTGCGCGTCCTCCCACGTGCTCGTGCCGTGACACGCGGCGCAGTCCTCGCCCATCGAGCCGCGGTGCGTGTCGTCCGCGCGGTGACAGCCGATGCATTCCGTCGGCGGCTGCGCGACGGTGCGGGCGGTCGCCGCGTCCTGGTGGCACGCGCGGCACGCCACGCGCACGTGCGCGCCGGTGAGCGCGAACGCGGTGCGTGCGTGGTCGAACGCGCTGCCGGTCGTGGCCGTGCCATCGTGACAGCTCCGACAGTCCGCACCCCACACCGCGACGTGCTCGTCCACGAACGCCGGCTGGTACTCGCGGTGGCAGCTCTCGCACTGCGTGTCGTCGAACGCGAAGGAGTCCGCCGCGTGGCAGTCCGCGCACGTGAAGCTCTGCCCGGCCGCGGTGCTGCGGTGCGTCTCGAGCGAGAAGCCGAAGCGCGCGTGGTC
>DASUSS010000099.1:0-15506 GCA_036374995.1 Longimicrobiales bacterium | reverse complement strand
TACGCAGTACATACTCCACCGCGGACCCATGCTATCGGCGCGACGCCAGCAGACGGTCGAGACGGCGCTGCGTTTGCTCGTGCTGCACCTGGGCGCGGCGTTCGTGGTGAGCGACATCGGCCAGCACGAGGTCGCGTCGTATGCCGCCGCACGGTCGTCGGGCGCGCTGCGGCCGGAGGACTACCGTTCGCGCGAGCGGGCGCAGCCGGGCACGATTCGGAACGAACTTCAGGCGCTCTCGGCCGCGTGCAACTGGGCTGTTGGTTTCAAGGTAAAAGGTCGGCCGCTGCTCGACAGGAACCCGCTCCGGGCCGTCACGCTCCCGATTGAAACGAACCCGAAGCGGCCGGTCGTGAAGCCGGACCGGCTCCAAGCGCTGCGGGCGGTCGCTGCCGATGTGGACGTGACAGGGCAGTTCGGGATGATGCTCGAAATTGCATGGGTGACGGGCCGCAGGATCAACGCGATCTGCCATCTGCGGGCGAGCGATGTGCTGCTCACACCTGACACGCTGCGCCGAGCCTTTGCGGAGGACGGGCAGGACGAGGAAATTGCCCGCGAGTGGCCCGCAGGATTGCGCTGGCGGGCCGAGTGGGACAAGAAAGGCTTTCTGACCTTCTCGCCCATCCCCGCGGCGCTCAGCGCGAGCCTGATGGCCTTCATGCGGGACCGTGGCGTGATCGGCGACGGCTGGTTGTTCGCGCACGAGTGTCCGGGCCGGGAGTGCGCGGTAATGAAGGCGCGGGCGGACTACCTGCTGAGGAAGGCAGAACGCGCGGCCGGGCTGCCCCGCATGGCTCGAGGTGGCTGGCACGCTATGCGGCGCGGGTGGGCGACGCTACGGAAGTCGCTCCCTGTCTCGGATGTCATGCTGGCCGGCGGCTGGAGAGACCCTGCCGCGCTCCGCACGGCATACCAGCAGGCGGACAGCCGGACCGTCATGGATGTGGTGAACGTGGCAGGTTGATGGTACCCCCGCGGGGCACTGTCGGGGCGCAGCGGAAAGTTAAGTTGTTGTGAGTGTTCCGGTTATGGCATTTCTTACACGTTGAAGCGGAACAGCAGGATGTCCCCGTCCTGGACGACGTAGTCCTTCCCCTCCGACCGGACGAGCCCTTTCTCGCGCGCGGCCTTCTGGGAGCCGGCGCGCTCGAAATCGGACCAGGCGAGCGTCTCGGCGCGGATGAAGCCGCGCTCGAAATCGGAGTGGATCTCGCCGGCGGCTTCCGGTGCGCGGCTGCCGCGGCGGATGGTCCAGGCGCGGACCTCCTTCTCGCCGGCCGTGAAGAAGCTGATGAGTCCGAGCAGCTCGTAGCCGGCGCGGATGAGGCGGTAGAGGCCGGGCTCCTCGAGGCCGAGCTCGGCGAGGAACAGATCGCGCTCCTCCCGGTCGAGATGGAGCAGCTCGGCCTCGATGCGTGCGGAGAGCGGAACGACCTGCGCGGGCTCGGCGTCGGCGGCGATCGCGTCGCGCAGCCTTGCGACGTATTCGTTGTCGCCGGCAGTCAGATCGCTCTCCGCGATGTTGGCGACGTAGATCTCGCGCTTCGCGGTGAGCAGGTTCATCGTGCGCAGCAGGCGCACTTCCTCCTCGTTGTCGAGCGTGATTCTGCGCGCGGGCTCGCCGGCGGAGAGCAGGGCGTGCAGCCGCTGGAGCAGTGCGAGCTCGGCGATGGCCTCCCGGTCGCCGCTCTTCGCGGTGCGCTCGACCTTCGCGATGCGCTTCTCGACGTTCTGCAGATCGCTCAGTGCGAGCTCGAGGTTGATGATCGCGCGATCACGGACCGGATCGACGGCGCCCATCACGTGCGTGACATCGGGATCGTCGAAGCAGCGCACGACGTGGACGATCGCGTCTACCTCGCGGATGTTCGACAGGAACAGGTTGCCCAGTCCCTGCCCCTCCGAGGCGCCCTCCACGAGTCCGGCGATGTCGACGAAGCTGACGACGGCCGGCACGGTGCTCTTCGGCTGCACGCGCTCGACGAGCAGGTCCACGCGCGGGTCGGGCACGGCGACGACGCCGACGTTCGGGTCGACCGTGCAGAACGGGTAGTTCTCCGCCGACGCGCCCGCGCCGGTCAGGGCATTGAAGAGCGTCGACTTGCCGACGTTCGGCAGGCCGACGATTCCGAGTCTCAGATTGGGCATTGTGGCTTCACGTCTCCGGTTTCATTCCACGGCACAGCCGTGAAAGATAACCGTTCCGGGATTCATCGCGGAGGGGCGCACACCTCTGGAACGGATCGGCAGCTGCCGTCGTTCTCGCGGCCGGTCGCGATCACGGATGCTGGAACGGACGCCGCGCTATCGTCGCTCAGAGGACTCAGGCCGCGGCGAGCGCCTCGAAGACGCTTTCGATGAGGTGCGGGTAAGCGGCGAGGGCGGCACGCGCGGAATCGAGCTCGAGACGCTCGCGGTTCGTGTGCGCGTAGCGCTCCTCGCCCGGCGCATAGCCGATCGTCGGGATGCCGTGCACGCCGCAGCTGTGGCCGCCGTCGGTCGCGAACGTCCAGGGCCGGATGTCGGGCGCGCGGCCGGTCGAGCGCGTGATGGAGCGCGCGGCGGCGCGCACGACGGGATGCGCGGGGTCGAGCAGGTACCCGGGCGTGAACATGCGGCGGTCCTCCTCGAGGCCCGTCCACGTCCGCTGCCGCTCGTTCGCGAAGCGCACATCGAGCGAGAGTCCTTCCGGGAGATGCACGCTGTCGAGGTACTCGCGCAGGCGCCCGATGGCGGTGTCCGGAAGCATGCCGGGCAGCACGCGCCAGTCGAGCACGATGCGCGCACGGTCCGGGATGACGTTCCGGCTGCGCGGCAGCGTGTCGATCATCGTGGGGGCGGCGGTGGAGCGGCCGAGCACGTCGTCGCTATCGAGGTCGTGCGCGAAGGTATCGAGCGCGGCGATGACGGCGCCGAGGCCGTGCAGCGGATTGCGCGCGCGCTCCGGCGCACTCGCGTGTCCGGCGAGGCCGCGCACTTCCGTGATGATCTCGGCGCGGCCGCGGTGGCCGATGCAGATGTCGCCATCGGTCGCCTCGCCGATGATGACGGCGGCCGGCTTGATGGCGCCCGTCGCCATGAGATGGGCCATGCCCCAGCCGCCGCGCTCCTCCAGCACCGTGTGCGCGACGACGACATCGCCGGCGGCCGGCTGCGCGATGAAGTGCGCTGCGGCGTACGTCTGGATCGCGAGCGGTCCCTTGATGTCCATCGCGCCGCGGCCGTGCAGGAACCCGTCCGCGACGACACCGCCGAACGGCGGATGCTGCCACGACGCGATGTCGCCCACATCCACGACGTCGAGGTGCGAGCACAGCATCACCGGCGGCGCCGTGCCCCGGCCGGGGGCGACGCCGATGACGTTGCCGACCTCGTCGCTGCGGACGTCGCTGAAGCCGAGCGCGATCATCTCGCGCATCAGCCGCGCGGCCACCTCGCCCTCGCGGCCCGGCGGGCTCGGAATGCGGATCAGGTCCTGCGCAAACCGGAGCGCGCGATCGAAGCCGACGTCGGTCATCCCATTGCTCCGGATGCAGCGCTCAACCGCTCCACCGCTCACCACTCCAGGGCTCAGGCGAGTCCCACCAGCGCCTTCACCATCTCGAGGAGCATACTGACATCGGGCAGCTCGGGGGCGCCCGTATCGATGCCGTGGATGCGGACGAACCAGGGCGCGAGCACGAGCGCGACGATCGACATCAGCTTGATGAGGATGTTCATGGACGGGCCGGCGGTATCCTTGAACGGATCGCCGACGGTGTCGCCGACGACGGCGGCCTTGTGCGAGTCGGAGCCCTTGCCGCCCTGGGCGCCCTTCTCGATGTACTTCTTCGCGTTGTCCCACGCACCGCCGGAGTTCGCCATGAACAGCGCCATCATGACGCCCGTGAGCGTCGCGCCGGCGAGCAGGCCGCCGAGCGCGGCGACGCTCACGTAGCCGACGACGACCGGCACGATGACGGCGACGAGTCCGGGCGCGATCATCTCGCGCAGTGCGGCGCGCGTCGAGATGTCGACGCAGCGGGCGCTGTCCGGTTTGGCGGTGCCCTCCATGAGGCCGGGGATCTCGCGGAACTGGCGGCGCACCTCGTCGACCATGCCGCCGGCGGCGCGGCCGACCGCGGTCATGGTGAGCGCGGCGATGAAGAACGGGATCACGCCGCCGATGAGCAGACCGATCACGACCTCCGGCTCCGTCAGGTCGAGGCCGACGTCGCGCAGGCCGACGGCGGACGCGTAGGCGCTGAACAGTGCGAGCGCGGTGAGTGCGGCGGAGCCGATCGCGAAGCCCTTGCCGATCGCGGCCGTCGTGTTGCCGAGCGAGTCCAGCTCGTCGGTGATGGCGCGGACGTCCTTGCCGAGATGGCTCATCTCGGCAATGCCGCCGGCGTTGTCCGCGATCGGGCCGTACGCATCGACCGACATCGTGACGCCCACGGTCGCGAGCATCCCGACGGCTGCAATGCCGATGCCGTAGAGGCCGGCGAAGCTGTGAGCGACGAAGATGCCGAGCGCGATCAGCAGCACTGGCGCGGCCGTCGATTCCATGCCGACGGCGAGCCCGTGAATGATGTTCGTTGCGGAGCCGGTCTGGCTCGCCTCGGCGATGCGCCGCACCGGCTTCGCGGCCGTGTAGTACTCCGTGACGAGACCGATCAGGATGCCGACGAGCGAGCCGGCGACGAGCGCCCAGAACGGACCGATGGCGGAGTAGCTGCGGGCTGTCTCCGGATCGAAGATCTGGAAGCCGAGCGCGCCGACGACGAAGTACATGGTGAGCAGGAAGAGTCCGGCCGCGATGAACGTCACGTTGCGGAGCGCGGACGCGGGGCTGTACCTCTCGAGCGTCTTCATGAGCGCGATGCCGATCAGCGACGAGATCAGGCCGACGACGATCGTGAGGATCGGCAGTGCGATCGCCTCGACACGCGCATCGGCGTAGAACGGACTCGATGCGGCGATCGCGATCGTGGCGATGACGGAGCCGACGTAGCTCTCGAAGATGTCGGCGCCCATGCCCGCGACGTCGCCGACGTTGTCACCGACGTTGTCGGCGATCGTGGCGGGATTGCGGGGATCGTCCTCCGGGATCCCGGCCTCGACCTTGCCGACGAGGTCCGCGCCGACGTCGGCGGCCTTCGTGTAGATGCCGCCGCCGACACGCGCGAACAGCGCGATCGAGCTCGCACCCATCGCGAAGCCGCTGATGATCCGGCCGAAGTTCAGGAACTCCGCGTCGCTGATCGCCTGCGCGCCGTAGATGAAGTACCACGCGCCGATCCCGACCAGGCCGAGCGCGGCGACCGACAGGCCCATGACCGCGCCGCCGAAGAACGCGATGCGCAGCGCCTTGCCGCTGCCGGACTCCTTCGCGGCGGCAGCCGTGCGCACGTTCGCGCGGGTCGCGGCCGACATGCCGAAGAAGCCGGCGAGCACGGAGCTCAGCGCACCGCTGATGTACGCGAGCGCCGTCTCCATCCCGAGTGCCCAGAACAGCAGCGCGGCCACGATGATGACGAAGATGGCCAGCACCGAGTACTCGCGGCGCAGGAACGCCATCGCACCCTCGTGGATGCGGTCGGCCAGCTCCGCCATCAGATCGGTGCCGCTGCTCTGCCGGTTGATGTACACGTACAGCGCCAGGGCGCCGACCAGGCCGACCAGGCCCACGATCGGCGACCACTGCGCCAGTGCGGTCAATTCCGTCACATCGCCTCCACGTTCAGTGCCGGGGCCGCGCCCCGGTCCGGGTTGTCACTTCGACCACGATCGCTCGATACGGCTGCGGCCCGCATGCGGACCGTACGACTAGCGGTTGTACCGGTTCGCGGCGGCATCGACGCCCTCTTCGATCCACGTGCGGACTGCGTCCACCAGCGCCGGCAGCAGCTCGGTGATGCCCCTCTCCTCGTCCTCGGAGAACGGTGAGAGCACCCACTCCGCCAGGTCCCAGCCGGGCGGCGGAGCGCCGACACCGATGCGGAGGCGCGCGTAATCGCGCGTGCGCAGCGTCGCCTCCACCGACTTCAGGCCGTTGTGCCCGCCCGCACTGCCGCCCGCGCGGATCCGCACACGTCCGAGGTCCAGCGCCGTGTCGTCCACGACGACGAGCAGGTCGCGCGTGACATCGAAGTCGTCCGCAGCTGCGAGCCCCGCGAGCGCCGCGCCGCTGCGGTTCATGAACGTGAGCGGTTCGAGCAGCAGCACGTCCTGTCCCGCGATCCGGCCGGCGCTGTGCCAGGCCTTGCCCACGCGCCGGAACTCCGGGAAGCGCCACGTCGCCTGCGCCTCCTCGACCACCCACCAGCCGACGTTGTGTCGCGTCGATTCGTACTCCGCTCCCGGATTGCCGAGACCGCAGACGACCTTCACGCGCGCTGCGGCTACTCTTCCTCTTCCTTCGCGCGGCGGATCACCTCCGGCTCCGCACCTTCCTCCTCCACGACCTCGGCGGCCGCTTCCGGAGCCGGCGCGACCGTCGGCGGCGCCACGCTGCAGATCGTGCGGTCCGGATCGGTGTCCGTCACGACGCCATCCGGCAGCGCGATGTCGCGCAGATGAACCGCGTCGCCGATGCCCAGCTGCGAGATGTCGACCTCGAGGTACTCGGGGATCCGGTCGGGCGTGCAGCGGATGTCGAGGTCCGATTCCGGCTGCGTCAGCACACCGCCCTCCTTGACGCCCGGCGCGTTGCCGATCAGGCGGATCGGCACCGACACGTGGACCGTCTCGCCCGCGTGGATCTGCTGGAAATCGACGTGCAGCACGTGCGGCTTGTAGGCATGCGACTGCACCTCGCGCACGAGTGTGCGCACCGCCGACCGCTCGCCCTTGATCTTCAGCTCGATGATCGTGTTCTCCCAGTGCACCCGCGAGAACAGCTGATCGAGCTCGTGCGCATCGACGCTCAGCATCCGCGTCTCCTCGCCGTGACCGTATACGACGGCCGGGATCCGGCCCGACGCGCGCATCTTGCGCGTCGCGCTCTTGCCGTGGTCCTGCCGCGGCTCCGCGTTCAGTCTCGCGTTCGTCGCCATGGTCCTTCTCCTCTAGTCAAACAATTGGCTGACCGACTCGTTCGAGTGCGTGTACCGGATCGCCCGCGCCAGCAGCTCGGCGATCGACAGGACGCGCAGCTTGTCGAACCGCTTCGCCTCCGGCACATGCAGCGTATTCGTGACGACGACCTCCTGCACGGCCGACGCGCTCAGGCGGTCGCGTGCCGGGCCCGACAGGATCGGGTGCGTCGCCGCGGCGTAGATCTCCTGCGCGCCGCGATCCTTCAGCGCGTCGACCACGCTGACCAGCGTGCCGGCCGTGTCGATCATGTCGTCGACGATGATGCACGGCCGGCCCTCCACCTCGCCCACCACCTCCATCACTTCGGCGACGTTCTGCTGCGGTCGCCGCTTGTCGATGATCGCGAAGCTCGCGTTCATCCGGCGCGCGAATCCGCGCGCCATCTTCGCCGCACCGACGTCGGGCGCCACCACGACCGGGTTGTCCAGCTTCAGCTCCCGGAAGTAGTGCGTCAGCACGGGCGCCGCGTACAGGTGATCCACGGGCACGTCGAAGAAGCCCTGGATCTGGTGCGTGTGGAAGTCCATTCCCAGCACCTTGTCCGCCCCCGCGGCCTCGATCAGGTTCGCGACCAGCTTCGCGCCCAGCGCGACGCGCGGCTGGTCCTTGCGGTCCTGGCGCGCATAGCCGAAGTACGGGATGATCGCCGTGACGCGTGCCGCGGACGCGCGCTTCGCCGCATCGATCAGGAGCAGCAGCTCCATGATGCTCTCGGCCGGCGGCGGCGTCGGCTGGATGATGAACACATCCCGGCCGCGGGCGTTCTGGTTGATGCGCACGAAGATCTCGCCATCCGCGAACCGCTTCACCGTCGAGTCGCCAAGCGGCAGACCCATGTGCCTCGCGATCTCCTCCGCGAGCGGACGGTTCGCGGTGCCGGAGAGCAGGAGCAGGGGCGCCTGCGCGGGGTGCTCGACCATTCTTTGCCGGTTCAGGGGCTGCTAACGGGCACGACAGCCGGGCAAGCTAATCGCGGTGGGGGTTTGACGGCAAGGCGTCACGGACGCGGGCGGGAGCTGTCGCCGCCGGTCCGCGGTCACCCGATGGCGGCGGACCTTCCGGGCCCGAGATGCACGTCGGCGAGCTTCGCCATCGTCCTCTGGAAGACGGCCTGTGCCCTTCCGCCGGTGAGGTCGACGGCGCTCAGATACGCTTCGATCGCCCGCTCGAACGGCTCGTCGGCCAGCAGCGCGACGAAGCCGATGGCGTTCTCGATGTGCTTGCGGATGAGCACTTCCTCCGCCCGCGCGATCGCGAGCTGGACGATGCGCTCCATCTCCTCGTTCCGGCGCTGGCGCCGGATCACGCCGCGCACGACGCGCTGCGGCCGGCGCAGCAGGTCCCAGCCATCGTCGTCGTCGTCGAAGTGGTCGGCGCGCGTACCGCGTGGGAATGCGAGCGTGGCGTCCTCGAAGAGGTCGCCGGACCCGTCCGGCGGCTCTTCCTCGTCGATGGCGGTGAACACGCGCGTGCGCACGGCGGCGGCCATGGTCGCCTGGATGTCCATCTCGCGGAAGTAGCGCGGCAACGCATCCTCGATGGGCTCGTAGCCGGCGAGCAGTGAGACGAACCGCGTCGCCTGATCGACGTGCGCCTCGACCAGTGACTCCCACGCCATCGCTGACGCGACCTCGAGCTTGCGCCGGACACCTTCACCGGGCGATCGACCCGGTCGGCGCACTGCGGCCATGTCGCTGCTCCTGAATCAGAGTGAACCTCTGCTGCACGCGCTGCGCGCGTCCGGACAGTGTAGCCGGCGGCCTGCTGCGGAGGCAAATCCGCGCGCTGCGGCGCGGCCGGACGCGAAAATGTGCGGCTTTCGTGCGCGTGGTGGGTGCCGTTAGTTTGTGTGCATTCCCGGGTCGTCCAATGGCAGGACTGCGGACTTTGGATCCGCCAATGGTGGTTCGAATCCACCCCCGGGAACTGCCCGACCCCCATCCTCATCCCCGGCCGACAGGACCTGCGCTGTCCGCGTGATGATGGTCGGCACGTCCGGATGCGCGGCGGTGATGTCGCGCGCGGCCGTGTCCGCGCGACGTGCGTCATCGAACACGCCGAACACGACGCTGCCCGTCCCGGTCATGCGCGCAACGATGGCGCCCGCATCCTGGAGCTGCTGCCGGATGTCCGCGAGCCGCGGATGTCGCTCGAAGATCGGCCGCTCGAAGTCGTTGTGCGCGATCGCGCCGACATCCAGCCAGCTGCGCGGCGCCGCGAACAGAGCCGGCGCTTCCGGTTGTGCGGCGGCGAGCGCGGCGTAGGCGTCGGCAGTGGACACGCGCTCCGGCGGTACGGCGAGCAGCACGGTCGCGGGCGGCAGCGGCGGGAGCGGCGCGATGCGTCCGCCGCGGCCCCAGGCGAGGGCGAGCGTCGCGCCGGTGAGGAAGAACGGGACGTCGCTGCCGAGCCGGGCACCGAGACCGAGCAGCTCGGCGGCCGAGAGCGGCCGGCCGTGCAGGTCGTTCAGCACCGCGAGCACCGCAGCGGCATCGCTCGAGCCGCCGCCCAGACCGGCCCCGGCGGGAATCCGTTTCGTCAACCGGATGTCGATGCCGCGGTCCAGCGGGACGCTGCGCGCGAACAGCGACGCGGCCCGGTACGCCAGGTTCTGCCCCGTCGGACCGAGGTCCGCGGGCGGCCCCGCCTCGTCCGCGGGCGCAGCGACCTCGAGCGTGATGCCCGCATTCGTGAGCGTGACCGCCACCTCATCGGCGAGCTCGAGCGCGCAGAAGATCGTTTCGATCTGATGGTAGCCGGAGTGCTCGCGCGCGAGCACGCGGAGCGCGAGGTTGAGCTTCGCGTGCGCCGGTCGCGTGCGGGGCGCCGCGCTCATCTCACGCCTTCTCGTCCCGCCCGTCGTCCAGCGGATCGATGCCGCTCGCGCGCTCGACGGACTCCTCGACGATCTCCTCGCTCGCGGCGGCCTCGCCGAACGAGATGCCCATGCGCCACGCGTAGTACAGACCGATCAGCGTGACGGGGATGAATCCGGCGAGGTGAAAGCCGATGGCGAACGCGCCGGCGCGCTCGGCGGGCGCGCCCCACAGCGTCGACAGCACGAAGACGGCCATGCCGTGATAGATGCCGACGAAGCCCGGTGCCGACGGGATCGACACGGCGAGCGCAATGGCGGACTGGATGAAGAGCGCGGCCGTGAACGGCAGGTCGATGCCGAACGCCCGGAACGCGATCCAGGCACCGAGCGCATTGTAGACCCACAGCGCGATTGACCATGCGGTCGTGCTGAGCAGGTGCCTGGGGTTGCGAAGCACGCCGACGCCGCCGAGAAACGCCTCCAGCGCATCGACGATCGGGCGGCGGACTCGCTTCGGCAGCACACGCACGGCCGACTCGAGCACGGCAACGGCCTGACGCGGAAATATGACGAGCAGCAGGACGCCCACGAGCACGACGCCGACCACGACGCCGAAGCTGCGCGCGAGACCCGCGATCGTGATCGTCGTGGCGACGCCCGGCAGGCGGAACTCCTGCGTGCCGCTGAACGGCGGGAAGTCGGGCATCGCCATGGCGACGAACAGCAGCGTGATGACGAGCACGCCATCGAAGATGCGCTCGATCACGAGCGACGCGAACGACGAGACGATCGGTACGGGCTCGCTGCGCGACAGTGCGTACGCCCGCATGAACTCGCCGACGCGCGCGGGAAGCACGTTGTTGCCCATGAAGCCGATCGTCACGGCGGCGAAGCGGGACCGGAACGGCGTCACGGCGACGGGTGCGAGGATCGCCCGCCAGCGCCAGGCGCGGATCCAGAAGACGAACGTGACGGCGGCGGAGCTGAGCAGGAAGAGGAACGGGTCGGCGGCGCGCAGCTCGCCGATGACGCCGCCGAGCTCCATGCGGCGGAACGTGAAATAGAGCGCGGCCGCGCTGATCAGGATGCCGACGACGGCCTTCCAGTCGAGCAGACGCCGGCGCACGGGCGCGCGGGCGCCGCTCACGCGCGCCTCGTTCACCCGAGTGCGATGCGGATCAGGTCGAACAGTTCGTCGACGGCCTCGCGCAGCTGCGGATCGTGCGCGGCTCCACGCGCGATCGTCTCGCGCAGCTCGAGCGCGCGCCGCAGTGCGTCCTCGCGCGTGTACGACAGCGTGTCGATCTCGATGTATTCCGCCGCCGACGCCTCGGCGGCCGACACCTCGTCCGATGTCGCCGCGACGACGCTGGATTCCTCCAGCTCGAGCAGCCCGGCGCCCTGCTCCTCGCCGGGAGCGGCAGTCGTCGCGGGCGGCGTCAGCGCAGGACCGGCCGACACCGCCGGCGGCGGTGGCGCCTGTGCCGGCCCGGCGGGCGGCGCGGGCCGGGGCGCCGCCGCCGGCGGGCCGGCCTGTGTGCGTGCGACGAACGGCACGACCGGCTGATGCGACACCGGCGCATCCGCGAAGCCGTCGGCCGGCGGCTCCGCCGCGACATCGCCGCCGTATCGCTCGAGCAGCTCCTCGTGCATGTGCCGCAGCCGGCTCACGGCGTGGGTCGGTTCCGGCAGCTCGTTGCGGAGCAGTGGTGCGATCGTCGACTGGAGCCCGTCGCGCGCGACGCGGTAGATGTCGAGCCACTCGCGCTTCACACCGATGTCGAGCTTCGCGATGACACGCGTGAGGTCCTCGACGGCGCGCAGGATCTCGGCGATGATCGGGATCTCCTCGAGCCGCGCGGCGCCGAGCAGTGCGCGCTGCCGCCGCAGGATCGCCTTGAGCGGCTCGCGATCCATCGGGTCCGCCTGGAGCTCGAGCACGCCGCGGTCGAGCACGTCGGCGATGCCCGCCGCCTCGCGCGCAGCGAACTCGCGGAACTCGCGGGTACCGTCGCCGGCCGCCGGTGCGGGCGCAGCGCTCGGAGCGGGTTCCGCAGCCGCATCGCGCCAGCGTCCGGACGCGCCGGCCGCGACCGTATCGAGGTGCTCATCGTCGCCAGATCCGTCGAGCAGCGTACGGATGTCAGCGAGCGTGGCGCGCGCGCGCCCGGCGAGGTCATCGGACCACGCGAGCGCGCCGCCGGCGAGCGAGCGCGTCACGGACTCGAATGCGGAAGCGACCTCGAAGACGCGCTGCTCGCGCGCCATCTGGGCCGTGCCGCGGAGCCCGCGCACGACGCGATGCAGCTCGGCGGCATCGGGAGCGGGCTTGCGCTGGAGGCCGCGCTCCACGGCCTTGAGGAAGTCACGTGCTTCCGTGCGGAAATAGTCGTTCAGCGTGGCCATCTCCTAGTCTCCATGCAGCGCCGCGCGACGCGCTTCACGCATGACGTCCCGCATCTCCCGGACCGCGCGCTCCATCCCGATGAACACGGCGCGGCTGATCACGCTGTGCCCGATGTTCAACTCCTCGATCTCGCCGATCGCAGCCACGTGCGCGACGTTCTCGTACGTCAGGCCGTGGCCGGCGTGCACGTCGATGCCGATGCCGTGCGCATGCGTCGCCGCGCGTCGCAGCCGCGCGAGCTCGTGCGCGACCGCTTTCCGGCCGGCCGGCGAATGGACCGACCTGAACGCCTCGGCAAACTCGCCCGTGTGCAGCTCGATCGCCGCGACGCGCAGCTCCGCCGCGGCATCGATCGTCGTCAGGTCCGGCCCTATGAACAGCGCAGTGCGGATGCCGCGCTCGCGCAGGCGCCCGACCACCTCCGCCACGCGGCGACCGCTCTCGCCCTCGAGGGACAGCCCACCTTCCGTCGTGATCTCCTCGCGCCGTTCCGGCACGACCGTGGCGGCCATGGGACGCAGCTCGCACGCGATGTCGACCACATCGCTCGCCGCGGCGAGCTCGAGGTTCACGCCCGTGCGCACCGTCTGCTGGAGCAGGCGGACGTCACGGTCCTGGATGTGGCGCCGGTCCTCGCGCAGATGGACCGTGATCCCGTCGGCTCCGCCCAGCTCCGCGAGCACGGCGGCGCGCACGGGATCCGGCTCGTCCGTTCGACGCGCCTGGCGCACGGTCGCGACGTGATCGACGTTGATGTGAAGACGCATCAGCCGGAGGTAAGCAGCGCTTCGATCTCGGCGGCCCGTGTCTCGTCGAGTCCCGCCGCCCGCGCCAGTCGCAGAAGCTCGAGACCGAGGCCGCAATATAGCACCCGATCCTCGTCCGACAACCGCGCCAGGTGCAGCCGCACGGTATCCACATCGCCGCGCGCGATCGGGCCGGTGACGGCCGCCCGCACGCCCAGCTGCTCGATGTTGTCGAGTGTGCCGCGCAGCAGCGGCATCAGCGCGCGCACCGCGTCCTGCTCGTCGATCCCGGCCTGCCCCAGCATCCGGACCGCCGCGCCCATCAGCGCGACGAGGTAGTTCGATGCCACGACCGCAGCCGCATGGTAGACCGGCCGCTGCACCGCCGGGATTGTGAGCGGAACGCCGCCCAGATCCGCAACGATCCGCCGCGCTGCCGTGATCGCCGCCGGCTCGCCCGTCATGGCGAACGCCGCGCCGACCAGCCGCTCGCCCGCCAGCCACGGGTCCGCCACGGCCATGAGCGGATGCATCGACCCGATCGCGTAGCCGCGATGATGCAGCGGCTCGAGCGCATCGGTCGACAGTGCGCCCGACAGGTGCAGCGCGGCGCAGCCGCGCGGCGCCGCGCCCATCATCGCGAGATCGTGCACGACCTCCGGCAGCGCATCATCGGGAACGGCGAGGATCACGATCGTCGTGCCGGGCGGCGGCAGAGCCGGCAGCATACGATACTCCGCGGCGGCTTCCGGCTCGCCCTCGAGCGGGTGCGGGTTGCGATCGAAGAGCGGGTGCGGCGGCGGCTCGACGGCGCGGCCGAAATACGTCAGCCGGTCGATCGCCTGCTCGTGATGCAGTGCGGCGCCGAGCGCGAGACCCATGCGACCGGGACCGATGATGACGACGCTGTCGAGCCCGCTCCGCTCCTCGCTCACGCCTCCGTCACCACGATCCCGCTGCGGCTGCGCAGCCGTCCGAGTGTCGCCCGCGGCAGGCGCGCGACGATGCCGACACTCGCGCCGTTCTCCTCCCGCAGCAGCACCTCACCCTCGCGGTACACGGTCGCCAGCGCCTCGCCGTCCGCGTACGGGATCTCCACGCGCACCTCCGGCCGCTGCTTCCGCAGCTCCACCAGCAGCGCCGCCTTCAGCTCCGCGAGCCCATCCGCCTCGACCGCCGACGTGAAGACCATCGGCGCATCGTACAGTGCGCGCACCCGCGCGCGGAACGCCGACTCCTCACCGTGCGTCAGCCGGTCGATCTTGTTGAACACCAGGATCGTCGGGCGCTCCGCGAGGCCCAGCTGACGCAGGACATCCTCCACGACTTCCTTCTGCTCCTCCCAGCCCGGATGCGATGCATCGATCGCGTGCAACAGCACGTCCGCCGTCATCGCCTCCTCCAGCGTCGCACTGAACGACGCGACGAGATGGTGCGGCAGCTTGCGGATGAACCCCACCGTGTCCGTCACCAGCGCCTTCATGCCGGGCTCCAGCTCCACTGCGCGCGTCGACGGGTCCAGCGTGGCGAACAGGCGGTCCTCGATGAACAGCTCCGCGCCGGACAGCGCGCCGAGGATCGACGACTTGCCCGCGTTCGTGTAGCCCACGAGAGCCGCCGTGAACTCCTCCGAGCGGCCCTTGCGCTGCGTCTCGCGGCGCCGCGCCACCACCTCCAGCTTCTCGCGCAGATCCCCGATACGCCGGCTGATCAGTCGACGGTCCGTCTCCAGCTGCGTCTCACCCGGGCCGCGAAAACCGATACCGCCGCGGATGCGCGAGAGGTGCGTCCACATCCGCTTCAGCCGCGGCAGCATGTACTGCAGCTGCGCGAGCTCCACCTGCATCTGCGCTTCCGCCGTGCGCGCGCGCGTCGCGAAAATGTCCAGGATCAGCTCCGCCCGGTCCATCACCCGCGTCCGCAGCGCGTCCTCCAGGTTCTTCCCCTGCGCCGGCGACAGCTCCTCGTCGAAGATGACCAGCGTGGCGCGCCTCTCCCCGATGAGATCGCGCAGCTCGCTCACCTTGCCTTCGCCGAGATAGAACTTCGGGTGGGGTGAATCCAGCCGCTGCTGCAGCGTGCCGACGACCTCCGCGCCGGCCGTGTCCGTCAGCCGACCGAGCTCCGCCAGGTGCTCATCGGCGTCCTGCAACGGCATCGATTTCAACGGCGCGGCCACCAGCACGGCGCGCTCGCTGGGGTCCTTCGTCTCGAGTATCGCGGGCTCCTTGAAGAGTACGGTCTCCGATCAATCTACAGCACGGCCGAGTGGGATGTCACGGACCTGGCACCCCTTTTTCCAAAATGCCCATCGGGCCATGGCCGCCGGGGCGGCGGCTCCCGGCGGCACCGCGCCACGGGCCGCGCCGCCCGCCCGGGCCGCGGCGCTGGCCATGGCCCGATGGGCATTTTGGAAAAAGGGGTGCCAGGTCCGCTTCAACGCACGCCGCCG
>DASUSS010000098.1:0-56034 GCA_036374995.1 Longimicrobiales bacterium | reverse complement strand
CTGCAGCGGGCGGAGGCGGCGGCACCGCGCGGCTGACGCGCGGCAGCGACAGGAGCATCGCAGGTTCAGGCGCGGTCCAGCTCCGCGAGGATCGACGTAGTGTGCTCGCCGGCCCGGGGCGGAGCCGCTCCGGCGGCGGGCCTCTCGCCCCCGAAGCGGATCGGCAGCGTCATCCCCGCCGGCGCCGCGCTGCGATCGATCATTCCGCTCGCGAGCGTCTGCTCGTCCGCGCAGACCTGCCCGATGTCATGGATCGGTGCGCACGGCACTCCGTGCTCCCTGAGCAGCGCGAGCAGATCGTTCGTTGCGAAGGTGGCGGTGCGTGCCTTCAGCAGCGCGTTCAGCTCGGCACGGTGCGCGACGCGATCGGCATTCGTGCCGAACCTGCCGTCCTCCTTCGCGTCGGTCAGCCGAACGGCATCGCAGAGGCGGTTGAAGAGGCCGTCGTTCGCCGCGGCGATCATGATCTCGCCGTCTGTGGTAGCGAACGCGCCGTACGGCGCGATCATGGCCAGCTCGGATCCCATCGGCCGCGGGACGAAGCCCGTCTCCAGACAGCCCGCGATGTGATACGCGTTCCATGCGAGTGCGGTATCGTACAGGGATACGCTCAGCCGGGTGCCGTTCCCGGTCTGATCCCGTTCGCGCAGTGCGGCCATGATCGCGATCACGAGCCACATCCCGGTTCCCATATCGACGACCGAGGTGCCGACGCGGGCGCCACGCGTGTCCGGATCGCCCGTGATCGACATCAGTCCGCCGTGCGCCTGCATCAGCGGATCGAAGCCGGGCAGCTCGCGCAGCGGCCCGCGCTCGCCATACGCGAGCACGGAGCAGTAGATGAGAGAGCGGTTCCAGCCGTGAACCGTGTCGTAGTCGAACCCCAGCCGGGCGAACGTGCCCGGCCGGAACGACTCGATCAGGATGTCGCTGCGCTCGATGAGCTCGCGCAGCACGCGCCGGTCGCGATCGGCACCCGGATCGAGCGTGATGCTCCGCTTGCCGCGATTCGCAGCGGCGAAGATGGAGCCCTGTCCGTCGATGAACGGCGGTCCCCAGGCACGCGCGGAATCGCCGTCCGGACGCTCGACCTTGATGACATCGGCGCCGAGCTGCGCCAGGATCTGGGCGCAGTAGGGGCCGGCCAGGTTCTGTGCGAGCTCGAGGACGCGGAGCCCGCCGAGCGGACGCGGCGGCCCGCCGAGCGGACGCGGCACCAGATTTCTGTTCTGACTCATCCGGGCAGAATCGCGCCCGGGAGCGCGGCTGTCCAATCTGCCCGGACGCCGGCGAGCGCCGCGGCAGGCTGCGGCCGGACCGGCGCCCGCCGCGCATGGCTACGGCCAGGATGCTGGTCGGATCGGCCAGAACAGAAATCTGGTGCCGCGTCCGCGAGCTTGCCGCCCGGCTTTCACGCGGGCATCTTGGACCTGGACCCCCTTCAACCCGGAGCCCACATCCTCATGCGTATTGCCGTGTCAGCCCTTCTGGCCGCCGCGCTCGCGGCGCCCCTCGCAGCGCAGGATCCCGAGATGCCGACGCCGCTCGAGGTCGGCGCCATGGCGCCGGACTTCGCGTTGCCGGGCGCTACGCGGTACGGCGTGCTGCGCGACGAGATCCGGCTCAGCGACTTCTCCGGCAGGACCGTCGTCCTCGCGTTCTTCTTCAGGGCACGAACCCGCGGCTGAACGATCCAAATGCACGCGTACCGTGATCAGTACGCGCAGGTCTTCAACAGCGGGCAGGACGTCGTGCTCATCGCGATCAGCGCCGATCCGGTGCAGGCGCTGTACGAGTGGGCGCGGGACGACCAGTTCCAGTTCCTGATGGCGAGCGACAGCGCGCTCGCAGTCGGCAGGATGTACGGCGCCCTGTCGGCGCGCGCGCCGGTGACGAACCGGAACCTGTTCATCGTCGGGCCGGACGGCCGGATCGCCTACCGCGCCGTGCCGTTCAGGGAAGTGGACCCCACGGCGTACGAGGAGCTTGCGGAGGCGATACGCAACACGCTACCACCGGATTCCGCGCAGTGATGGGGGGAGATTCCTGATTCAGCGCTCAATCGAGCGCGTGGACGGATCCGGGGAAAGAACGACGGATTCGATCGCGCAGAACGAGAGCGCGACGTTCGTCGGCGATGTGCCGGGAAGAACGACCCGCACGCACGGGGCGGCCCGGAGACCTACGAGACAGGTCGTGCGCACTGCGCACACGCGCGGGAGCGTCGGCTGCGGGTCGTTCATGTGGCATTGATCGATGCATCGCGGGAAATCGGCCGTGCGCGATCGGGCCTCCCGAGCTCGCAGTCCCTCGCGCTTTTCTCTGCAAGACGAATCCGTTCGGCGGCTGACGCAGCCCCGCAGCCGCGAATCTACCGGCCGAGTGCCTTCCGCGCCGCTCCTGCGATGTCCTGATGCTCGCCGACGCCGGTATACACCACGCGACCCTGCGCATCGAGTGCGACGATGTACGACGTCGTGGGTGCCATGAACGCGCGCGTCGCGCGGCCGCGCGCATCGAACAGTACGCGTCCCGGCTGCGCGTGCCGTGTGATGTGGCGGCGGATCGAGCGCGGTGTCTGATTGACACCGACGGCGACGATCACCACCTCGAGCGCGTCACCGTGCTCCCTTTTCGCCGCGGTGATCCGCGGCTCGAGTGCCGCGCAGAGCGGACACCACGTCGCCCAGAACTCGATCAGTGTCGGCTTGCCGGCCGTGATGGCAGCGAGATCGACGGCGTTGCCGTCGAGATCCTCCAGCTGCACGGGGTCCGGGACCGCACCGATCGGCAGTCCCACATCCTGCGCGTGCAGCGACGAGGTCGTACCCGACATCAGCAGGCCGGCCGCGAGCACCAGCCAGGTCCGTCGCATTGCAGATCCATCCATCAGCTGACTCCATTCCGCGTCACAGCACCATGCCCATCTGGATGAAGTAGTACTCCGCCATGGCGATGAGGATCGCGCCCGCGAGCCGCTTGACCCAGACCATCCAGGTTCCCGACCGCGGCAGGCGCGCGAGCGTGCCCGAAAAGAGGCCGACCGCCACGAGCAACGCGGTCATCCCGAGAGAGAACACGAAGAGGTAGAGGAATCCGAGCGCAGGGCTGCCGGTGGTGGCCACCCAGGTCAGGACGGCGGCGAACGCGGGCGCGCCGCACGGCGCCGCGACGACGCCGGACGTCGCGCCGAGCAGGAAGACGGCGGGATAGGAGCCGCCGCCGAGGCCGCTCGCCCAGGTCGTGACCCGCTGAGGCACGCGGACGGGGATCGCGTCCAGCATGGCGAGTCCGAAGATGAGGAGGAGGTTGCCGATCGCGAAGCGCGCCCACGGGCTGGCGGACACGGTGCCGAACAGCGTGCCGCTCATCCCTGCGATCAGCCCGAGCACCGCATAAAGCAGGGCGAGCCCGGCGACGTACGTGAGCGTGAGCAGCACGATGCGTCGTCGCGGCGCCGCATCGCCGGCAGTGCCCGCGATCACGCCCGCAGTGATGGGGATCATCGGATATACGCAGGGCGTCAGGCTCGTGACGAGCCCGGCTCCGAACATGGTGAGCAGCGCGAGCAGAGGACTCTGCTCGAGTGTGCTCCCCAGTCCGGACTGCAGCAGCGCGATCAGCGGTCGTTCAGTTCAGGCGCAGATACGGTGCCCAGCGGTTCGGCGATACGGGTGCATACAACCGGCTGTAGGGCGCCCGCTCGCTGCGCAGCGCGTAGAGCGGCGTGCCGGCCGCATCGCCCACCCGGACGAGCAGGCGCTGTGGAACGGTTTCCTCGCGCAGAGCCCGGATCCAGTGGCGTCCGGCCAGCGCGATGGGCGCGTTGTCGGGAGTGGGCTCGTAGGTGGGATACCGGAACTCTCTCGTCCGCGCCTCCGCGAGCGGCAGGTTGCGGTCTGCCAGCCCGTTATCCCGGCACCCGGAGAGCAGTACCGCACATCCCGCCACGACTATCCACAGCCGGATCGTCCTCAGGCTCATGCCATCCTCCGATTGACGCACCGTTTGCCTGTCTCCATTGTTGGGGTCCGCCGCCCGTGGCGGCACCACCGTCACCGTCGGAGGCTCGATTTGACGCGGATCGTACTCGACCCGGTACCCCTCGTCCTCGGTATCTACGCCTACGTCGGAGTACTGCTGTCGCGCACCGCGGAGAAGCGCGAGGACGACAGCGCCGAGGCCCTGGGTCGCCGCTTCTCCCGTCAGCGAGCCGACGCCGGCGACCGCGAGGCGCAGCGGATGGTCCGCACGCTTCACACCGATGTCAAGACGGCCGACAAGCTGCTCAAGAAGACGGCGGACGTGTGGAAGATATCGCAGGAGACGGACCTCGTCGACCTGGTCATTCTTCCGCGCGGCGGTGAGAATCCGCCGAAGGCATACGTCCTGCTCCGGCCGAAGGAGATCCGGCCGCTGCTACAGTCGATCCGTGCGGCGGCCGGCGGTGCCGGTGAGAGTGACGAGGTTCTTGCCCAGCTCGATGCCGCCATCGACGGGGTCGAGGGCAGGCCGAACGACTACCTCACGTTCGGCTTCGATCCCTGGCAGGGCTGAGCGCCGGATCGCCGCGCTACGCGAGTGCGGCAAGCAGCTTCCTGCCCAGGGCCTCGACCTGCCAGCGCCGCATGTCCGCCACTTCCATCAGCTCCGCTTCGTTTCCCGGCCGCTGACGCGCAATTGCTTCCAGCTGCTGCCGCGGCATCAGGAATCCGCGGTCCAGGCCGAGTGTATCGGCGGCCGCGTCGCGCACGCGCTTGAGCTTCTCCACGCGCGCCTCGAATTCCGCATCGGGGGGCGGCCGGCGCGGACCGCGATCGCGACGCGGCAGCTCCGTCTCGCGCAGCGACAGGGCGCGGTTAACGGCCGCGATCATCTCGGCACCGTACCGCTCCGCGATGCTGCCCGGCACTCCCTGTGTCCGCGCCAGGTCGCGGACATCGCGGGGCAGGGCGCGTGCGGCTGCGATCAGCGCTTCGTTGCCCACCACGCGAAAGGTCGCGACATCGCGCCGTTCGGCGAGCTCCTCGCGCCATTCGTGCAGCTCGCGCAACGCCGCGAGCTGGCGCGGCGTCAGATCGCGCGTGTTCTTCATCCGCAGGTAGCCGGCACCGTTCGCCTGCGCGTCATCCCATCGCGTCTGCTCGCGGATCTCGAACTCCTCGATGGCCCAGTGCATTCGCCCCGCCGATTCCAGCTCGGTCCGCAGCCGATCGCGCAGCGCGGGCAGATGCATCGTATCCTCCGCTGCATAGGACAGCATCTCCGGCGGCAGCGGCCGCTGGGCCCAGTCCGCGCGCTGGTACTTCTTGTCCAGGCGGCGCCCGAGGTATTTCTCGACGAGCGCGCCGAGGCCGAATGCAGGCTCGCCGAGCAGCTGGGCCGCGAGCTTGGTGTCGAACAGACCGCTGATCCGGAGGTCGTGATCACGGGCGAGCAGCCGCAGGTCGTAATCCGCATCGTGCAGCACCACCTCGTGGTCGGTATCGGCGAAGAGTCGGGCGAGGGCGGAGAGGCCGCGCACGCTCAGCGTGTCGATCAGGTAGGTCTGATCCCGCGTCGAGATCTGCAGCAGGCAGATCCGGTCGTGATAGCGATGATAGCCGGCCGCTTCGGTGTCGACGGCAAACAGCGGCGCCTGCGCCAGCGCCGCGGCGACTTCCTCGATCTCGAGTTCACTCGTGATGTACTCCATCGACACGCCCCGGCCGCAAGAGCCCTGCCGGCCCACCGTCGCGTTTGCGCCGGGCGCCGCCCACCCCTAGGATGACGCGACAGAATCGCCGACCATTACGTCCGCGTCAACAATGACCGCTGCAGCGCCGGAGCACGGGCGGGATCTGCTCGTCCTGGCCGATCGCATCCACACCTGCGACACCACGGATGCCGCCACTGCGCTCCTCATCCGGGACGGGCGGGTCGTCGCCGTCGGCGCGCCCGACGCGCTGCGCGCCGCCGCGGATCGCCCGCGTACGCTCGATCTGCCGGGCGCGACGATCACGCCCGGCCTGACGGACGCGCACGCGCACCTCACGGAATGGGCGTTTGCCCGGCGCGAGGTCGACCTCGCCGATGCCCGTTCGCCCGCCGCAGCCGCCGCGCTGGTGCAGCGGCATGCGGAGGGCAGCGCTGCCGGCGCCTGGGTGCGCGGCCGCGGCTGGAACCCGCACCGCTGGGACGGCGCCGCCCCGCACCGCGTCCTGCTGGACGCGATCGACCGGCCCGCCGCACTGCAGAGTCACGACATGCATGCGCTCTGGGTGAACGGTGCCGCCCTCGCGCTCGCCGGTATCGACCGGAACACGCCGGACCCGGAGGGCGGCACGATCGTCCGGTCGCCGGATGGCGAGCCGACGGGCGTGCTGCTCGAGTGGGCGAGTCGCCTCGTCACGCAGCACATCGCGCCGCCATCGCTCGCTGCTGCCGCCGCCGCCGTGCGCGATGCCCAGGCCGAGCTGCACTCGCTCGGCATCACCGGCATCCATTCCTTTCCGGGCATTCACCTCACGAAGCCCGATCCGCTCGCCGTCCTGCGACACCTCCAGGAGCGCGACGAGCTGCGACTTCGCATCGTTCAGCTCATTGCGCTCGACCAGCTCGATGCCGCCATCACGGCAGGATTGCGCAGCGGCGATGGCGATGACTGGATCCGGATCGGCGCAGTCAAGATGTTCCTCGATGGCGCACTCGGCTCACGCACGGCATGGATGCGCGAACCGTACGAAGACGGCTCCGGCTGTGGTATCCGTACGATGGATCCGGCGGAATTCCGGGCGTGCGTGCAGCGCGCGGCAGCACACGGCATCGCGTGTGCCGTGCACGCCATCGGCGATGCCGCGGTGTCGCTCGCGCTGGATGTGCTCGCGGACCCGGCCGTGAAAGTCGCCGCCGTGCCTCACCGCATCGAGCACCTCCAGTGCTGTCCCGTCGAGCGACTGGCGGATGCGGCATGGGCGGGGATCGTCTGCTCGATGCAGCCGTCGCACCTCATGACCGACTGGTCCGCCGCCGACGACCACTGGGGCGAGCAGCGCGCGCGCGGCACTTACGCGTTTGGCTCGTTGCACCGCCTCGGCACGATCCTCGCCTTCGGCTCCGACGTGCCCGTCGAGCCCGTCGATCCGCGGCGCGGCCTCTTCGCCGCCGTCACGCGCCAGGACCTGACCGGCGCGCCGGAGGGCGGGTGGTTTCCGGACGAGCGCATCGATGCACTCGGCGCGCTCCACGGCTTCACGACCGGTCCCGCACGTGCCGCCGGACTGCACGCACCGGCGGGCTCGCTCGCGCCCGGCGCGGCCGCGGACTTCGCCGCATGGGATCGCGATCCCTGCGAGAATCCCGAAACGATCATGCAGGCGCGCTGCGTCACGACCGTCGTCGCAGGCGAAGTGGTTCATGCATGCTGAGAAAATGAGGGTCGAGTGAGAACGAAGATCGTCGCGACGATAGGCCCCGCCACGGCGGAGCGTGACCGGGTACATGCGCTCGCGGAGCTCGGCGTCGACGTGGTGCGGCTCAACTTCGCGCACGGCACCCACGAGGGTCACGGCCGCGTCATTCAATGGGTGCGCGAGGCCGCCACGTCCGTCGGCAAGCCCATGGCGATCCTCGCCGATCTCGGCGGACCGAAGATCCGCACCGGCAGTCTGCCCGCGCCGGTGAACCTGCACGAGCGCAACCGCATCGTGCTCGCACCCGAGGATGTCGCACTTCCGGATGAGATTCCGACGACGTACGCGGCGCTGGCGGAGGATGTACGGCCCGGCAACCGCATCCTGCTCGATGACGGCCTCATGGAGCTGCGCGTTCACGAGGTGGAGTCGCCGCGTGTGATCTGTAGTGTCGTCCGTGGCGGACTGCTGCGGGACCACAAGGGCATGAACCTTCCCGGCGTCCACGTGAGCGCACCGGCACTCACCGAGAAGGACATCGAGGACCTCGAGTTCGCCGTGTCGCAGGATGTCGACTACATCGGCCTCTCGTTCGTGCAGAACCCCGATGACATCCGCAAGCTCCGTGAGCGGATCCCGGAAGGCACGCTGATCGTTGCGAAGATCGAGAAGGACACTGCGCTCGAGAACCTCGAGTCGATTCTGGCGTTGACGGATGCCGTGATGGTCGCGCGCGGGGATCTGGGCGTGGAGCTGCCGTTCGAGCAGGTGCCGATCGCGCAGAAGCGGATCATCCAGCTGGCCAACCTGCACGGCCGACCGGTGATCACGGCCACCCAGATGCTCGAGTCGATGATCGAGTATCCGCGTCCGACCCGTGCCGAGGCGAGTGATGTCGCCAACGCGCTGTTCGATGGTACGGACGCCGTCATGCTGTCGGGTGAGACGGCCGCCGGCAAGTACCCCTTCCTCGCCGTCGAGGCAATGGTCCGCATTGCCGGCGAGATCGAGCGCACCAGCGCGTTCGAGGAGGGCCCGAAGTACGACGTACCGATGCTGCACCGCCTTCGGCTCGGTGCGACGCCGACGGAGCACGCGATCGCGGCGGCGACCGTCGAAGCCGTGCGTCTGCTCGGTGCGCCGGCAGTCGTCACGTTCACGACGACCGGTGGCACCACGCGACTGGTATCGAGCTACCGTCCGCCCGTCCCCATCCTCGGTGTGACGGACCAGATCCGCACGTGGCGTCAGCTGTCGCTCGTCTGGGGTGTGCAGCCGGTCATGTGCACCGCGGAAGTGAGTTACGAGGGGATGCTCGACGCGGCACGCGAGCACCTGCTCGGCGCCCGCATCGCGAAACCGGGCCAGCGCATCGTGGTCACCGCCGGCATCCCGTTCCACGTGCGTGGCACCACGAACATGCTGCGCATCGAGGTGCTTTGAGACTGCGCTTCCTCGGCACCGGCACTTCGTTCGGCGTGCCCGTGATCGGCTGCGGCTGCGAGGTCTGCTCCTCGTCCGATCCGCGCGACCGGCGTACGCGCCATGCCGCCCTGCTCGAGAGCGATGACGCGAGCCGCCGCATCCTCATCGACACACCGCCCGAGCTGCGGCTCCAGCTGCTCGCAGCCGGCATCTCGCGCATCGACGCGGTCTGGTTCACGCACGATCACGCCGATCACACGCACGGGATCGACGATCTCCGCGTCTTCTCGGCGCGGCTCCGGCAGAACCTGCCTGCCCACGCGGACCCCGTCACTGCGGCTTCGCTGCGGCGCAAGTTCCAGTACATCTTCGACGCGAACTACCGCCCGCCCGAGGGGACCACGAAGCCCGAGATCCAGCTGCACGACTTCGATCCGGATGGCACGGTCACCATTGCAGGCTTCGAGATGCTGCCCCTGCGCGTGCCGCACGGCGACATGGACGTATTCGGGTTCCGCATCGGCGAGCTGGCATACGTCACGGACGCGAAGCAGATCCCCGCAGCCACGCGCGCGGCGCTCGACGGCGTGCGCGTCCTGGTGCTGAACGCGTTGTGGGAGGGGAATCCGCACCCGACGCATTTCAACATCGAGGAGGCCGTGGCGACCGCGCGCGAGATCGGGGCGGAGCGAACGTACCTGACGCACATGACACACCGCCTGGGGCATGCGCGACTGTCGAGCACGCTGCCGCCCGGCATCGAGCCGGCGTTCGACGGACTCGTCATCGATATCCCCGACTGAAACGGATGGCCATGGCCGATCGCATTTCACTGGATTACGGACGCATGCTCGCTGGCTCGTCGGTCGGCGGGCGTGGCATCACCGACGAGCAGCTGCGTGCGCTCGCCGCCCGCTTCCGCGACGCGTATGCCGACATCGAGCGGCGGCGCACTGCGGGCGAGCTGGGCTTCTTCGCGTTGCCGTACGAGCGCGAGACGGTCGATCACATTCGCAGCTTCGCGGACGGACTCGGCCAGGCGTACGACACGATCGTCGTGCTCGGCATCGGCGGCTCGGCGCTCGGCACGATCGCACTCCAGAATGCGCTGCTCCGGCCCCACTGGAACGAGCTGGACGGAGAGGCGCGCGATTACTTTCCGCGGCTCTACGTGCTCGACAACGTCGACCCGTCGACGATCGGTCCGCTGCTCGACCGCCTCGATCCCCGCACGACGCTGTACAACGTCATCAGCAAGTCCGGCGCGACAGCGGAGACGATGGCGCAGTTCATGATCGTCCGGGAGCGGCTGCGTGCGGCCCTGGACGACGATCACTATCGCAGTCACCTCATCTTCACGACGGACCCCGAGCGCGGTGTACTGCGCCGGCTCGCAGCGGAGGAGGGAATCGCGACTCTGCCGGTGCCGCCGAACGTGGGCGGCCGCTTCAGCGTGCTCTCGGCCGTCGGCCTGCTGCCCGCCGCGCTCGCCGGCATCGACATCGAGGCACTCCTCGCCGGTGCGGCGGCCATGGACGAGCGCTGCCGCACGGACGACCTGTTCGCCAATCCGGCCGCAATGTTCGCCGGACTCCAGCACCTCGCCGACACGGAGCACGCTGCTTCGGTCCACGTGATGATGGCGTACACGGACCGTCTCTACTCGATCGCCGACTGGTTCCGCCAGCTCTGGGCGGAGTCGCTCGGCAAGCAGCAGGATCGGAGCGGCGCCGAAGTGTTCCGCGGGCCGACGCCCGTGAAGGCGCTCGGTGCGACCGACCAGCACTCCCAGGTGCAGCTCTACATCGAGGGACCGTTCGACAAGACGATCACGTTCCTCACCTCGCGCGAGCTGCCGGGGGACGTTGCGATTCCGGTCATCTACGACAGTGTCGACGAGCTCGCGTATCTCGGCGGCCGGACGCTCGGCGAGCTGCTGGATGCGGAGCGTCAGGCGACGGCGGCTGCACTCGCGAGCCGGGGACGCATGAACATGACGATCGAGCTGCCGCGCATCGATGCGCATTCGCTCGGCCAGCTGCTGATGTTGCTCCAGATCGCGACCGTGTATGCGGGCGCGCTCTACGGCGTCGACCCGCTCGATCAGCCCGGCGTCGAGCTGGGCAAGCAGCTCACGTACGCGCTCATGGGCCGGCCCGGCTTCGAGGCCAGGCTCGGTGCGGACGGGGGCGAGAGGCGTGTCGTTGAATGATCGTCTGGCTCGATGGCCGACTCGTGCCGGAAGACGATGCCGCGATCTCGATTCACGATCGCGGCTTCCTTCACGGTGACGCCGTCTTCGAGACGGCACTGCTCCAGGGCGGCGGGTTCTTCCGCCTGCGCGGTCACCTCCAGCGGTTCGTCGCGAGCGCGGCCACCATGCGGATTCCTGCGCCCGACGTTCCGGAAATCGAGCGGATCATTCGCGAGGTGGTACGGGCGAACGCGCTGCGCGACGCCAACATCCGCATGATGCTGACGCGCGGCGTCCGGGCGCCGGTCCTGCTCGTGACGGCGCAGCCGCGGGAGCCGTCGAGACCGGGGCGAAGGAACGAGGGCTGGCGGATCATCACCGCGCACACGCGCCGACCCTCCACCGCTGCGGTCCCCGCCCAGCTGAAGGCCGTCGGCCGGACGTACGCCCTGCTCGCCCGTCTCGAGGCCGCGGACGCCGGCGTCGACGATGTCCTCCTGCTCACCGATCAGGGTCACATCTGCGAGGGCCCGACGTGGAACGTCTTCTGGCGCCGCGGCGACCTGTTGTGCACGCCGGCCGCCGATGCCGGCGTCCTGGCGGGCGTGACCCGCGCGGCACTGCTCGAGCTCGCGCCAGCGCACGGGCTCCGTGTGCGTGAGGGGCTGTTCGACCGGTCCGAGCTGGACCACGCCGACGAGATCTTCGCAACCATGACGTCCGTCGGCATCGTGCCGTTCCGCGAGCTGGATGGCCGCGCGCTTCCGGCGGAAACCGGGATGGCGCACGCGCTGCTCGACTCCTATCGCGAGCTGGTCGCGCGGGAATCGGTACTGGAGCCGCTCTGAAAGCCCGGGAATGCTTCGTGCATCCCCCCGGGCCGTCGCGAATCGCAGCAGGGACTACCGTGGAATCCGACTCGACGCCGATCAACGACGAGCAGCAGCGCGCAAACCGTTTCGACCTCGTGAGTCGCCTGGCCGACGATCTGGCCCACGAGATCAAGAATCCGCTCAACGCGATCGTGATCAACCTGGAAGTCCTGCGGGTGCGCGTGCGGCGCGGTGATTCGGAGGCCGCGCTGGAACGGGCAGCCGTCATCGAGCAGGAGACCCGACGGCTTCATCTGATGATCGATCGGCTGCTCCAGCTGCTCCGGCCCGAGCGTGACGACGGCGGGCCGCTCGCGCTCGATCAGGCGTTCGACGAGCTGCTGCCGCTCATCGATGCGCGGGCCCGTCTCGCGCGCAACACGTTCGATGCCGACTGCGGCGACCCCGTGTTCGTTGCCATGCCGCGCGACGTATTCCGGTTCGCATTGCTGAACATCCTGAGCGCCGTGCACGCCCGCCTCGGCGAGGACGGTGGAGGTACGCTCACGCTCGGCTGTACCACCGGAGAAACCGAGGTGCGCCTGACGGTCCGTGCCGCCGCCGGCCCCGGCGCGGCGCTCACGGAGGCCGATGAGGGGTATCACAGGCATCTGGGTGTCGCGGCGGACCTGCTCCGTCAATCCGGCGGGCGCCTCGAGCGGGAGGGTGACGACGTGGCCGTGATCCTCCCGCGCATTTGAGGACCACCGATCCTCCGCTTGACCCGCCCGCTGCGGGTGGCGTAAACTGATCTGCGGCCCTGGCGGGTCGCGGTTTCAAACGCAGAAAAGACAATAATATATGGCTTTGCCCAGGGTGCTCATCGCGGACGATGAGCGGCACATTGCCGAAGGCCTGCAGATGCTGCTCGCCGAGGAAGGATACGACGTCGACACGGCGACCGATGGCCGGAAGGCGTGGGACAAGGTCTCCGCGAGCGAGTTCGGTCTCGTCCTCGCCGACCTCAAGATGCCGAAGATGGACGGCCTCGAGCTGTTCGCTCAGATGCGCGAGTCCGGCATCGAGAGCGAATTCATCATCATCACAGGGAAGGGCACGGTCGCGAGCGCCGTCGAGGCGATGCGGCACGGTGCCTACGACTATCTCACCAAGCCACTGGATGTCGAGCGGTTGAAGGCGCTCATTCCGAAGGCGCTCGACAAGTACCAGGTCAAGACGGCGAACCGCGAGCTGCAGAAGCGCCTCGAGAGCATGAGCCGGTACGGTGACATGCTTGGCCAGTCCGAGGTGATGGTCCGGATCTACAACATCATCGAGGCGGTCGCGCCATCCAGCGCCAGCGTGCTGATCGTCGGGGAGAGTGGCACGGGCAAGGAGCTCGTCGCGCGGGCGCTCCACAACAAGTCCCCGCGCGGCAAGGGCCCGTTCGTTGCCCTCAACTGCGGCGCCTTCCCACGCGAGATTCTCGAGAACGAGCTGTTCGGCCACGAGAAGGGCGCGTTCACGGGCGCGATCAACGAGAAGCCGGGCGCGTTCGAGCAGGCGGACGGCGGCACGCTGTTCCTCGACGAGGTCGCCGAAATGGAACCGGACATCCAGGTCAAGTTCCTGCGTGCGCTCGAGCAGCGGGCGTTCCGGCGGCTCGGCGGGAAGAAGGAGGTGCAGGTCGACATTCGCGTGGTCGCGGCGACGAACAAGAACGTCGAGGAGGCCCTGCGCGATGGCAAGCTGCGCGAGGACCTGTACCATCGACTCGCGGTGATTCCCATCTACCTCCCGCCGCTGCGGGAGCGCGAGGGTGATGTCCGCCTGCTGGCTGAGGAGTTCCTCAACCGTTTCGCGAAGGAGGAAGGCAAGGACATCCGTGGCTTCAGCGATGGCGCACTGGAGTACATCACGACGTACCGGTGGCCGGGCAACGTGCGTGAGCTGAAGAACTCGATCGAGCGGGCCGTCATCCTCGCGAAGGACGAGATGATCGAGTTCGCGGATCTGGTGCCGCGACACATGGCGTTCGACGAGACGGAGGTCCACATCCCGATCGGCACCTCGCTGGAGGACTCGGAGCGGCAGCTGATGCTGAAGACGTTCGCGTTCACGTCGGGAGATCACCGCAAGACGGCGCGGATCCTCGGCGTCACGCAGAAGGTGCTGAAGGAGAAGCTCCAGAAATACATGTCGGAGACGGTCGCCGCAGGCAGCTGATTGCGCCGCGACGGATTCACGCAACACCGCCGGTCCGGAGCGTCCGCGCGGTCACACGAGGAGAGATCATGGCCGACCACGACGATCTGCCCTACGTCATCATCGAGCGTCGCTCCGGAGGCTTCGGCTCGTTCGTCATCGGCGCCCTGCTCGGCGCGGGTGCCGCGCTGCTGTTCGCGCCCCGCTCCGGCGCCGAGACGCGCGACGAGATCCGCGCGGGCGCGCTCCGCCTTCGCGACCGCGCCGAGGACGCGGTGCGCGGCGTTGCCGACTCCGTGAACGACACCGTCGGCGGCGTGCGCGCCGAGGTCGAGGGCAGGCTGGACGCCGCCCGCAACGCGTTCGAGGCCGGCCGGCGCGCCGCCCGCGACACGCGTCACGAGATGGAGATGCGCGTGCGCGAGGTCAGGGCCGGCGTCCGTGGCGGCATCGACGCAGCCCGCCAGAACCGCTCCATGGACAGCGCGGACGAGCCGGTCACCCCGCCGTCCTCGCCGGACGACTCCGAGTTCGAGCTGTGAGGCCACCGCCCGCGACGCTGTGAACGAGACCGAGGTCACGGCCTCCACGCCGCGCCGGCCGAGGGAGCCGTCCACCTTCGCACGCGCCCGCACTGCCGCCGGTGATTTCCTGCGCCGTGTCTACAAGAAGGCGGAGCAGGACCAGATCTTCTTCATGGGCGGCGCCATCGCGTTCAACGTGCTCGTCGCGATCGTGCCGCTCGCGCTCGCCGCCGTCGGCGTCGCCGGCTTCTTCCTCCAGGGCCGCGCCGAGGCGTTCGGCAACCCGGCGGAACCGGTCGTCCGCTACCTGCTCCAGGTGCTCCCGCCCGTCAGCGACGAGTTCGCGCAGTACATGCGCCAGATCCTCAACGAGATCATCACGAATGCGACCGGCCTGTTCACGATCGGTACGCTCATCTTCGCCTGGCTCGCGACCCGCCTCGTCGGCACGCTCCGCACCGCGCTCCGCGAGATCTTCGACATACAGCAGGATCGCGGCATCATCCGCGGCAAGCTGTTCGACCTCCAGATGGTCTTCGTCGCCGGTACACTCCTCGTCGCCAACATCGCCATCACGCTCGCGCTCATGCGCGTCACGGACCTCGGCATCGCGTTCCTCCACATCAACCGCGGCTCGCTCGTCCGCGACCTGATCGGCCGCGCCCTCGCGTTCCTCACGATCTGGTCGATGTTCGTGCTCATCTACCGCTACCTCCCCGCCCGCCGCATCCAGTGGCGTACGGCCATCACATCCGCCACGTTCACGGCCATCATGTTCGAGCTGATGAAGGGCGGCTTCGCGCTCTACTTCCGCAACGCGAACTATGCGTCCACGTACGGCGCGCTCGGCTTCATGGCGATCGTCGTGATCTACGTGTACTACATGGCGCTGGCGTTCATCATCGGCGGCGAAGTCGGCCAGGTGGCCGCACTCCAGCGGATCCGCCGAAGGCAGAAGGAGCGGCTCGGCTGACCAGCCTGCGGACCTGGCACCGGAATCGTCGTCGAGCGGGAGCGTCCGCGGGCATGCTCGCGCCAGACCCTTCCCGCTATTAGTTTTACGCCATGTCGAAGAAGACATTGGCGCGCAACAGGAAGGCCCTCCACGAGTACCACGTCGTCGACACCTACGAGGCGGGGATCGTCCTCGCGGGACCCGAGGTAAAAAGCATTCGTGCGGGCAAGGTCAGCCTGGCGGAAGCGTTCGCCCGGATCGACGGGAACGAGGTGTACCTCCACGGGATGCACATCAGCCCGTACGACCCGGCGAGCCGCTGGAACGTCGATGCGACGCGTACGCGGAAGCTGCTGCTGAACCGTCGGGAGATCCGGCGGCTCATTGGTGCGACACAGCAGGAGGGATTCACGCTGATTCCGCTGGAGCTGTATCTGAGGGATGGATACGTCAAGGTCGAGCTGGCGCTGGCGCGCGGCAAGAAGCGGTTCGACAAGCGCGAGGACATCAGGAAGCGCGATGCGGCCCGCGAGATTCAGCGTGCAGTCAAGCGTGGCTGAGCGCGTGTGGCGGCTCGTCTGCGCGATCGTCTCGCTCGCGCTGGTTCCGGCGTCGGCGTCCGCCCAGCAGCCGGTGCTGCGGCTCGGCTCCGATTCCGTGCGCGGAGTCGAGATCGATGGCGCCGCTGCGTTCCCCGCACACACGCTCGAGACGCTCGGCTTCCGTCTCGCGGACGGCGAGGATGGCATCACCGCGATCCTCGGCGGGGATACGATCCGGTTCTGGACGATGTCTCCGTTCTTCCATGTCGGCCGGCAGGTCCACCAGCTCGCGTTCCCGCCGCAGGAGCTGGCCGGCGTCACTCATCTTCCCGAGCAGTTCTTCATCCAGTGGCTGCCGGGCGCGTACCCGGACCGGTTCGCGTTTCAGCGCGGGTCGCTGGTCATGCGCGGCTCTGCCGTCACGACGGTCGCGCGCAGCCCGGCGGCGCAGGCGTCACCCGCGCCTGCGCGAGCGACTGAGAAGCGTCTGGTGATCATCGATCCGGGCCATGGCGGAAAGGACCCGGGCAGGATCGGGCCGAACGGACTCCGCGAGAAGGATGTCGCGCTCAGCATCTCGCGTCAGCTCGCCCGGCTGCTGCGGGAGCGCGGCTACGAGGTCCAGCTCACACGCACGAGCGATACGTACATCTCGTTGCCGGACCGGCCGAGACTCGCCAACGAGTGGAAGGCCGATCGACCGGTCGCCGTGTTCCTGTCGATCCATGCGAACGCAGCGCCCGCCACAGCGGCGCGCGGCTTCGAGACGTTCTTCCTGTCGGAGGCGCGGACGGCTGACGAGCGGCGTGTGGCCGAGATGGAGAACGAGGCGATCCGCTTCGACGATCAGCCGCACGGGCCCGCCGATGGGGGTCTGGAGCAGATCCTGAACACACTGCGTAGCGATTTCCTGATGCGCGCCTCGCACGACCTGGCGGCCGTGGTGCAGCAGCACCTCGCGTCGTTTCACCCGGGCCCGAACCGCGGCGTGAAGCGGGCGGGATTCCACGTGCTCGTCGGCACGATCATGCCGGCCGTCCTGATCGAGACCGCCTTCATCTCCAATCGACAGGAGGCGCGCATGCTCGGCACGAAGACGTTCCAGGAGCAGGTCGCGCAGGGCATCGCCGACAGCGTCGACGAGTTCTTCCGGCGCAACGAGCACCTGTGGGTGGAGAGCCGATGAGTCCGGTGCGCCGCGTAGTGCGGCCCCCTCGCTGAGCATGCGGCTCACGCAGCAGCTCCTCGGCGTCGAGTTCCAGAATCCCGTTCTGCTGGCCAGCGGTACCTGCGGCTATGGCGCCGAGCTGGATGGTTTCATGGACATCGATGCGCTCGGTGGCCTCGTCATCAAGGCGGTCACGGCCGAGCCGCGCGCGGGCAATCCGGCCCCTCGCGTGGCGGAATTCGCCGCCGGCATGCTCAACTCCGTCGGCCTGGCGAATCCGGGGCCGGCCGTCGTGCGCGACGAGAAGCTGCCGTGGCTGGCGGTGCGGCTGAGGCGCGCGCGGGTGCTCGTCAACGTTGCCGGACGCAGCGCCGAGGAATACGGCGAGATCATCCGCCTGCTGGACGATGCGCCCGGCTTCCACGCGTACGAGCTGAACGTCTCGTGCCCGAACGTGAGGGAGGGGGGCGCCATCATCGCCACGCGCGAAGACCTCCTCGCGCAGGCCGTCCGGGCGGCCCGCGTCGCGACGCAGCGGCCGATATCGGTCAAGCTCGCGCCGAACGTGCCCGACATCGGACGCATGGCGGAGATCTGCGTCGGCGAGGGAGCGGACGCGCTGACGCTCATCAATACGATGCCGGGGCTGCTGTTCGATCCGGTGACGCGCCGGCCCGTCCTCGGTGCCGGGGCCGGCGGCATGAGCGGGCCGGCGCTGCTGCCGATCGGCGTCCACGCCGTCGCCCGGGCCCGCCAGCGCGTCGCTGTCCCCATCCTCGGCGCCGGCGGAATCCGCACGGGCGAGGACGCCCTACAGTATCTGCTCGCGGGCGCGAGCCTGGTGCAGATCGGGACCGCCAGCTTCGCGGACCCTCGCGCCGGAGAGCGTGTACTCAAGGAACTGAACGCGTGGGGTACTGCCCACCGAATCGAAAGCGTAACGGAGCTCACGGGAAGCGGCCTGCTCCAGTAGCGGCCGCGCGATTATGTCGGAGATCATTGTAGCACTGGACCTTCCCCAGCCGGAGCAGGTGCTCGACCTCGTCGAGCGCCTCGGGGAGAGTGTCGCCTTCTACAAGGTCGGCTCGCCGCTCTTCACGCGCTCCGGACCGGCGCTCATCCGTGAGCTGCGGGCGCGCGGCAAGCGCGTGTTCCTGGACCTCAAGTACCACGATATCCCGAGCACGGTCGCGAATGCCGTCGAGTCGGCCGCGCAACTCGATGTCGAGCTGGTCACGCTGCACGCGTCGGGTGGCGAGGCGATGATGCGCGCGGCTCGTGCGGTGGTCGGCGAGGACGGTCCGCGACTCCTCGGCGTCACGATCCTGACCTCGTTCACCGCTGACGACGTGGAGCAGGTCTGGAACAAGCAGATCATCTCCGTCCGCGAGGAGGTCTCGCGCCTCGCGAGCCTCGCGGTGGAAGCCGGCCTGCATGGCGTCGTCACATCGCCGCTCGAGGTGGAGTCGCTCAAGCGACGTCACGGTGCCGGCCTCATCGTCGTGACCCCCGGCATCCGCCCCGCCGGCGATGGCCTGGGGGATCAGGCCCGGACCGCCACGCCGCGCGAGGCCGTGCGTGCGGGCTCGGATTTCCTCGTGATCGGGCGCCCCGTCCTGACGGCGCCCGATCCGCTCGCCGTCGTACGGGCCGTGCGCGCGCAGATGGAAGAACTGGACGAGGTGGTGAAGTGATGCTGCGGCGATCCCTGCGCGCGACTGTGCTCGTGCTCGCACTCTGCCTCCTCGAAGCGCCCGCCGCGTCGGCGCAGCGCCTCGACCCGGTGCTGCAGCGAGTCGCCTCCGCGTGGCAGCGCGGTGATGTCGGCGCGATCACGGCGCTCGGCGCGCGCGGCGGCATCTCGCTCGACATCGATGGCAGCTCCGTCGGCCCGCTCGGCTCGCGACAGGCGGCCGCCGTGCTCCGCCGCGTCTTCGACGACCGGGAGAGCGTCTCCGCCAGATCCCGGGCCGGACGTACCGTGGGCGGGGAGCCGCCGCGCGCGTTCGGCGAGATCATCTGGACAACTCGCGCCCGGGGTACCACGATTCCCGAGCGCGCCACCCTCTTCATCGCATTCGTCCACCAGGACGACGGCTGGCGCATCACAGAGATTCGCCTGATGCGATGATCCAGCAGCCGGATTCCGTTGCACAGACCGTTGCGGATTTCGACTGGCGCGAGGCCCTCCAATGGGAGACGCTCGCGCGCATTGCCGTCGTCATCGTCATCGGCATCCTCGCCTATCGCGTCGTAACCATTCTCATCCGTCGCCTC
This sequence comes from Longimicrobiales bacterium, assembly GCA_036374995.1. Classification (GTDB taxonomy): domain Bacteria; phylum Gemmatimonadota; class Gemmatimonadetes; order Longimicrobiales; family RSA9; genus SH-MAG3. The sequence continues at coordinate 36,541 of DASUSS010000098.1, read as the reverse complement.
CTCCAGCGCGAGATCGAGGAGGAGGATCCTCTCGTCAAACGCCTCCGCGAGCAGCGCGCGCAGACGATCGCGAGCCTCCTCTCGAGCGTCGCGCTCGTGACGATCGCGATCGTCGTCGCGCTCACGGTCCTCGAAATCCTGCTCGACAACATCGGGCCGATCCTCGCCTCGTTCGGCATCCTCGGCCTCGCATTCTCGTTCGGCGCGCAGTCACTCGTTAAGGATGTGATCAGCGGCACGTTCATGCTGATCGAGGGCCAGTTCGCCATCGGCGATGTGGTGCGCATTGGCGATACCGGCGGAGCCGTGGAGCGGATCACGCTGCGCACGACCGTCCTGCGCGACCTGCACGGCAACGTCCACATCATCCCGAACGGCGAGATCACGCGTGTCACGAACATGACGAAGTCGTGGTCACGGGCCGTGCTCAATATCGGAGTCGCATACAAGGAGGACGTGGATCGCGTCATGGACGTCCTGCGCGATATTGCGCGCCAGTTCCACGCTGACCCCGAATGGGGTGCCCTGCTGCTGGAAGAACCCGTCGTCCCCGGCATCGACGACCTCGCCGATTCCGCGGTCGTGATCCGCATGATGGCGAAGACACTGCCGCTCAAGCAGTGGGACGTCGCCCGCGAGCTGCGGCGGCGCATCAAGAACCGGTTCGACAGCGAAGGCATCGAGATCCCGTTTCCGCACACGATGGTATACTGGGGCGAGGGGCAGGCGCCCGCGCTCCCGGTTCCCGGTCCCGAGTCCACCTGACAGGCCCCGCAATGCCGCTGCAACTCTACAACACGCTCTCCCGCCGGCTCGAGGAGTTCACGCCGCTGCACGCGCCACGCGTCGGCGTCTACGCGTGCGGGCCGACCGTGTACCGGCCGCCGCACATCGGCAACTTCCGCACGTTCGTCTTCAATGACCTGCTCCACCGGTACCTGGAGTGGAAGGGGTTCGAGGTCACGTTCGTCATGAACCTGACGGACGTGGAGGACAAGATCATCAACGAGGCGGCGGAGCAGGGCAGCACGATCGCCGATGTCACCGCGCCCATGATCGCGGCATTCTTTGCCGACCTGCGCACGGTCGGCGTCCAGCCCGTCGACAACTATCCACGGGCCACGCAGCACATTGGCGAGATGATCGAGCTCATCGCTCGGCTCATCGAGCGCGGCCACGCGTACAGCGCTGCCGACGGCTCGGTGTATTTCGACATCTCGTCGTTTCCGGCGTACGGCCGGCTCGCGCGGCTCGAGTCGCAGGCGGTGCGCGCCGGCGCGGGTCTGGCCACGCGCGCGGGCGGCATCGATGCGGATGAGTACGAGAAGGCGGATGCTCGCGACTTCGCTCTCTGGAAGGGCGTCAAGGAAGTCGACCGCCGGGTGGCCGCGGCGTGGGACACGCCGTGGGGTCAGGGTCGCCCGGGCTGGCACATCGAGTGCTCCGCCATGAGCATGGCTGCGCTCGGCACCACGTTCGACATCCACACGGGCGGCGAGGACCTCATCTTTCCGCATCACGAGGACGAGATCGCGCAGTCGGAGGGCGCGACGGGCGAGACGTTCGTGCACTACTGGCTGCACGTGAAGCATCTGCTCGTGAACGGCGAGAAGATGTCGAAGTCGAAGGGCAACGACTTCACGATCGGTCAACTGCTAGAACGCGGCTACACGGCGTCGTCCATCCGGTATCTGCTCGTCAGTGCGCAATACCGCAAGGAGCTGAACTTCTCGTTCGATGGTCTGGAGACGGCGCGCACGGCGATCCAGCGGCTGCTCGATTTCGAGCGGCGCCTGACGGACATGCCGACTGCCGCCGATGCACCGCTCTCCGGGCTCCCGGCGATCACGGAGCGTGCCCTGCGCGATTTCGAGACGGCCCTCGACGACGACCTCAACACACCGAACGCGCTCGCCGTGCTGTTCAACTTCGTGCGTGAATCGAACGCCGAGCTGGACCGCGACGTACCGACCGCGCGCACCGCACTCGATGCCGCACACGCGGCGCTGCTGCGGATGGACCGCGTGCTCGGCATCCTCGAGCTGGCGCGCGTGGAGCTCGGCACCGTCGATGAAGGACTGGCCGTGTGGGTCGAGGAACGGATCGCGCTTCGTCAGGAGGCGCGGCGGAGGAAGGATTTCGCGGAATCGGACCGCATCCGCGACGAGCTCGCCGTTCGCAACATCGTCGTCGAGGATACGCCGCAGGGACCGCGCTGGAAGCGGGTGTGAGCTCCTGGCCGGCGGCGGCGCACGCAGTCGCTGGGAAACGCTCGGCCAACGTTTCACAGCGGACTGACGTCGCCGCCGCCGGGCACCAAAGCGGCGGTGCGGGAGGGCCCAGCGTCGGGCGAGCGAGCCGGTGCAGCGCCGTCGCTGTCGGCTCTCTGCGACGGGACCGGCATTCCTGCAACACTCCGGGCGCAACCCCGAAGCGGGAACCCTGCCCGCGTCGTGCTACTAAGCTGTTGTGAATGACCCGATTCGGCACCACGAGCCGGCCGGCTGCTCAGGCCCGCCGCCCGCCCGTTCACCGTCACTTCATGAGAGTTCCGTGCCGTGCCGCCGACTTGACGCGGCCTGCGGACCGCCGCGAGATTTTCGCTGTCGGACAGGTCCGGTGCTCGCGTAGCTCAGCTGGTAGAGCAGCTGATTTGTAATCAGCAGGTCGTCGGTTCGAGTCCGACCGCGAGCTTCGCAACGCGAGGCCCCGCAGTGGCTTGCACCCTGCGGGGCCGCGCTCGTCCCGCCCTGTCCGGAGAATCCCGACACCGCGTTCCGCATACCCGCCTTGCGACGAGATCCCCCGGCGCCGACTCTGTGGGCCGGCCCACTTCAGCCAGGGGGATGGAATGCGTATCGTCCGCACCGCAGCGACCCTGCTGCTCACCGGAACGCTGCTCACCGGCTCGGCCGCGCCCGTGCTCGCGATTCCGGCGTTTGCCCGCAAGTACAACGTGTCGTGCAGCATGTGCCATGCGCCGGTGCCGCGCCTGAACGCGTTCGGCGAGCAGTTCGCCGCCAACGGATTCGAGTTTGCCACACGCGAGGAGCCGCGGGACACGATCGACACAGGCGATCCGCTGCTGCGCCTGCTCCGCCGCATCGATTTCGCCGTACGCATGGACCTGTTCGCGAACCTCACCGCGCCGATCCGCAACGACGCGACCGACATCGATCTCCAGACGCCCTACAACATCAAGCTGCTCACGGGCGGCGTGCTCGCGGACGGCATCAGCTTCTACATGTACTTCTTCCTGTCGGAGCGCGGTGAGGTCGCCGGCCTCGAGGACGCATACGTGCAGTTCACCGACATCGGCGGCAGCGGCATCAGCGCGATCGTCGGACAGTTCCAGGTCTCCGATCCACTTTTCAAGCGCGAGCTGCGCCTCCAGTACGAGGACTACCAGGCGTATCGCGTACGCGTCGGCGAGGCACGGGCGGACCTGACCTACGACCGCGGCATCCTGGCCGGCGTCTCGCCGTGGGAGGATGGTGACCTGAGCCTCATGGTCGTTACCGGGCAGGGACTCTCCGAGGCGGGCGACGACCGCCTCTACGACACCGACAATGCCAAGAGCGTCGCGGCGCGCTACTCCCATTCGCTCGGGCCGCTCCGCGTCGGCGCGTTCGGCTATTACGGCCAGGAACGGGCCAACGGCGCCACCGATGAGATCACGGTCTGGGGCCCGGACGCTACCGTCGACATCGGCGCGCTCCAGCTCAACGCGCAGTTTCTGCGGAGGGAGGACACAAACCCGTTTTTCCTGGGTATCGATAATCGCACGATCGTGAACAGCGCGTTCCTCGAGGCGCTGTACGGTCCGTTCGGCACCGACGGCCGGTGGATGGTCGCCGGGCTGTACAACTGGATCGATGCCGACGCCCCGGTGGTATCCCTGAGGAGCGGTGAGGACTCGCCGCTCGCCCGGTATCACTCCGTGAGCGGGGGGCTCCACTACCTGCTCTGGCGGAACGTGCGCCTGATGGGGGAGACCGGATACGACATCGAAGCCGAGCGGACGCGCTTCACGGTCGGCGCCACACTGGCATTCTGAGTTCGGTCACACGATTCCGGAGATCTCATGGTGCGCATTCTCGTCGTATCGCTGTCCTGTGCGCTCGCCGGCGCACTGCCGGTCGCCGCGCAGGCGGACGGCAAGGCCATCTTCGAAGGGAAGGGAAACTGCCATGCGTGTCACGGCAAGGACGCGCGCGGCACCGTGCTCGCTCCCAACCTGACCGATGCGGAGTGGCTGAACGTCGATGGCACGAAGGAGAGCGTCATTGCTCTCATCCAGAAGGGTGTGCCCAAGCCGGTCAAGCACCCCGCACCCATGCCGCCCATGGGCGGAGCGTCGCTCAGCAAACAGGAAATCGAGGCGGTCGCGACGTACGTCCTGTCGCTGGCGAAGAAGTCCGACGGATCCTGAAGTGCCGCGCGCGCTCGACCGCCCGGTGGGGCGAGCGCGCGCCTGCCTCAGCTTCCCGATGTCGGCTGAACGTCCGCCGACCCGGATTGTGCCGCGAGCCGATTGTCCAGCGACTCCACGCCGCGAACTCCCCGCGCCGCGCGCACCACATCCTGAAGATCATCGGCGATAACGGATCCCGCGAGCGTGACGTGTCCGTGGCTCGCGGTCACCTCGATGTCGCCGTGTGACAGCTTCCGCCCGATCTCGCTGCGCACCCGCTCCTCCAGAACGCGATCGTCCACCTCGTGCTCCGTAAGGCGCGCCCGCGCCTCGTGCGCGAGCCCGCGTGCGCGGTTGCGTACGTGACGCGCCGTCGATCGCGCCACGACCTCCGCTTCGTGTCCCGCATGCACCAGCTGATCACGGACCAGCGCCCGGCGCCGACCGCCGCGATCCGGGTCCAGCAGATACGTCAGCCCCGCTCCCATCGCGAATCCCAGCAGGAAAGTCTCGCCTCGCTTCATCTCGTCCCTCCTCGGTGCTGCCCGTCGATGCCTGCGCGCCGGGTGCTGCAAGAAGCACACGCGGACTCGCGTCGATCGACGTCGGCCGGAACGCGGGAATGCAGCTTGCCCGTACCCTCGAAGCTGTACCGAACGTCACGGAGGCAGCCATGCGAGATTCCGCTGAAGCGGTCCAGATCCCGGCCGGGTCCGTCTTGCTGGAGGGAGATCTCAGTGTGCCGGCAGACGCACGCGGAGTCGTGCTGTTCGCGCACGGGAGCGGAAGCAGCCGGCACAGCAGCCGCAATCGGTACGTCGCGAGCCGCCTCCAGGCCGCGCGGTTCGCTACGGTGCTGCTGGATCTGCTCACGCCGGAGGAGGAGGTGGTGGACGACCGGACGCGGGAGCTGCGCTTCGACATCGGCCTTCTCGCGCAGCGGCTCGTCGGGGCGATCGACTGGCTGCACGGACATCCATCCACGGCAGACCTCGAGATCGGCTGCTTCGGTGCGAGCACGGGAGGTGGTGCGGCGCTGGTGGCGGCCGCGGACCGGCCGGAGACGGTGACGGCGGTGGTGTCGCGCGGCGGCCGACCGGATCTCGCCGGTGATGCGCTGCCACGCGTGCGCGCGCCGACGCTGCTGATCGTGGGAGGACTGGACACGACCGTGATCGAGCTGAACCGCGAGGCGATGCGCCGCATGGGTGCGGAGGTCCGACTCGAGATCGTACCGGGCGCGACGCACCTGTTCGAGGAGGCGGGCAAGCTCGATGTCGTGACGGATCTGACGAGCGAGTGGTTCGCGCAGCACTTCGGCTCGCGCGTTCGCTGACGGATCGGGAGGACGGCGTGTTCGAGAACGCGAGATTTCGAGACCGCACCGATGCAGGCCGGCGGCTTGCCACCGATCTGCACGAGTACGCGGGACGCGGCGACGTGATCGTGCTCGGTCTTCCGCGCGGCGGGATCCCGGTGGCGTACGAGGTGGCCCGGGCGCTCGATGTGCCGCTGGACGTGTTCCTGGTCCGCAAGCTCGGTGTGCCCGGGCACGAGGAATACGCGATGGGCGCGATTGCGTCGGGCGGCGTGCGTGTCCTGAACGAGGAGGTCACGCGCGAGATCGGGATCTCGCAGGACGTGATCTCACGGGTGGCCGCTCAGGAGCAGATCGAGCTGGAACGGCGGGAGCGGGCGTACCGGCGCGATCGGCCGGAGCCGGACTTGCACGGGAAGATCGCCATCCTCGTCGATGACGGGCTCGCGACGGGATCGACGATGCGGGCGGCGGCGACGGCGCTGCGCGCGATGGGTCCGGCGCGCATCGTCGTCGCAGTGCCCGTTGCGGCGCGCGAGACGTGCGATCAGCTGCGGGCGGTGGTCGACGAGGTCGTGTGCACGCGTCAGCCGGAACCGTTCATGGCCGTCGGCCTGTGGTACGAGGACTTCTCGCAGACGACCGACGAGGAAGTGCGCGACCTGCTGGAGCGTGCACAGACGAGCGGAATGCACGGCTGACACCGCGTCGGCCGCGCGTCCACGCGGGCATCACGCTCGACCGCGCGCCTTGCGCGCACGGCGGTCGCTGTCGCGCCGCAGACTCGGCGGCGCCGCCAGCTCGGCCGTCGAAAGCATCGGCTGCTCGATCGGCTTGCCGTCCTTGCGCACCACGTAGCTCTCCATCGCGAAGTACTCGGGCAGACCCAGCCGGTCGAGCCACGCCGCCGTCGAGCGATTCCGCTCCTCGACGCGCTGCCAGAACTCGCGATCATCGTGGCCGGGGAACGGTGCGCGGTCCTTCTGACTCTGATGCTTGAAGATCGCCAGGATTTTCAGGCGCAGCTCGTCCTCCGACAGCGGCACGAGCACATCCGACTCCGCGATCGACCATTCCTGCCATGCGCCGCGGTAGTACCACACCTCCGGCTGCTCGCCGCTGTACTGCTCCAGCGCCATGTGCACCGCCTGCAGACACATCCGATGCGTGCCGTGCGGGTCCGACAGGTCGCCCGCCACGAATACGTACTCCGGACGATGCTCCTCCAGCAGCGCCAGCGTGATCTTCACGTCCGCAGGCCCGACCGGGTCCTTTCTCACCTTGCCGGTCTGATAGAACGGCAGGTTGAGGAACCGCGCCTGCTCCCGCTTCATCCCGAACGTCTCGATGCCCGAGACGGCCTCCGCCTCGCGAATCGACTTCTTCAGCTTCTGCACCGCCGGCGTGTCGATCTCGCCCGACCGCCGCGACACCATCCACTGCTCCGCGTCCTCCACGATCTTCGATGCCCGACTCCCGTTCAGCTCGAAGTCGCGGTCGAAGCGCCTCAGAAAATCGAGATAGCGCCGCACCTCGTGGTCGAATACGGCAATGTTGCCCGATGTCTGATACGCGACGACGATGTCGTTCTGGTTCTGGTGCAGCTTGTTCAGCATGCCGCCCATCGAGATCACGTCATCGTCGGGGTGCGGGCTGAAGACGATGATCCGCCGGTTGTGCGGCAGCCGGCTCTTGCCGCGCACCCGCGACAGCAGTGCGTTGAACACCTCGCCGTTCAGCGGGCCCGGCGAGCCGTACCGCGCGAGCAGCGAGCTCAGGTGATGCTCCCGGTAATCCTGCTGGTCGAGCTTCAGGATCGACTTGCCCGTCACGTCGCTCAGCCAGATCAGCGCGCGGATCTCGAGCTCGCGCGTCCACGTCACCTCGCCGACCACCCACGGCGTCTTCACTCGTGTCAGCTCGGCCGCAGCCGCATGATCCAGGTAGAACGTCGCGTCCGGATGCTCCTGGAGATACGTTGCCGCCACGTCCGGTGAGATCGGTCCCTCGACGGCCCGCTTGATGATCGCCGCCTTGTGCTCGCCGGTCGCCAGCAGCGCGATCTCCCGCGCCTCCAGGATCGTTGCCACACCCATCGTGATCGCCTCGATGGGCACGTTCTCCTCGCCGAAGAAGTCGGGGGCCGCGTCCCGGCGCGTGAGCGTGTCCAGTGCGATCACGCGCGTCCGGCTCTCGACGCCGGAGCCCGGCTCGTTGAACCCGACATGGCCCGTCTTGCCGATCCCCAGAATCTGGAAATCGATGCCGCCCGCCTCGCGGATCTCCTCCTCGTAGCGAACACACTCTGCCTCCACCTCATCGCGCGGCACGTCGCCCCGCGGGAAGTGGATGTTCTCCGGCCTCAGATTGATCCCGTCGAAGAGGTTCTCACGCATGAAGCGCCGGAAGCTGTGGATGCTGTCCGGGTCCATCGGGAAGTACTCATCGAGATTGAACGTGACGACGTTCGCGAAATCGAGCCCCTCCTCGCGGTGCATCCGGATGAGTTCGCGATAGACTTCGATTGGCGTGCTCCCTGTGGCCAGTCCGAGGACGGGTGTCTCGCCGCGCGCCGTCTTCGTGCGGATGATGTCGGCGACACGGCCCGCGATGATGCGGGCGAAGTCCTCGTGCTGCTCCACGATGACGACGGGTACCTTTTCCCGCTTCGTTCGGGTCGACTTCTCGCGCGCCGCCCTCCGCGCGGGGGGTGCGGCACTGTCGCTTCGCTCGATCACGTCGGATGCTCCCGGTGTCATGAATGTTCGCGCGGCACGCGGCAACCGCACTCACTGCAATCTTGGGGCGAGCGTCGCGCCCGGCAACGTGACGCCTGGCGCGCCCGCGCGTGGCCGCACGCCGCGATCCGGCCGCGCCTGACGTGCCGCCCGATGACTGCGAGCGGCCGCGTCAGGCCGTGACCGACTCCAGCGCGGAGGTGCAGTGAGGGCAGCGGCGCGCACTGATCGGAATCACCATCGCGCAGAAGGGGCACGGCTTGTCCGTCGGCGACTCCGGAGCGACCTGCTCCTCCCGGCGCAGGCGGTTGATCGCCTTCACCAGCATGAAGACGGCGAACGCCACGATCACGAATGCGACGATATTGTTGATGAACTGGCCGTAGTTCAGCGTGACCGCGCCCGCCGCCTGCGCATCCGCGATCGTCACGTACGGTGGACCCGGCTCGCCCGCACGGAGCACGGCGAACAGGTCCTTGAAATCCACGTTGCCGAGCAGCAGTCCGACAGGCGGCATCAGCACGTCATCGACGAGCGACTTCACGATAGTGCCGAACGCGCCGCCGATGATGATGCCGACGGCCATGTCCACGACGTTGCCCTTGACCGCGAACTCCCTGAACTCCTTCGCGAGTGCCATCGTCAGCTCCTTTGCAGGGTCGGGAAATCTGCGGCGGGCGAAAGCGTTGCGGCAAGCGTGAACCGGCACCGGTCGGCGCCCGATGATTCGCTACCGTCAGGCGTCAGGCGGCCGCAATGCGGAATGCGCAACGCGGCCGCTCCCCACGCTCGCAGCACTCCGCGGCCGGCGCACCCACCAGCTCGGAAACCAGCGATTCCGCCAGGGCGCACGTCAGCGGATGCGAGGACGTCAACGCGGCCAGCGGACAGCTGTATCCCTGGATCCGGTAGCCATCTGCGTCCTCCTCGACTTCCGCCAGTCCGCCGAGCTCCGTGAGCGCCGCAGCCGCCCGCTCCACCCGCGACCGCAGATCCGGCGAGCCGCCCTCCGTCGCCGCACCCAGCCGCCGACCCGCTTCCCGCAGCAGCGCCTCCACTTCCCCCGCTTCCCGCTGCTCCTCCAGCACCGTGAGCAGCTCCGCCAGCACGACATCATACGGCTTCGGATACAGCGTCTCCGCCGCCGCCGTCGCCCGGTACACCACCGCCGGCTTGCCCGTCCACTCGCGCCGCGTTCCGCACGGCTCCACCAGACCGTCCCGCTCCAGGCCCGACAGGTGCAGCCGCACCGCGTTCGCCGTCAGCCCCAGCTCCCCCGCCAGCTCGCTCACCGTCCGCGCGGTTCGGCGCAGCAGCGCCACCACGCGCCCGCGTGTGCTCTCGCGCATCCGCTTCCGCCAGTCCGTTCCGCTCATGGGTGCCGCCTCCTTTGCGCCCGAATCTAATGGTCTTCCGCCCCCATCGCCAGTTAGTCAAGGAAAATCTTGACAAACTGGGATCCAGCCCGTACTCTTGCCTTCCACCGGCCCGATCGAGGCCGGAGCCACCGCACAGAGGGAGGGTCACATGAGGTGCACGGAAAGGACGGTCGTGCTGGTGCTGGCCGCGGCGCTGGTCGGCTGCAGCGGCCCGGACACGCGGACGGAGACGGAGGCGGCGGCGGAGGAAGCGGCTGCGCCGGCCGCGTCGGCGCCGGACGCCGCCGGGTCGCTGGATGATGCCGACATCGCGGCAATCGTGGTGGCTGCGAACTCGATCGATGTGCGCACCGGCGAGCTGGCGCGCGAGCGCGCGTCGGACGAGCGGGTGCGCCAGTTCGCCGAGACGATGATCACGGATCACACGGCAGTGAATCAGAGTGCGCAGGAGCTGGTGACGCGGCTCGGCGTGACGCCGACGGAGAACGAGGTGAGCCGGTCGCTGCAACAGTCTGCGGAGGAGACGCGCGCGTCGTTGCTGTCGCAAACGGGGGCGGCGTTCGATCGGGCGTACGTGGCGCACGAGGTATCGTATCACGAGGCGGTGCTGCAGGCGCTCGACGATACGCTGATCCCGAGTGCGGCGAACGAGGAGCTGCGGCAGACGCTGGTCGGAGTACGTCCTGCGTTTCAGGCGCATCTCGATCATGCCCGCTCGCTCCTCGAGCAGCTGGGCGGCTCCTGAACACGATGCATGCACGCGAGCGGGCCGGGCTCGTCGTGCTGCTCGCGCTGCTGTCCGGGTGCGGGCGCGGCGGTCATCAGGTGGTCGAGATGGCCGGGTTCGAGTTCCAGCCGGCGTATCTGGCCGCGCAGGTGGGCGACACGATCGAGTTCGTGAATCGGGATGGCGTGCCGCACACGGCGACGGCGAGCGACGGCAGCTGGGACTCGGGTCGGCTGGATGCGGACTCCAGCTGGCAGTGGGTAGCGACGGAGCGCGGTGCAGTCTCGTACACGTGCGCGCTGCATCCGTCGATGAATGGCAGGATCGATGTCCGCTGAGGTGAGGAGGGACTCATGCCGGCGGTGAGGCACTGGAACATTGGTGGAGAGCGTATGCGCCAAGGTGACGTCGCGCTGAGCCGGACTTCGTCGTACGAGGTGCCGCGTCCTAACGGACATCAGGCGGCGGCCTCGTCCCGGGAAGTGGAGTCTGCCGCGCTGGTGCGGCGGCAGCTCGAGCTTCTCGGTGAGGACGCGTCGCGGGAAGGTCTGGTACGAACGCCCGAGCGAGTGGCGCGATCGCTGGCATGGCTCACGCGCGGCTACACGCAGGACGTGCGGGCGGTGGTGGGTGATGCCGTATTCGAGGAGCCGCATGCGAACATGGTGCTCGTGCGTGATATCGAGCTGTACAGCATGTGTGAGCATCACATGCTGCCGTTCTTCGGTAAGGCTCATGTGGCCTACCTTCCGGATCGGCGGATTCTCGGGCTCTCGAAGATCCCGCGCATCGTGGATGTCTTCGCGCGGCGGCTCCAGGTGCAGGAGCGCCTGACGGAGCAGATAGCGGACGCGCTCATGGATGTGCTGGAGCCGCACGGCGCGGGCGTCGTCGTCGAGGCGCAGCATCTTTGCATGATGATGCGGGGGGTCGAGAAGCAGAACTCGAGTACCGTGACGAGTGCGTTACGCGGCGCGTTCCAGCGCGACGCTGCCACGCGCGAGGAGTTTCTCCGCCTCGTTCATCGCACCGGCTGAGGGGGGCGTTGGCGCGCGTCGGTCGACACGCTTAGCTTCCAGCATGTCTTCCGCCGCCGTGCGATGCCGCCGCTGATCCTGGACGGGACGAGTCTCGCACGGCGTCGCGCCGCTGCGATCGCCGGTCGCGCTGCGGCCGTTCGCGCGCGGCGCGGCGAGCCGCCCTGTCTGCTGCTCGTCGCATTCGCGGAGCCCGATGGCCACGTACCGCATGTGCAGCGGAAGCTGCGCGCGTGCGCCGATGCGGGTGTGAAGACGGAGCTCGTATCGCTGCCCGCCGGTGCGTCGACCGATGCGGCGATCCGCGCTCTGCACGAGCGGCTCGGGCGCTCGCGCGTGGATGGGGTGTTCCTCCAGTTTCCTTTCCCCGCCGCCATCGACGGCGATTCCCTCGCCGCGTCGGTTCCGTCCGCCGTCGATGTCGACATCATGACGCCGGCTCTGGTGACCGCGTACCTGGAGCGCATCAGCCCGTACCCACCGGTCACCGTCTCCGCGGCGCTCCTGCTCCTGGAGCACTACGATGTGGAGATCGCGGGTCTGCGCGGCGTGGTGGTGGCAGATGAGAGTCCGTTCGCGGTCATGTTCCGCGAGGCGCTGAGCCGGTGCGGTGCGCGCATGGCGCCGCTCGTGCCGCCGTCGGCGCGCGACCTGGACGCGCTCGTGTCCGGCGCGGGGCTGGTGGTCGCGGCCGCTGCGCGCCCCGGTACGGTCCCGGCGGCGATGCTGAGGCAGGGGACGGTGGCGATCGATGCCGGGTACTTCAATCCGGGCGGGCGGGGCGATATCGATGCGTCGGGCGGTATCGGACATCTCGCAGCGCTCGCACCCGTGCCCGGCGGTATCGGCCCGATGACCGTGTCCGCGCTGATCGAGCGCGTGGTCGAGTTCGCGGAAAGAGCTTGACGGCTGGTCCTCCCGAACGCATGCTCGCGGCGTACGCAGGTGCAGCGAGCGGAGGATGCATGGTCGAGCTGAAGCACGACGCGCTGGTCTTCTCGTTCCCGGAGGTGCACCGGGACGCCGTGCTCCGCGTCGAGTTCCTGCGGACGCTGCGCGTGCCGGACGACCGCCGCTCGTACGTGATTCCCTCCCTGGGCCGTCTTCCGGTCAGGTACGTGCAGGACTTCCCGGCGCACGTGTCGCCCGCGTGGGTCGCACGTGAAGGCGTGCTGGTGCCGCTGCACGCCGCGGATGCACTGCGTCTGAGCTTCACGTCTGCCTGGGCATACCCCTGTGCGGTTCAGGTCGCCATCGGCAGAAAGGACGCGCTGACCGGCAGGCCGTGGCGGGACCGGTTGCAACGGGATCCGCAGAACTACCTCGTCGCACCGGACCAGTGCCGCGTCGACGGCTGGTCCGATGGGGTCGGCATCCATCAGTTCACGGGATGGGCCGGGCACGAGCCGCAGGCGGGCGACACGATCGAGCACCTCGCGCTGCAGCTCGCCGTACATCCCATGCGCAGGGCGGCATATGATCGGCGCACGCATGCAGGCGCGCTCTCGCGGAGCCCCGCCTCACCCGTCTGCTACGGCGACGAGCCCGACGTGGGCGCTGCACCGCTCGAGCAGGAGATCCTCCACGACCCGTACGACTTCGGTGACTGGGATCAGCGGCGCGGGCGCTGCCTCATCTATCTCGTCAGTGCCCGCTCGTGGCGGCCGGTCACCGGCAGCGAACCGCCGCCGGGAGCGCTGACGCCGGAGGATTATGCGCGGGCGGGTATCCCCTGGTCCGCGACCTATGCCGCCGGTGCGAGTCCCACGCCTCGCTGATCAGCGTGCGCGATCCGCCCGTACGATCTTCGCCGTCGTGATGACCTGCCCGGTGTGACGCTGCGTGTGCTCGGCGATGTGGAACAGCAGCCCCAGCACCGTGCTGGACAGGCGGGCACGACCGACGTGCCGCGCGTCGAGAAGCCGATCGCCCGGCGTGCGGCGCAACTCCGCCAGAACGCGATCCAGACCCGAATCGACATCATCGAGCAGTTCCGAAGCCGTGGACGACACCGGCTCGCGTTCCTCCCCGAGCGCCGCAACCTGTTCCGCGCTCAGACTCCTGCCGAGCGCATACGTGAGCAGTCGGTCGGCGCTGCCGCGTATGTGACGGAGGTGGAAACCGACGGAGGCGGCGCCGCCGGGGCGCTCCCACAACTGGGCGGGCGTCAGATCGAGCGTCGCGGCGCGCAGATCCTCCTTCGCCTGCACCAGTGCGTGCGCGACGGGCAGCAGCAGCGCCGGTATCCCGGGCAACGGCCCGCGCAGCCAGGCTTCGACCTTCACGGCAGCGACCTCCACTCACCCTCCGGCTGCTCACACTCGGGACACTGGATGGCGACGAACCGGATCCAGTCGATGACTTCGCCGGGGTCGGGAAATTCGTGACCGGATCCGGCGCGGATGCTGAAGTAGACCTCGCCCCACTCATCCGTGACCACGAGCGCCGCCGGCGCGATACCGAACGTGCCGGCCGGATCACGGGACAGGAGTACCTCGACGCCGCTCGCTGCGAGCGGTGCCGCGATCGCGCGCTCCCCGTCCGGCGCGACGACCGTCACACGGGCGCCCCATTCGTTCAGCGCGTCCTCTTCGCCGGCGAGCCGCGCCGCATATGCCGCGCACTCCGCGCAATCGACGCCGTGTGCGACGATGATGATGCGCGGACCGCGGCCGGATCGAAGGCTCACCGCGAGCCCGCTCGACGCAGCAACGAACTGTCCGCTGATTCTCCGACGCATACGGCACCTCCGCTCAGGCGAGCCGTGGCGGTGTGATCGATCGAGGATCTCCGGGCATCACGTGCCTTTCGTCAGAATCGTTCTCCCTGCGCTTCGCGCAGATGGCTTCCCACGGGACGGATGCGCGACCACATCGCCCAGAAGTATACCCCGGCACCGAGCACCTGACCGAGACCGCCGGACACGACGATCCAGGGCAGGAATGGTGCTCCGGACCACGCACGTGCGGCTTCGGCGACGAAACGCGACGCCGTGGCGACGGTCAGGATCCAGTACGCGATGCTGATGCGTCCGGGGCTGTAGCGTTCATCGTCCTTCGGCGCGCGCGGGAACAGCCAGAGCGCGACGCCGAAGATGAGGAAGAGAACGAAGCCGACGAACACGGCGTGAGCGTGCGCGGACACGAGATGCGGATGCGGCCAGATGCCGAAGAGCTCGCGCCGCACGAGCAGCCACGAGCCCAGGGCAAGGCCGGTGAACAGGAACAGCACGCCTGTCTTGATGAAGCGCCGGACCAGCGTATACACGCCGCTATGTCAGGGATACCGTGAGCAGGAACGACCCTCCCTCCTCGGATGACACGGAGTGTCGGACGCCGGCTCGCACCGCCAGCAGGTCGCCGGGACCGAGCGCGTGGACCTGCCCGTCCGCCGCGAACCGGATCGAGCCGGTGAGCGGCTGCACGGTGATCGGGCCGTCGGCCGCGTGCTCCGCCACCGCGCCGCCCGGCGCGAGCGCGATGAGCGTCACGCGGAGCTGTCCTTCCTTGAGCAGCGTACGCGCGCTGCGGCCGTGCCGTTCCAGCGTCTGGGGATCCGCAGTGCGGCTCCGTTCCTCGTCCAGCTCGAAACGGAGGACATCTCCGGACAGTGCGCGCTCGATGGATGGCATCAGTCCTCCCCTTTCGCGTCCGTCTTCTTGCCCACCAGGACGACCCAGTTCTCCGGGCCGCTCTCGAGATATTCGAACGTGAACGCGGCGTCGCCGCGTGTCGCGAGCAGCGTATAGTACATGCACTGCGGATCGTGATCCACCGTCAGGCGGAGCGTTCCGCCGATCGGCAGCGCGTCGTATGCCCCCATGATGCTCTCGTACCGATCCTTCGGCTCCACGGGTCTCACATCCAGCTGCACCATCTCCTCCTCCGGTCCGTTCAGTAGAGCCGCACGAGCGCGGCATCGGCGACCTTGCTGCCGCAGCCCCAGCCGCCGCGGCGACCCAGCCATGATGACCACGCCACGCGGTAGCGCGGCGAGCTCGGCGCGAGAACGACCGCGCCGTCGTATCCCGCCAGGGCAAGGCGGCCCATCAATACGCCGATCCCGCGTCCCTCCTGGAGCGCTGCCTCGGGGCCACCGCCGATGAAGCGGATGTAGTCGGGCGCGCGCACCGCGCGCAGCACGAGATCGGCATCGCGCGCGAGGTCGGTGATGCCCGGATCGACCTCCCACGCGTACCCGGGATCCTGATCGGCAACGCCGTCCAGCCAGTCACGGGCGGGGCCCCGCATCAGCGGGAGTGCGCCGCCTCCGCTCGCGGCGATGCTCCGCGCCAGCCGGACGCGTCGGGCCGCCGTGCCCTCGTCGGCAACGATGACCGGCGCGCGCAGGGCAACTGCAGCCCGCGCCAGGCGCACGGCGTCCGTCGACTCGCGCGCGTACAGACCGGCGATCAGGCCGGCCGGAAGTGATGTCTGCGCGGCCGGCACGTCGGCGAAAGCGACGCCGTGCGCATCCTCCTCCCGCAGCTCCAGAGCGCTCAGCCCGCGCTGCGTGCACGCCTGCACGAGGTCAGCCAGTTCCACGTCCGCTGCGGCGGCCGAGCTCAGACCGAGGCGCATCAGGCGCCAGTCCGCGAGATCTGCACGCGCCACACGGCCGGGCCCTGCTCGAGGTAGTCCCATCCGAATCGACCCGCGTGCTCGAACTCGAACTGGTACCGCAGCGGCTTCGGGTCGTGATCGTTCACCAGCACGAACGACTCGCCCGGCGCAAGCGCCGCGAACGTCTGGAAGATGGTCGGATGTTTTTCCCGCGGCGGAATCACACGAACGTCGAGTACTCGCTGTGTCTCGGCCATGTCATTGGCTCCTTGTCCGGGATCAGTGGGTGTGACGGATGAACACGCGCACGAGATCGGGCGCCTGCTCCCTCACCTCGTACGTGAAGCCGCGCTCCTCGAGCAGCGGCAGCAGAAACTGCGGAACGCGCACGTTGATCTGCACGAGGGTCTTCCCGGCGGGCAGCTGCTCCAGGGCGGCGAGCGTGCGCACCATCGGCTCCGGCGGCTCGAGTCCGCGCACGTCCAGCACGACGACATCGGCGTCGTCCTCGACCGCGGCGGCCGCCGCCCCCGCGGGCCGTTCCGGCGGAGTTGATGGCGCGGCTCCGGCCGGCGGGTAGAACCACACACGCCAGTCGTCCTCGGCGAGCTGCTCCGTCCAGTGGTCCAGTCCCTGGCGCTTCATCACCGCGTAGAGCGGGACCGGCTCGAAGATCGCCCGCACGACGAGTGCGCCGCGCTCGGGCACGCGCCGGCGTGCCGCCATGATCTGACTGAACGGCTCGTGGCCGGCGCGCAGCTCTTCGCGGACATCGGCCTCGACGATTGCGTCGGCCGCAACGGCCGCCAGTGCGGCCGGACGTGCCGCGGTCGTATCGGAGCTCACCTGGTTCACCTCGCTGTGCAATGACTCGACGGGACTGCCCGACAGAAACGCATTCAGTCGCGACACCAGCTCGCTCGCATCCACGCCCGCCATCCGCGCCGCCTGCTCCACCGTCACGAGCCGCGACATCACCTTCCTCATCCCCGTGTTGCGCAGCCGCTCGAACGCGGGACTGAGCGAGACGAAGACATCGATGAGCGCCTCGTCACGGGCGATCACCGTCGCGACACGGTCGTTCGCCCGGATCACCACGCGCCCTCCTGAATCCGCTCCGGAGTCCACGCCGGCTCCCATACGAGGTGCGGCCTGACCTCCGCCACGCCGGCCACACCGGCGACGGCGTTCAGAATCGCGCTCGTGATGTGTCGCTCCAGCGGACAGCCCGGTGTCGTCAGCGTGTACATGACCGTCACCACGCCGTCGCAGATGTTGACGTCGTAGACGAGACCGAGCGTCACGATGTCGAGGCCGATCTCCGGATCGATCACCGTGCGCAGCGCATCGAGCACGGCGGCCTCCCGGGGCACTGCATCCATGGGCGTTGGCTCGGTCATGGTCGTGTTCTCCACAGCAGCAGCATCTGGGTCGCTTCCGCGGCCGCGCCGGCGGCGAACACGAGGGCCGCGCCGCGCGCGGCGCCGGCGGCGCCGAACGCCACGGCGCCGACCAGCCCGGCGGCACCGACCACCAGGGCCGCGCCGGCCGCATGCGCCGCCCGTGCCGAGTACAGCTCGCTCACGCGCGGCACCGGCTGGCGTCCGGCGAGCGGGCCGAACCGGTGATACCAGATCAGGAACGGGACGATCTTGTAGTAGTGCGCCGCGACGAACAGCGTGATCCCGACCACGGCGGCGAGCACGTACGCCGTCGCGACGCGTGCGGAAGCGAGCGACAGCATCACCGGCCACGCGAGCACGAGCGCGATCGCGATGATCGACAGCGCGGCGGCGGCCAGACGCATTCCCGGATCCAGCACCGGCCGGTGGCGCCGTGCGTAGAACGCGCGCGCCTGGAGCAGGAACGCTGCGCACCCGCTCGCAATCAGTGCGGCCGGCAGCCAGCGGCTCACCAGCGGCGGCGCGTGGTGCAGGAACGCGAGCGTACCCGCGCCCGCCGCCACGAGTGCGACCGCGGCCTTCGCGAAACGGTCTCCGGCACCGTGCGTCAGCAGGAACATTGGCAGCAGGCGCTGGCCCACGCCGATCATCACCAGCAGGACCCACCCCGCGAGCGCTACGTGCAGATGCACGCCGATCGATGACAGCCGGAGCCCCCCCAGGTAGCCCCACCGCAGGTTGCCCGCGAGGGCCAGCCCCAGCACGAGCGTGACCGTCAGGAAGCACGCCGCGCCCGCCAGCGCCCACCACGTGACATCGCGCCTCCGCGCGATCCGCAGCGTCGCGGCGAGATTGCCCACGAAGCACAGGACGCCCGTGCCGAACGTGGCCGCGCCCGCGAGCATCACCTCCTGCCGCGCGAGCACGAGCCCGCTCACGAACGCGACGAGACCCGTCACGTACAGGACGTAACTGAGATGCGCCAGCCGAACGGACCGGATCGGCTCACCCAGTGCGACCGGCAGGAACTGATAGAGCGCACCCATGATCGACGTCGTGATCCAGCCCAGCGTGAACAGGTGCGTCACACCTGCCACACGCGGCGACAGGTACGCTCCGCGCGCCAGGTCCGGGGCCACGACCACCGCGCCCAGCGCGCCGGCGACCAGGAACACGAGCCCGGCCGCGAAGTGCTCACCCGGCAGCACGAACGGCGGCGCATTGGCGGCACCGAGTCCCGGGACTGCGCCGCGCGGCGCACCCACAGGCGGCCGGGATCCCGCCCCCGCCCGGACGGCGCTCGTCACGCGCTCCTCGCCCGGTACGTGCACGACGCGTCTCCCGAGGGGATGTAGCTCAGCCGCGCCAGCCGCTCCCCGACCAGCTCCCGGATGAAACCCAGCTCCGCACGGCACGGAATCGTCGTCACATCCACCACCTCCCGCAGAGGACAGTGACACAGGCGCAGCTGCGCGCCCGTCTCGCCCGGGTCGACCTCCGCCATGAAGCCCAGCTCCGACAGGATCCGACCCGCTTCCTCCACGCGCGCGCGACCCTTCAAACCCGCCACCCGCGCCAGCGCCTCGCCCCGACGCGCGCCGATGTACATCTCGAAGAACTCCTCCAGCAGCGCTTCGTGCCCCGACCGCTTCAGATGCATCACCAGCTCCCGCAGCAGCTCTCCTTCACGCCGCGGAAACAGCGACTCCGCCCGCTTCGTCAGGACGTACACGACCTCCGGACGACCGGGACCCGAACGACGCGTGCCCTCGCGCGCCACCAGCTCCTGACCCACCAGTCCACGCACGTGGTGCCGAACCGTCTCCACGTTCAGGCCGGCTTCCGCCGCCAGCTCCGGTATCGTCGACGGGCCCCGCTGCTTCAGCGTGCCGAGCAGCCGCTGCCGGCTCTCGCCCATGCCCGGTGCCTGCACCGCGCCTCCTTCCGCCGTCCCGTTCGCGCGTGTCATCTGACCCGGATTGTCGCCCGGTCGCATCCTATTGTCAAGAGAATAGTCTTGATAACCGTGTGGGGATTTTCCCTACGCACACCCCGGGCATCCCCTGCCGCAGAATCCTCCCGCACCCGACGGAGCCGACCGTCCCTATTTCATACCTTCAGGTGCGAAATCGACACGACCAAACAACGGGAGACGGTCATGCTGAATACAAGGCTCATGGGCAGCGTAGCGACGGCGGCGGCTCTCGGGGCCGTGGGGCTGGGCTTCGCCTTCCGTCCGGATGTACCGGACGTGGAGCGCATCGACTTCGGAACGACGATCACGGCGACGGCGCCGGCGTTCGACGCCACCGTGAAGCCGGCCTCGCCGGCGCGGGTGAAGGAGTTCCGGATCCCCATGACGCACCGGACGATCGAGATCGCGCCGGGCGTGAAGTACGAGGGGTGGACGTTCGGCAACACGGTGCCGGGTCCGGTGATCCGGGTTCGCCAGGGTGATCTGGTGAAGGTGACCCTGGTGAACGAGAGTCCGATGCCGCACTCGATCGATTTCCACTCGGCGCGGATCCCGATGGACGTGGCGTTCCGCACGATCGGTCCGGGCGAGGAGCTGGAGTTCGAGTTCGAGGCGAAGGATGCGGGCGCGTTCATGGTGCACTGCGGCACGGCTCCGGTGCTGATGCACATCATGCAGGGGATGTACCTGCCGATCATCGTGGACCCGAAGGATGGCTGGGGCACGGATGCGGACAGGGAGTTCGTGATCGTGCAGAGCGAGTTCTACGCGCAGCCGGGCGGTGATGGGGTGGTGATGGTGCCGGATTACGCGGCGGCGCAGGCGAAGCAGGCGAGCTACGTCGTGTTCAACGGCAAGGCGAATCAGTACCAGGCGTCGCCGCTCGAGGTCGCGGAGGGCGACCGTGTGCGGTTCTTCGTGGTGAATGCGGGCCCGAGCCTGCGCAGTGATTTCCACGTGGTGGGCGCCGTGTTCGACCGTGTGTACCCGGATGGCAACCCGGAGAACGTGCTCGAGCGTGTGCAGACGTACACGGTGCCGGCGGGCGGCGGTGCGGTGTTCGAGACGGAGTTCAACCGCGGCGAGAGCGGCGAGGGCGTGTATGCGTTCGTGACGCACGCGTTTGCGGATGCGAGCAAGGGCGCGGTCGGCCTGATCAAGGTCGGCCAGCCGGTGATCGCGGCCGGGATGAGCCACTGAGATGGAGCCGTTCGTCCGGAAATTCATTCGGTCGAGTCTGGTGTGGCTCGGGAGCGGGGTGGTACTGGGCGTCTGGCTGGCGCTCGACCCGATGCAGGCGATGGTATACCGCCCCGCTCACGTGCACGCGAACCTGCTGGGCTTCGTGAGCATGATGATCTTTGGCGTCGCCTATCACGTCATTCCGCGGTTCACGGGGAATCCGCTGAGGAGCCGCAGGCTGGCGACTGTGCATCTGTGGGTTGCGAACATCGGCCTCGCGTCGCTCGTGGGCGGGTGGCTCCTGCGGCCGTGGCAGCCGGGTCTCGGCTCGGCGGCGCTCGGTGCGGGTGCGCTCGCCAGCGCGACGGGGGCGTTCCTGTTCATCACGAATCTCTGGCGCACGCTCGCGCCGCAGCCGCGGACGCCATTCGCGTCCGCAGGCATCTCGCGCACGGCTGGATGAACCGCTCGCAACCGACTATCCTTCGAACGATTCCGGAGCAGGTCATGAATGATGGCGTGATGCAGATGACGGTCAACGATGCGATCCGGCGCTTTCCGCGCACGGTGGAGATCTTCAACCGGTACGGGATCGACGCCTGCTGCGGCGGCGCGGTTCCGGTCGCGGAGGCCGCGGCGCGCGATGGGGCGGATGCGGTCGCGCTCCAGGCCGAGCTGGAGCGCGTGATCGGGGAGGCCGCGTGAAGGTGCTGGCGGCGGAGCCGGCGAGCCGCGGCGACCGGCCGGCGAGTGCGGTGCTGTACGACCACGCGCACGCGCGCGTGGTCGGCTTTCACCTGTTGCCCGGCCAGTCCGTACCGGAGCACCGCAGCGACTCGACGGTGACGATCCACGTTCTCGAGGGCAGCGGCACGTTCCGCGGCAGTTCCGGCTCCGCCACCCTGCGGTCCGGCCAGGTCGCCGTATACGAAGCGGGCGAGCCGCACTCGATCGATGCCGGAACGGAGCCGCTCCGTTTTCTCGCGATCATCACACCGCGCCCCGCCGGCTGAGCCTTCATGAATCCGGCGACGGCATCCGCGCCAGAGGTCGTGCCCCGCACGACGGACTGGCGGCTCGCGCTTCCCGAATCCAGACGCCGTGTCCTCCGCACGTGGCTCTGGAGCATCGCGGCGCTGACGGCGGCCGTGCTCGTGGTCGGCGGCATCACCCGCCTCACGCTCTCGGGCCTGTCGATCGTCGACTGGGATCCGCTCATGGGCGTGATCCCGCCGCTCACCGATGCGCAGTGGGAGCAGCGCTTCACGCAGTACCAGCAGTTCCCGGATTATTCCTGGCGCGACGGGATGACGCTCGCCGAGTTCAAGTTCATCTACTTCTGGGAGTACCTGCACCGGCTGCTCGCGCGCCTGATCGGCTTCGTGTTCCTCGTTCCGTTCGTACTCTTCCAGGTGCGCGGCTGGTTCAGCCGGCCGCTCCGGCTGCGTGCGCTCGCGCTCTTCGCGCTCGGTGCCATGCAGGGCGTCATGGGGTGGCTCATGGTGATGAGCGGACTGGTCGACCGGCCCAGCGTCAGCCACTACCGCCTCGCCGCCCACCTCAGCCTCGCATTCCTCATCTTCGGCTACGCCGTGTGGCTCGCGCGCGACCTCGGCGTGGATCGCGTGCGGCCGCTCATCGCCGAGCGCACGCGGCGCATGATCGTGCGCGGCCTCGCTCTGTTCGGCAGCGTGCTCGGCGTGCAGATCGTCTGGGGCGCCTTCGTCGCGGGGCTCAGAGCGGGGAAGTTCTATCCCACGTTCCCGTTGATGGGCGGCAGGCTCGTGCCGGCCGACCTGCTGACACTCGACCCCATCACGCGCAACTTCATCGAGAACCCCGTCACGGTGCAGTGGCTGCACCGGGTCATTGGAACGGTCCTGCTCGTCGTGACCGTAACGTTCTTCGTGCGCGTGTTCCGGGCCCAGATCGACGAGTCATCCCGCCGCTTCGCGGCGGCGCTGCTCGTGCTGACCGCGGTGCAGTACGTGCTCGGCGTGCTCACGGTCCTGCACCTGGTGCCGGTGAGTCTGGGTGTGACGCACCAGTTCACGGCACTCGTGCTGTTCGGGGTGTGGCTCGCCTGGCTGCATCACGCACGCAATCTCCGCAATACGGAGTGACGACATGATGGAAGCGGCACGTCCCGATCTCGCCGCGCTGGACTTCGACCAGTCGCCGTTCCTCGTCATCTGGGAGGTTACGCGCGCGTGCGATCTCGCGTGCCTGCACTGCCGCGCGGAGGCGGTGACGCAGCGCAATCCGCTCGAGCTGTCGACGGAGCAGGGCAGGAAGCTGATGGATGACGTGCGCCGCTTCGGCCGGCCGCTGTTCGTGCTCACCGGCGGCGATCCGCTGAAGCGACCCGATGTCGTCGAGCTGGTGGAGTATGGCACGTCGATCGGGCTGCGCATGGCCATGACGCCGTCGGGCACGCCGCTCATGACCGAGCCGGTGCTGCACCGGCTGAAGGCGGCGGGGCTGTCGCGCCTGGCCGTGAGCCTCGACGGGTCCAGTGCGCGCATCCACGACGCATTCCGCGGCGTCGCGGGCTCGCATGCGTGGACGATCCGCATGCTCGAGGTCGCGCGCGGGATCGGTCTCACGACCCAGGTCAACACGACCGTCAGCATGCACAACCTGGAGGACTTCGACGCGCTGTGTGACCTGATGGTGAGTCTCGGGATCGCCCTGTGGAGCGTCTTCTTCCTGGTGCCGACCGGGCGCGCGAATCCTGCCGATGTCGCGAGTGCGGAACAGTTCGAGCGTGTCTTCGACCGGATGTACGACCTGTCGAAGACCGCGCCGTTCGACATCAAGAGCACGGCCGCGCCGCAGTACAGGCGCGTCATTCTCCAGCGTCAGGTGGCCGAGCGCCGCGCCGGCGAGCGCACCGGTGCGCCGTCGCCGCTCACGGCCGGAGTCGGGTTCTCGCTCGCGGACGGTGTGGGTCGCGCGAAGGGCGTGAACGATGGCGACGGCTTCGTCTTCGTCAGCCACACCGGTGCGATCTACCCGTCCGGCTTCCTGCCCCTTGCCGCCGGCAACGTCCGCCGGGATGACATCGTCGAGGTGTACCGCACGTCGCCGCTGTTCCGTCAGCTGCGTGACCGCTCGCAGCTGAAGGGGAAGTGCGGCGTGTGCGAGTACCGTGATGTGTGCGGTGGCAGTCGCGCGCGCGCGTACGCGACCACCGGGGACTATCTCGAGGCGGAGCCGTTCTGCGCGCACATCCCCGCTCGCTGGCGACGCATGACCGCCTGAGCATGTACTTCCTCAACGTCACGGTTCACGTCTTCGCCGCACTGCTCTGGCTCGGCGGCATGTTCTTCCTCGCCGTCGTCGGCGCCCCCGTGCTCCGCAGGGTCGAGCCGCCGGAGCTGCGCGCGCAGCTGTTCCGCAGGCTGGGCGAGCAGTTCCGCGTCGTGGGGTGGATTGCGATCGCGATCCTGCTGATCACAGGCACGCTGAACCTGCATTTCCGGGGCATGCTGTCCCTCGCCGTACTGGGCAGCGGCCCGTTCTGGGGCACACCCTACGGGCGCGCTCTCGCGTGGAAGCTCGGGGCCGTCACCGCGATGCTGATCGTGCAGGCGGTGCACGACTTCGCCGTCGGTCCAGCCGCTTCGCGGCTCGCGGCCGGCACTCCGGAGATGCTCGCGGTGCGCCGCCGCGCCGCACTGCTGGCACGCCTCAGCGCACTGTTCGGCATCATCGTCGTGATCGCCGCCGTGCGGCTCGCGCGCGGCGGCTGAGGTCAGAGCAGGAGCAGATCGGCGGCGAGACTGCCGAGCACGAGCGGCAGCACGAGAAGAGAGCCGAGGAAGAGCCGGCGTGCAGCCGCGCGATCCGGTGTCCGCACGAACTTCCACGCATACACCGCGTACAGCACGATCGTGGTGAGTCCCACCGCCGCGTAGAGTGCGCCGGTCGGCGCGGCCATGGCGAGCCCGGCGGCGCAGACGAGCATCGCGACCGCGTACACGAGTGAGACGCGGGCGCTCGAGCCGCCCGTCGGCTCCACGATGCTCAGCAGCACACACCCCGCGCGGGCGTAATCCTCACGGGCGAGCCAGCCGATCGCGAGGAAGTGCGGGATCTGCCACATGAACAGTACGCCCGTGAGCGCCACGGCACCCGCATCGATCGGTGCACCCGCGGCCGTCCAGCCGGCGAGCACGGGCAGTGATCCCGGAATCGCGCCGGCCAGCGTGCAGTAGGCGGTGCGTCGCTTGAGCGGCGTATAGAGATACACGTACGTGAGGTGGCTCAGCACGAGGAACAGCGTGGCGGGAGCCGGCAGCAGTGCGACCGAGACGATCAGACCGATGACACTGATGCCCCAGCCGAACCGCGCTGCGGCGCGGGCGCCGATCGTACCGGCGGGAATCGGGCGCCGGGCCGTCCTTCGCATCAGCGCATCACCGTCCCGCTCCGCGACGTGGTTCAGCGCCGCCGCGCCCGCCGACATCAGCATGGTCGCCGCGAGCGTCGTCCAGAACATTCCCGGATGATTCCAGCCGCCGCTCGCGGTGATGAATCCCGCCGCTGCGCTCACGCCGATGAACAGCGTGATTCCCGGCTTCGTCAGCTCCAGGTACGCGCGCATGGTCTCAGAGCCGGCGCACGAGGCTCGCAATCGCGTCCGCGCCGCCCGTGGATGCGTACGCCATGCGCCCGGCTGCATCGATAATCCAGGTGAGCGACGGGTGCGTGACCTCGCCCGTCACCAGGTCGCGGCTGCGCGGGACTTCCCACGCATCGAGGGCCGCCTCGACGTCCGCGACCGCGCCGCCCAGCACCCACGCGTCCGCTTCCGGCAGGCCCCACGATTCCGCCATCGCGGGCAGGCGCGACGGCGTGTCGCGCCACGGGTCGAGCGTCACGATCAGCACCACCGGGCGCTCGCCGGCTGCGCCCAGTGTCTGCTGCGCCGCGAGCACGTGCTTCACCACGAGCGGGCAGACCGTCTCGCAGTGCGCGTACGCGAACGTGACGAGCACCGCACGGCCGCGGAAGTCCTCGAGACTGCGTGCGATCCCATCGTGCGCGAGCAGCGCGAGCGGCGGCGAAGGTCGGTCGAGTCGCGGATACGTTTCCGGCGGAAGCCCGCCGGCGAGCTCGGGCACCGTCGTGAGCGCACGTGCCTGCTGCACGCGCGTGGCCGCGCCGAGCACGATCAGCGCCGTCCCCAGGCCGAGCACGGCGAAGACGCCCGACAGCAGCCGCGAGCTGCGGGCGCGCCGCGCGAGCCGCCGCACGCCGCTCCACCAGCCCGCGAGCAGCATGGCGAGCATGCCGAGCGGCGCCGCGATCAGGCCGACCCAGCCACCGCCGTCCGGCAGTCCGCTGGCCGTGACGCCGAAGCACACGTAGCGGGTCCGCTCCAGCCACGCCGGCCCGTCCGGCACCGGCCAGAACGCCAGTGCCCACCACGCCGCGGTGACCAGGAACAGTGTGAGGAGCCCGGTGAGCGCCACCGCCTCCTCCCGCGACATGGCGGGAGGAAGGGCAGCGGAGCGCGCTCCCATCAGCCGATCTTCCATACGAACGAGAGCAGCTTCCAGTTCGCGAAGTAGTACGTCGCGAACGCGGCCAGGAAGATCAGCACGAGCACCATGGTCCCGGGTGCCGTGCCGAACCGGCCCTTCGGCAGGTTCGCCTCATCCGCAACCGTGACGGCCCGCGGCGGCCGGATGATCCCCTGCGGGAGCCCCTTCGCGCCCGCGACGCGGTCCGCTTCGGTGAACGGTTTGCCGAAGAACACCGACCACACCGTGATCAGGATGTACAGACCGCCGCCGACCGCTGCGATCAGCCCGCCGAGCGCCATGATGCCGAGCAGTGCATCGACCGCCGGGTGGAACGCCTGCTCGAACGGCGCGTTGCTGAACGTGATGTCCCAGTGCCGCCGCGGCACGCCGAACCCGCCGGAGAACGACATGAAGATCGAGAAGATCAGCATGCCGCCCGCGAACAGGTACGGCTGGATCTGCGCGAGCCGCCAGAACGCCACCTTCTTCCGGAAAATCAGCGGGATCAGGTAGTAGGTCAGCCCCATGAAGGCCATCGCCGTGCCGCTCACCACGGTCGCATGGAAGTGACCGGGCACGCGCAGCGTGTTGTGCACGACGATGTTGATCTGCTCCGTCCCGATCGTGACACCGGTGATCCCGCCGACGAATCCGAACACGACGACGGACAGCACGAGCGAGCTGAAGCCCGGATCGCCCCAGGGCGCGCGCCGCACCCAGCCGAACAGGCCCTGCGTCGCGCCGCGCAGCCGCTGCCCTATCTCGACACCCGCCGGTACCGTGAAGCCGTGCAGCATGCTCGCGAGCACCGCCATGTACATGAAGTAGCTCGTGTTCACCACCTTCCACGACGAGCTGAAGCCGGGATCCACGAGCAGGTGGTGCGCGGACGCCATCGAGATGAACAGGATGTAGAGCACGAACGCGGTGCGGCTGATCTTCTCGTTCAGCACCACCGCGCCGACCGTGAACGCGCCCAGCAGGTACCAGATCGCGACCATCGCCGCGACGTTGATCTGCTGCGACGAGTGGCCCAGCGCCCACCACAGCATGCGGTACACCTGCGGGTCCACGCTCATCACGCCGATCGACCACAGGAACGTCGGGATGTACGTCGCCGCGCCGTGCAGCAGTGTGATCACGGCAATGATCGCCGCGGCGACCGCGCCGAACGTGATCAGCGGAAGCGAGCCCTCGTACGTGCGCTCACGCTTCGCGACCACCAGGGTGGCGAAGAACTGGAAGCAGACGAGCAGCGCACCCACGGCGAAGAAGATGATGCCGAGGTAGTAGAGCGGATCGGCCCGGAGCGGGATGTAGGACGTCATGAGCACGTCCGCCTTGCCCGTCCAGATCATCCACTCGACCATGACCGCGCCCGTCGTCATGAGCGCGAAATTGAACCAGCCGAGCTTCGGCGCCGCGATCCGGCTGTTCAGCAGTGGCCCGGATGCGAAGTACAGTACGGCCATCTCGAAGAAGATGATGAAGAAGATCAGCATGCTGATGCCGTGCGCGGTCAGCACCCGGTAGAACATCACGGGCTCCAGCAGGTGCACGGCCTGCCAGCGCGTCAGCAGGATCAGGATCGCGCTGATGCCGCCGATCAGCAGTGCGACCGTGGCTGCGACCGCATTGGCCTTCATCAGCCGCTCCGCCGGCCGGTGCAGCTTCAGTCCCGTCACCTCGCAGGTGCGGAACAATCCGGCACGCAGAGGCACACGCGGCTCCGGTCTCTCCAGAACGGTTGACATTTACTGTACCTCCGCGCTCGCGGACGTTTCGCCCGGCAGCGTGCCGTCCTCGTTCGTGACCAGCACCTTGCCCAGCATCATGTGGTGACCGACACCGCAGAACTCGTTGCAGATCACGCCGAAGTCGCCCGCCTCCGTCGGCACGATCTTCAGGCCGTAGTCGTAACCCGGCACGATCTGGAAGTTGATGTTGACGGGATACAGCGAGAACCCGTGATTCACGTCCTTCGACGAGAGGTGCAGCGTGTACTCCGCGCCCTTGCGCAGCTTCAGGATCGGAAACCAGCTCCACATGCGGCCGATCATGTAGATGTCGCTGCCGGGCGGTGGCTCCACGACCGGGTAGCCGTTCAGCTCGCCGACCTGGTAGTCTGCAACGAACTGGTTCACGCGCGCCTCGAATGCGGCCGGCTCCACCTTGCGCCGGATGCCCGATGGGTTCTGTCCGCCCTTCCAGTGCCACAGCGGCATCATCGCGAACAGCACCATGCACCACGCGAACGCGATCGCGAACCACACCTTCTCGGAGCGGTGCGCCGGGACCCACCAGCGGCCCTTCGGCGACTGCATCCCCGTCGTCATGGGCTCTCGTTCCATGTTCTCCTCGTCCGGTCTCATGGCAGCTCCGCGGTCGGCATGTTGATCACTTCGAACAGGCCCCAGCCGGTGTAGATCACGGCCATGATCAGGATCCCGGCGATCATGAGCAGCAGCCAGTTGTCGAACAGGCGCTGGCCGAGCGGCAGCTGCTCCGGATCCGGTCCGCGGCCACTCTGTGGCACGTCACTCATGGTGCACTCCGTTCGTGCGTGGAATCGTTGGGGTGAGCATCCGCGCGACCGTGGTGTCGCGGAAGAAGTCGGTGACCGGCTCGGTCATCTGCTGCCAGAGCCGATGTGCACTGCACGGCGTCGCGGCGTCGCACGGCCGATCGCCCAGCAGGCACACGCGCCGCGCGGGCAGCCGCTGGAACGGCTCGACCACGCTCGCCAGCGTGACCTGCTCCGCCGGACGCGCGAGTCGGAACCCGCCGCGCGGGCCGCGCACGGCGTTGAGCACGTCCGCGTGCGTGAGGGCGTTCAGCACCTTTCCCAGGTAGTTGCGCGGGACACCGAGCGCCGTCGCAATCACATCGGCGCTGCAGGCACGGCGCTCGCCGTTCTGCGCCACGTACAGCACGGCCCGCAGTGCGTAATCGGCTGACTGGTTCAGCATGGTCCGCGCTCCCGGCCGGGGTGAGGAAAAGGGGAGCAATGCATATGGATATGAGGGTAATCAGCGCGCGGGACGCGGCCATAGTCGATTGCCTGATCCTTTATCAGGATTTTCCCGACACCCGCTGCGCCGCTGCGTGCGTACCATTCGCGGGGTCCGGAAGCGCTCAAACCTCTCGCCACCGGCTGCATGGAACCACGTTTCAGCTTTCGCCTGCTCGCCCGCGTCGACGGGTGGGCGAACCGCGTCTATTCGGCGCGCTGGAATCCGCTTTATCACAGCGGTGCCATCGCGATCGCCATGCTGATCGTGCTGCTCATCACCGGGCTCTACCTGCTGATCTTCTACCGGATCGGTGCGCCATACGAGTCGGTGCTGCGGATCAACGAGCAGGCCTGGACGGGTCGCTGGATTCGCGGGCTGCACCGTTTCGCATCCGATGCGGCCGTGATCGCGGCCGTGGTGCACGCGTTCCGCATGTATGCCCAGCGGCGGACGTGGGGACCGCGCGCGCTCGCGTGGGTGAGCGGGCTCTTCCTCGTCGGCATCGTGTTCGCGTCGGGATGGACGGGATACGTGCTCGTCTGGGATGCGCATGCACAGCTGCTCGCGGCGGAAGGCGCGCGGTTCCTCGATGCGCTGCCGATCTTCAGCGAGCCGATCGGCCGTTCGTTCGTGGGCGAGAGCGAGGTGCCGAGCGCGTTCTTCTTCCTGAACCTGTTCGCCCACATCGCGCTGCCGATCGGCATGGGCGCGCTCGTGTGGGTCCACGTGGCGCGGCTCGCGCGACCCGTGCTGCTGCCCACGCGGCCGGTACTGTATGGGACGGTGGCGGTGCTGGTGCTGCTCGCGCTCGCATGGCCGCTCCGGATGGCCGCGCCGGCCGACCTGCTCCGGCTCCCGCAGGATGTGCCGACGGACTGGTTCTTCGGCTTTTGGCTCCCGCTCACGCAGCGGCTGCCAGCGTGGTCGGTCTGGGCGGGCGGGCTGATTCTCGCCGGTGCCGCGACCGCGATCCCGTGGTGGACCCGCCCGCGCGCGGCTGCGCTCACGGCTCCGGCCGAGGTGGACGAGCGCACCTGCACGGGCTGCGAGCAGTGCGTGCTGGACTGCCCGTACGATGCCATCGAGATGATCGCGCGCGAGGATCGATCCGGAGAGGAACGATCCGGAAAGGTCGCGCGCGTGAAGGCCGATCTCTGCACGAGCTGCGGCGTGTGCATCGGCTCGTGTCCGCCCATGGCGATCGGTCCTGCCGCCACGGGGCGCGATCAGCTCGCCGAGGTCCGGCAGTTCCTGGCCCGGCAGCGGCCCGGCGGCCGCGATGTCGTGATCGTCGGCTGCACGTGGAGCGCGGCGCGGAAGGAGGCGGAGCGCACGGGTGCGAAGTTCCTGGGGGTGCAATGCGTCGGCGCGATGCACACCTCCACGGTCGAGCGGCTGCTGCGCGCAGGCGCGGGCGGCGTCCTGGTCGTCGGCTGCGCCGAGCACGATGGTCGTACGCGCGAGGGCGTCACGTGGACGGGTCAGCGGCTCTTCCACGGCAGGCGGGCCGATCTCAAGGAGCGGGTCGACCGGAGCCGCATCCGGCTCGTGGAAGCCTCTCTCGGCGAGCACGTTCTCCTGCACGACGCCGCGCGGGCGTTCGCGGCGGAGATCGATGCGCTCGCGGAGGTCGATGACGAGAGCCTCGACATCGTCGCGCTCTGCCGCGGGCGTCACGACCCGGTCGAGGTGGCGGGATGAGCCCGTCCCGGCGGCTGGCCGTGGCGCTGCTCACGGCGGTCATCGCGAGTGCGATCGGCTGGCTCTCGCGCGCCTCGTATGATCCGCCGGCCTCGGACGCGGCGCTCCTCCGACTGTCCTGGCGGTTCCGGCCGCTGGCCGCGGAGACCTGCAGGCCGCGGACGCAGGCCGAGCTCGATGCGCTGCCGGTTCACATGCGCACACCGGAAGTCTGCGAGAACGAGGTGTATACGTACCTCCTCGTGCTCCGGATCGATGACGGAGCGGCCGACACCCTGCGCGTGCTGCCCGGCGGTCTGCGCGCCGACCGGCCGGCATTCGTGCTGCGCGATACGGCGCTCGCGCCGGGCCGCCATCGCGTCGATGTCCGCTTCGGGCGCGAAGGCGCGGATCCGCCCGCGCTGCGGCTCGACACCGTGCTGCACATGACGCGCGGTGCGATCGACCTCATCACGCTCGACGCTCCGGCCCGCCGCCTGGTGGTCCGCCGCGCCATCCCCGTTTCCGGAGAGTGAATTGACGACTCTCGCGTATCCGCTCCCGAGCATCATTCAGGGCGGCATGGGCATCGGCGTGTCCGGCTGGCTGCTCGCACGCACCGTTGCGCTGCGCGGCCAGCTGGGCGTCGTATCCGGCACCGCAGTCGATTCACTCCTGGTGCGTCGGCTCCAGGACGGCGATATCGGCGGTCATCTGCGGCGCGCGCTCGAGCGCTTTCCGCTGCCTGCCGCCAGTGCCGCGGCGCTGAGATCGTACTTCCTTCCGGGAGGTCGTGCCGGCGAGCCGTACCGCGCGCTCCCGATGTGGCGCCAGGTCGTGAGCCAGGCCCGCGAGCAGCTCACCATGCTCGCGAGCTTCGTCGAAGTGTACCTCGCGAAGGAGGGCCACGACGGCCCCGTCGGCATCAACCTCCTGACCAAGGTCCAGCTGCCGAACCTGGCGACGTTGTACGGCGCGATGCTCGCCGGAGTCGATTACGTCATCATGGGCGCCGGCATTCCGCGGGAGATTCCCGGCGTGCTCGATGCGTTTGCGGACGGCCGCACGGCCGCGATGCGATTCGATGTGGAAGGCCTGCCGCGCGGCGAAGCGGAGATGCTGTCGTTCGATCCGCGGCGGCACTGGGAGGGTGAGCCGCCCGCGCTGCGTCGCCCGCGCTTCCTGCCGGTCGTCGCGGCGCACTCGCTCGCGACCGTCCTGGCGCGCAAGGCGTCCGGCCGCGTCGATGGCTTCGTCGTCGAGGGTCCCACGGCAGGGGGACACAATGCGCCGCCGCGCGGAGCCGTGGCGTTCAACGATCGCGGCGAGCCGGTCTACGGCGAGCGCGACGATGTCGATCTCGAGGTCATGCGCGAGCTGGACGTGCCGTTCTGGCTCGCCGGCGGGACCGGGTCCCCGGAGAAGCTTCAGGCCGCACGGGAGGCCGGCGCCGCAGGGATCCAGGTCGGGACGCTGTTCGCCTGCGCCGCCGAGAGCGGCCTCGACCCGCAGCTCCGGCAGCGCTTGCTGGAGAGAGTGCGTGCCGGTGACATCGACGTGATCACCGATCCGCGTGCATCCCCCACCGGTTTCCCGTTCAAGGTGGTCGATCTGCCGGGTACGAACTCACGCGCCGACGAGTATGTGCGTCGGACGCGCACGTGCGACCTCGGCTACCTGCGCACGGCCTTCCGGCGCGAGGATGGACGCATCGGCTACCGCTGTGCCGCCGAGCCGGTCGACGCATGGGTGAAGAAAGGCGGCGATCCGGCCGACGCGGTCGGCCGCAAATGCCTGTGCAACGGCCTCATGGCGAACATCGGGCATGCGCAGCTGCGCGACGACGTCCCGGAGCGTGCGCTCGTCACGGGCGGCGACGAGCTGCTGCACATGAACCGCTTTCTGCGCGGCAGGTCCGCCTACTCCGCCGACGACGTGCTCGACTATCTACTGAGCACTCAGTCATCGTCGTCCCCGTCGCGCTCCGGCCGGGCCGACATCCCCGGCTGCGCCGCCGTCTGAGCATCGACGTACGCGTTCGCGGCCCCGTGCTCGTACACGAGCTCGCCTCCGGCGCGACCGACCTGGACGCCGGCGATCACCAGGCCGAGCGCCCCCGCGGCCGTGAGTCCCCGCGCGGCGGTGCCCAGTGCGCCGCCCGCCAGACCCGCCGTGGCCACGAGCAGCAGCACACCCGCCAGCACGACGAATCGCTCCGCGGCCTCCTCGTGCGCGTGCAGTGCGTCCTCGGAGACGATGCGCTCGACGCGATCCTCCTCGGCTTCGCCCGTGCGCAGCGCCACGAACGCGCTCGCGACGAGCGCCGCCGCGACCAGGAGCGGCAGCGCCCAGATCCTTCGCGGTGCGCTCCCGCGCCGGATCATGAGCAGCGCTCCCACGGCGAAGAACGGAAGCAGCACGACGAGCACGATCGGAAAGTGGACGACCATCGGGTGGAGCGGATCGGGCAGCATTCGGGTATCCTCCGTTGAAGTCGCCTCAAGCTCGTGCCGCGCGCCAAACGGCGGAATCCGACGGATGACGCAGATGGCCGCGCGCGGGAGGAACTCCGACAGGTGACGGATACGATGAACGGACCGGACGACAGGGATACCCGGTTGCGCTGGATCCTGGGCATCGCGCTCCTCGCCATCGCGCTCGGTGGTACGGTCGATCTCGTGCTGGACCGGCCGCAGACCTGGCTGTCGTTTCACGTCATCTTCGAGACGCTCATGATCGCCGGCGCGATGCTTTTGGCGGTGACGCTGTGGGTGGGGTGGTGGCGCGCGGAGAGGTCACTCGACGAGATGAAGGTCCGGCTCGAGGAGCGGAAGGCGGAACGTGACCGCTGGCAGGAGAGTGCGAGGCAGGCACTCGAGGGCCTCGGCCGGGTGATCGATGCCCAGCTGCGCGAGTGGCAGCTCACCGCGGCCGAACGGGAAGTCGCGCTCCTGCTGCTCAAGGGGTACAGCCACAAACACGTCGCGCGCGTGACCGGTCGCAGCGAGCGCACCGCGCGACAGCACGCGGCGGCGGTGTATCACAAGGCCGGCCTCGCCAACCGCAACGAGCTGGCCGCCTATTTCCTCGAGGACCTCATCCTCCCGCCGGAACGAGCACCGTCTGCGACGATGCCGCCCGGGTGATCGGACACCCGGGCGGCCGTCCACTCCGCTTCAGCTGCCGGCCGGGGGCGGCGTCCGGTCACCCTTTCCGCTGTTCCGGTTGCCCCACCAGATGAGCCCACCGAACGCCACGAGCAGGGCATACACCACCACCGCCGGGCCGTCGTGCGGAATTCCCGCCACGATGTCACCGATCGTCAGATCACTGTCCTGTACGAATCCGACCATCCACATGATCGCTCCTGATGCGATGTGCACGCGCGCACAGGCACACGCCGGCGCGGGCAAGTGCAGCTCCATTCGAACTGTCACCACGGTCTGCCGCCGTGCGGCGGCTCGCTCAGGAGTGGTCGGGCGGGGCGCGCGTCGGCGCCGATGCGGCGCTCTGCGCCGCGGCGTGGAGTGAGGCGGAGATGGATCGATGCTCCAGGAGAGCAGCGCGTGCGCGTACGAGCTGAAGCACGCTCCGCGCGCGGAACAGCACGTCGACACCACCGGCCGCGCCGCTTTCCCGGCCCGCGCGTGCATTCGGGTCTGCGCTCTCGATGTCGAAGCGGGCCGCCGCCGCCACCGGCGCCGCGATCGCACCGCCCGGAGTCAGCTGATGCGGCTCCAGGGGTACACACGTGTCCGCATCCGTGCACTCCGCCACCGGCAGCGCACGCAATGCCGCCTGCTGCTGCAGCATCGTGCCCAGCGCGAACAGCAGCGCCAGGATCGCTGTCGGGATCGGCCGTTGCCCGGGACTCATGCGCTTCGCTGAGGTGGTGGATGCGACAGAAGTATAACACTCCGCCTGTCGGGCGGTGCCGTCAGGCCACCCCGCGGTCGACCTGCGTTCGTCTGCACGAGCTCGCCGCACGGAATCAGGATCACGCCGACACCGCGGCTAGCACCGGCCGAGCGGCCGGCGGTCCCGCTGTCGCCGGGGGAGTGGCCACGGGAGACCGCACCCCTACCTCGCCGCAGTCGACTTGCTGATCGCCTGTGTTTCCGCGAGATTCCACGCCTCATCCGCGGGCGTAGCTCAGTTGGCTAGAGCGTCAGCCTTCCAAGCTGAATGTCGTGGGTTCGAGTCCCATCGCCCGCTCTTCAGGCCCTGCAACGACGTCGCGTCGAGGCAGGGCCGTTCGCATCCGAACGGCCCACCGCTCACGCTTCGAGCCGCTCGTTCCGGGTGCACGACCCGGTCCCAGGTACCTGAATCGGGACACGAACCGGCGCCGCCGGAACGGAAGTCTTTTCGGGCGATTGAGAACGAACCGCCCGGAAAATCGTGCCAATCCGGCAGGAACGGCGACGCCGGGGCGGCGTCGCAAACAGATGTAGACCCACCTATCCTGTTGACCGGGACACGGCTCCGGAGTTTTCCACGCCCGCACCGCCGGACGGCGCCGATCGGGGCACGCGAGTTGCCCGATTTTCCGGTACGCACCCGACTATCCCTGACCGGGGCGAAGCTGCCTCGACCGGTGCATCCCCGATGCCGGGAGGAACCATGAGATCCGTACGCGTCACCCTTGCCCTGGCGCTCGCCGGGGTTGCGGGCTGTGCCGAGATCGGCGGGCCCGGTTTCGAATCGATCGACTTCAGCGCCTACAACCTGGAGGTTTCGCAGGGCGGCGCCGGCGGCGTCTATTTCCTGACACCGCTGAAGAACTCGACGTATTCGGGCACGTTCGATCCGGGCCGCAACCCGGTCTTCCACATCTGCGCCGGTGCTCCGGCGACGCCGTGCGGCTCGCCGGTGGCGCTGTTCGACATGGCGATCGACGCGGGCGAGTCGCTGTCGGACGTGATCCGGTTGAGCGAGACGTACCAGCATTACATCGTGAACTGGAGCACGACTGGCCTTCCGGTGGACCAGTACCGCATCTTCGTGCTGGAAGGCGGCGCGACGATGGCGTACATCGACGTGGTCGTGGCGAACGGGATCCGCCGCATGCGTACATACGAGGACAGCGACTCCCGCCCGTACAGCGGTACGATTCCGGTGCGGGTCCGGATGGAGGCGGTCGTTGCACCGGAGCCGGCGCCCGAGCCCGAGCCGGAGCCGGAGCCGGAGCCGGAGCAGCCATCGAACGGCCTGCTGGCGCAGTACTACGACTGGCGCAACACGGCCCTGGATTTCTCTGCAGCCCCGATGCTGCTGGAGCGGGTCGACACGGTCGTCGATTTCCTGGACGCCACGGGCGACTCCGATGTGTTCGGGCTCGGTCAGAGCGATCACATCATGGCGCGCTGGACCGGCTTCCTGGTGGTTCCCGCCGGCTTCTACAACATCTGCGTGACGTCCGACGACGGCGTCCGGCTCTATATGAACAACTTCATCTTCATCGACAACTGGGCCGATCAGGACGACGCGGAACGGTGCACGTCGATCTTCACGAATCCGGGCGAGCGGGTGCCGGTCACGCTCGAGTGGTACCACACGACGGGCGGCGGCACGATCC
>DASUSS010000097.1:0-9622 GCA_036374995.1 Longimicrobiales bacterium | reverse complement strand
CCCGAAGGGCGGGCGGAGGTCAGCGGAAGGAAAACCGCACCGTTCTGCGAAAATCTCCGAATCGGGCGGCGTTGTGAGTGTTCCGCTTCAACGTCTGATCGCGCGGGACCACGGGATTCGCCGGTGACGATACGGTCGGGCGTCGCCACCGGTCGAGCTGCCCCTCACGGCACGGCGTCGAACCCGCGGGCGTCGACGCGCGCGGTCGGCTCGTCGAGCCAGCCGGGCCGGAGCATGGAATCGAGCCAGCCGGGCCGGAGCACGGGTTCGAGCCCGCCAGTATTCGCCGCAGGTTGTTCGTTGCCAGAGCGCGTATACCGAAGGATCGTCCGTTGTGGTACGAGTTTCGCAGACAGGTCGTTCGACATTCGTGCGATCCCGAGACCACATCAGGAGGTCCTATGCACATCCGCAGCGCGGCGGCGTGCCGCATTCTGCTCGTCGCCGGTCTGTTCCTCTCCGCCTGTGACGATGACGACGACCGCGATCGTTTCGAGGCCACACTTTCGGGCGCGAACGAGGTGCCGGCGAACAGCTCGACCGCGACCGGGAGCTTCACGCTGACCGATTTCGGCAACCGCTTCGCATTCCGTCTCACGGTGCAGAACCTCGACATGCCGACGGCCGCGCACATCCACTTCGGTGGTGCGGGCGTCAACGGGGGAGTGCTGGTCCCGCTGTTCGGCACCTCGAGCCCGCAGGCCTCGTTCAGTGGCACCCTGGCCGACGACGAGTTCGTCGCCGCGGACATCGTCGCGCTGCCGGGCGCCGCGGCTCCCATCTCGCTGGATTCGCTGCGCGTCCTGCTGCGTACCGGGGGCGCGTACGTGAACGTGCACACGACTGCGCGCCCCGCCGGCGAGATCCGGGGACAGGTCGTCGCGCGCTGAGCCGGGTGCGGACTGCCGGGGCGGGAATGCTCCGGCGGTCCCGCCGGAGCGTCCGGTGCGTCGGTCGCCGTACGTCATCTTCGATGGCCCGCGGGGCTGGTCGGTAGGTGCCAATTCGAGGACCCACCACCGGCCGATGGGTAGTGGGCCACTTTGACCGACCCACCCGGCCGATTCGGAGGATTGCCCGATCTGCGCGGCGCCGTTACTCTTCTTGGCTCTCCTGCCCGGCGAACGACGCCGGGCCGCCCATGACCAGAGGAGGAAAAGGCGACGTGCGCGATTACGAGACCGTCTACATCTTCGACACGCAGATTCCCGAAGAACGCATCAATGAGAAGCTGGACCGCTTCCACGGTCTGTTGACCGAGGCGGGGGCGGAGGTCACGGCCATCGACCACTGGGGCCGTCGCCAGCTGAGCTATCCGATCCGCAAGCAGAGCGCGGGCTACTACGTCGTGGCGCAGTTCCGCTCGGAAGCGGGGCAGTTGCCGGAATACGAGCGCCTGATGAAGCTGGACGATGAGCTGCTGCGCTACCTGATGGTGCTGCACGAGGGCGAGCCGACGGCGCCGATGTCGATCGCGACGCGTGCGCCGCGCGACGAGGACGACGACGAGGAGGAGGAGTAGTCATGGCTCGTCCGGCAAAGAACTGCCCGTTCTGTGAATCGGGCGTCCGGTGGGTGAACTACAAGGACGAGAGCACACTGCGTCGCCTGGTGACGGAGCAGGGCAAGCTGCTGCCGCGGCGGATGACGGGGATGTGTGCGCGGCACCAGCGGCAGGTCGGTACGGCGGTCAAGCGGGCGCGCTACCTCGCGCTGCTGCCGTATGTGAAGGGCTATCAGGACTGAGGTGACGATCGCGGAGCGAGGCCGCGGCTGGATCGCCGTCGCCGGCCTCGCGCTGGTGACGGCCGTCCTTTCCGTAGTCCAGCCCGCGCTGCTGATGTTCGTCCCGCTGGCGCTGCTGTTCATCGCGCTGCCGCCGCGGCGACCGGTGCTGCTGGCGCTCGGTGCGTTCATTGGCTGGCTCTCGTTCCGGAGCCCGCCCGCGGCGGACACGCTGTGGTACTTCGAGCGCGGGTGGGTGCTGCTGCTCGGCGCGTGGTTCCTGGTGATGGTGACGCTGCGGCCGGACTGGCGCTTTCTGCCGCGCGCGCTCGCGGCACTCGGCGCGACGGTCGCGACCGCGGCGATCCTGCTCGTGGCGAGCCGCGGCGGGTTTGCGGTGCTGGACGGTGCCGTGGCCGAGCATGTGCGCACGAGCGCGGAGCAGGCGCTCGCGATGTGGCGGCCCGCGGAGGGGCAGACGCTGCGCGAGGAGGTCACGCGCACGGTCTACATGGTCGCCGACATTCAGGCGAAGCTGTTTCCCGCGCTGCTCGGTCTCGCGTCGCTCGCCGGCCTCGGCGTCGCCTGGTGGGCGTTCGGACGCATCGCGCAGGGCGAGCCGCAGCCGCTCGGGCGGCTGCGCGAGTTCCGCTTCCGCGACGAGTTCGTATGGCTGTTCCTCGGCGGGATGCTGCTCATGCTGCTGCCGTTGAACCAGCTCGCGACGCGCGCGGGCGAGAACCTGCTCGCGTTCATGGCCGCGCTCTACGCGCTCCGCGGGGCCGCCGTGCTGCTCGTCATCGGCGGGGCACCCGGACCGCTCGGCCTCGTGATCGGTGCCGTGCTGGTCGTGTTTCTGTATCCGTTCGTGATGGCGACCACGTTCCTCGTGGGGCTGTCCGATACCTGGCTTGACATACGGGCGCGACGAGAGGCCTCGTCGACCCCCGGCTCCTGAGGGAGAGAACGATGAAGAACGTAAAAGTCATTCTGCGGCAGGACGTCGACAAGCTCGGCGATGCCGGCGAGATCGTCACGGTGAAGCCCGGCTTCGCGCGCAACTACCTGCTGCCCCGCGGCTACGCCTTCGAGGCGACCACCGCGAACCTGCGCGCCATCGAGGAGGAGCGGGCGCGCGGCGAGGCGAAGGCCAAGCGCGACTTCCTGGAGGCGCGCCGCCGCGCGTCCCGGCTGGAGGGCGTGTCGCTGACGTTCCACGCCCGGGCCGGTGAAGAGTCGAAGCTCTTCGGCTCGATCACTACGGCGGACATCGCCGACCGGCTCAACTCCGAGCAGGGCCTGGATTTCGAGATCGACCGCCGCTCGATCGAGCTGGAGGAGCCGATCAAGTCGCTGGGCGTGTTCTCGGTGGTGGTGAGGTTGCATCCGGAGGTGAAGCCGGAAATCAAGGTCTGGGTCATCAAGGCCGAATAAGCGAATAAGCGGACCAGGCTCCATTCTACGGTTACGGCCGCTGCGCGCATGCGTTTTCCACATGCGCTCAGCGGCCGCCCTGTTTTGCCGCCACGCGAATTGTGCTGATTGTGGTTGGAGAGACGCTCAGGAATCGGGCGATGGTCTGACCGCGAAAGCCGGCATCGAGCGCGTGCAGGACGAAGCGACGACGGATCCGGACGACGCCCTTCGACCTCGATCCGCTGCGCAGCAGCTCGAGGGTCACGCCGTTCTGCGCGTCACTCACCGCGATCCGCGCCAGGTCTCGCAGGTCTATCCTCGGGCGGGCCTGTCCCGGGGCATGCCGGACGACTGCCTTGGCGTAGCTGCGAAGCCAGTGGAGGTCCCCTCCGTCCGTGGCGGGCGATCGAGGTCCGCCAGGGCCAAGCTCCTCCGGGTCCGCCTTCCGGTACGCGTCCATTGCGCAACGCCAGTCGAGAAACGCGCAATAGTCGTCTCGGCACTCCCGTAGCGTTCGTCCATCGGCGACGGCGTAGAGCCGCAGCACGTTCTCGATCGGAACGTCATCCTCAGTAGGCTGAACCCGGTCCGCAGACGCCCGGTACCGCGCGTGTGAGCACCATGAGTACTCGTCCACATGTGCACACAGCCCGGCGCGGAGACCGTTCAGGTGCACGTACGCCACCGCGTTACGGAAGTAGTCGGGATCCATGCACGGGTGCGCCCGATAGCGCCGTTCGAATGCGTGGCCCTCCCCCCCATGCCGGCGGTGCACGAGCAGGGCTATGCGACGCAGCATGGGCTGCATCAGCTGACTGAGCGGCTCCTCGCCCTGCAGGACGACGAGGTGGATGTGGTTCGGCATGACGGCATAGGCGAGGAGTGACGCATCGCTCCGCTGTGGCGCCGCGAGAATGCGCTCCACCACGGCGCGCTCGACACCCTTGAACACGGGCGCATGCCCCTGGCTCCGGGCCGTGATGTGGAACGGCACGCCGGGCAGCCTGGGCCTCAGTCTGCGGCTCATGCGCAACGGTACACGGCTCGCCGGGGCGATTCCATGGCGGGAGGTGACAAACCGTAAAGTGAAGGGTGGTCCGCGTGTTCGTCGCGCTGGCCGGGGCTTGGGCGTTCCTGTTATGATCAGGGGCCCCGATTATGCGGATTCCCACCCAGGACCGGCCAATCGGCGACCCCGTACCCCATGGTTCATGGCTTCT
Source organism: Longimicrobiales bacterium (assembly GCA_036374995.1). Lineage (GTDB taxonomy): Bacteria > Gemmatimonadota > Gemmatimonadetes > Longimicrobiales > RSA9 > SH-MAG3. The sequence continues at coordinate 5,261 of DASUSS010000097.1, read as the reverse complement.
GACGACACGACCACACAGATCGACATGCCGCCGGCCCTCGAGCGCGCGACGGCGCTCGCGGCCGACCGCAAGGGCATGGAAATGCTGGTGATGGACCTGCGCGGCATTTCCAATGCGACGGACTACTTCCTGCTGGTGAGCGGCACTTCCGACATGCACGTCCGATCGATCGCCGAGCACATCATCGAGGAGCTGAAGCGCGAGGGTGTGCGACCGAGCCACGTCGAGGGATTGCGTACGGGCCGGTGGGTGCTGATCGACTACATCGACTTCGTCATCCACGTGTTCCATCCCGCTGCGCGCGAGTTCTACCAGCTCGAGCGGCTCTGGGGGGATGCACCGATGCAGGCGCTCGACGCGTAGGGGGGCCATGACCCGGAAGCTGCTCGCCGCAGTGACTGCGGCACTGTGTGCACCGCTCCTCTTCGCGGGTGCAGTGGAGGCGCAGTATTTCGGCCGGAACAAGGTGCAGTACCGGGCCTTCGACTTCCAGATCATCCGCACCGAGCACTTCGACGTCTACTACTACGATCAGGAGCGTGAGGCAGCGCTCGACGCGGCGCGCATGGTGGAGCGCTCCTACGCGCGTCTCTCGCGCATCCTCCAGCACGAGTTCAGCGAGCGCAAGCCGCTGATCATCTACGCATCGCATACCGACTTCCAGCAGACGAACGCGCTGCCGTGGTTCGTCGACGAGAGCACGGGCGGAGTCACGGAGTCGCTGAAGAGCCGGATGATCCTGCCCTTCACCGGCTCGTATGCGGATTTCGACCACGTGCTCACGCACGAGCTGGTGCACGGGTTCCAGTACGATGTGATCCTGAACCGCGGCGTCGTCAACGATGCCTCGCCGTTCGCCGCGCGGCTGCCGCTGTGGTTCATGGAGGGCATGGCGGAGTATCTGTCGATCGGGCGCATCGACCCGCACACGGTGAGCTGGCTGCGCGACGCGGTGCTCAACGGCTATCTGCGCTCGATCACGGAGATGACGCGGCGCGACGACTATCTCTCGTACCGCTTCGGCCAGTCGCTGTGGGCGTACATCGGGTCGAAGTGGGGTGACGAAGTCGTCGGTATCCTGCTCCAGAAGGCGCCGCGCATCGGTCTCGAGCGCGCGTTCGCCACGACCCTCGGTCTCACGCTCGACGAGCTGAACCAGGAGTGGCAGGCGGAGGTGCGTTCCGCGTACCTGGCGCAGATCACCGATTTCGATCAGCCGGATCTGTTCGCGCGTCGGCTCACGAATCGCGAGGAGCTGTACGATCCGTGGTTCCTGGCTCCGGCGATCTCGCCGGACGGCAGTGAGATGGTCTTCCTGTCGCAGCACGACGGCTTCGCGTTCGACCTGTGGCTCGCGGATGCGCGCACGGGCGAGATGAAGAAGAAGCTGGTGAGCGGCGCGCGCGATGCGGGCATGGAGTCGCTGCGGTACATGAGCTCCGCTGCGTCGTTCTCACCCGATGGTCGCTACATCGCGTTCGCCGCGAAGGACGGTGGTCAGGACGCGCTGTACGTGTACGACCTGCGTCGCAGCCGCATCATCCGAAAGCTGAAGTTCGAGCTGAACGGCGTGTCGAGCCCGAGCTGGTCGCCGGATGGTACCGCGATCGTGTTCACGGGTCTGGACGGTGGCATCAGCGATCTGTTCATCACGGATCTGAACGGCGGGCTGCGCCGGCTGACGAACGACAAGTTCGCCGACCTGATGCCGACGTGGTCGCCGGATGGGTCGCGCATCGCGTTCGCGACGGACCGCAGCGGCACGGAGCTCGACCTGCTGATGTACGGCAACATGCAGGTCGCGGTCATGGACGTCGCGTCGGCGCGGATCGAGGTGCTGCCGGAGCAGGACGATGGCAAGAACATCAACCCGGTGTGGTCGCCCGACGGCACGAAGCTGATCTGGGTGAGCGACCGCACGGGCACGAACGACCTCTACCTGTACGATCTGCAGCAGGGCGGGCTGTCGCGGATCACGGACCTGCTGTCGGGTGTCATCGCGATCACGCCGCTGAGTCCGGTGATCTCGTGGTCGCGGAGCGGCGCTCTCGTGTTCACGCACTTCCGGAATGCCGGCTACGAGGCGTACGTCGTCGAGGATCCGCTTGCGCTGCCGCGCCGCGCGGTGCCGGCGCGGGCGCTCGCGGCGGTGAGCGCCCATGACCCGGCGGCGAGCGGCCGCGATGCCGCCGCGAACGGCTCCGCGCCCGGCATCGCTGCGACCGGTCCGGTTACGAACGGAACGGCGAACGGTGCGTCGGCAGACGCGCAGGCGAACGGTGCGACGCCTCCGACGAGCGCGCCGGGCGCGGCACCGGTGGCCGCCGACTCGCTGAACGGGGCGCCGGTGGAGCCCGCGACCGACAGCACGGTCGCCGTGGCGCAGCCGTCCGCATTCGTCACGTCATACTACCGCACGGGTGCGGGTGGCTTCCGGCGGAGCTCGGTCCGGCCGGAGGGCGAGCCCGGTGCAGCGGCGCCGGTCTCGGTCGTCGCCCTGCTGGACAGCGCGGCGCTCGCGCTGCCGGACACGACGGAGTTCGAGCTGCGCGATTACAAGGCGAAGCTCACGGCGGATGTCATTGGCCGACCGAGCATCGGCTCGGAGGTCGGCGGCTATTACGGCAATGGCGTGTACGGCGGCAGCTACATCTCGCTGTCGGACATGCTCGGCAACCACAACCTGATGCTGGCGGGCAGCATCAACGGCTCGCTGTCGGATGCGAGCTTCCTCGGCGGCTACACGTTCCTGAAGCGCCGCACGAACATGAGCGCTGCCGTGTGGCAGGTGCCGCTCTACCGCTACCTCGGCGGCGGCTATTTCCCGCTCGACATCGGTGGCCAGGAGCGCGAGGTCGCGGCGAACGTATTCCTGCGCGATGTCATCCGCGGCGGTCAGCTCGGCTTCGCGTATCCGCTCAACACGTTCCGCCGCCTCGAGCTGAACGTGACGGGCGTCAATTACAGGAGCGAGATCCTCTACCGGGGATTCGATGCGAGCACGTTCGAGCCGATCGAGATCGATCAGAAGATGGCCGGCTTCTCGTACGTGCAACCGGAGCTGGCGATGGTCTTCGACAACTCCGTGTTCGGCTGGACCGGCCCGATCGTCGGACGTCGCTACCGGCTGCAGGTGTCGCGCACGCTGGGAAGCCTCCAGTTCACGGAAGCGCTCTTCGACTTCCGCAACTATGCCAACTGGAAGCAGAAGGTCGTGCTCGCGACGCGCTTCGTCGGTCTCACGCGCGTCGGCGATCAGTCGGAACGGTTCGGCCTCTACTGGGGCGGCCCGTATTACATCCGCGGCTACGACTACAGCTCCTTCGAGCCCGGCAGCTTCGAGTGCCAGGACTCGCGCTACTGGGGCGATGAGCTGTCGCTGTCGCGGTGTCCGGTGCGGGACCAGCTGGTCGGGTCGAGTGCGGCGTTCCTGAACGCCGAGCTGCGGATCCCCGTCATCACGGAGCTCCAGATCGGATTCCTCGGCAGCTTCCCGCCGATCGATGCCGTCGCGTTCTTCGACGGCGGCATGGCGTGGGACGACCGGGTGTGCGGCTCGTTCGACATGATGCTCGACGACTGCGCCGCCGGCGCGAGCAGCGACGTGACGATCACGTGGGACCGCAAGCGAGGCCAGGACCCGTACCTCGTGCGCGAGCCGCTGTTCAGCTACGGCATCGGCCTGCGTCTGAACGTCTTCTATACGGTCATCCGCCTCGATTACGCGTGGCCGTTGAACCGGCCTGACCGGAGCGGCAGACTGTCGTTCAGCTTCGGTCCGAGCTTCTGAGGCCGTGCAGCTGCGGATCCCGAAACAGCTCGGTGGTATTCGGGATGTCGGGCGCCGCATCGCATTCCGCGGTTGCAGACATCGGAGCACGCCGCCGTTCCGCCCGGCGCGGAGTGGCCGATCCCGCTGACGTGACGACCCGCCATTGAAGCTGCCGTGCTGCGAACGTGCCGGACCCGCATTCTTCCCAGCCTTGGCCGACCCCCCTCGACAGGGCTAGATTACGCCGTCCCGGAATCACACGGACCTTCACCCCGTTGACCTTGGGTTTGTGGCCCGATGCGGTGCCGTTCCCGCTGGCGGATGGCACCGGTTCTCCCGCACTGGACGAAATCGTCGGAGGCCCGGCCGCCGCGTTGACAGCCGTCGCGCTGGTGGTGGGTCCGCGGGCGCGCGCGTCCGGCTGGGCGGCGCGCGCGGCGGTCGCGCTCGCGACGCGGTGGCGCGGGCCGCGGCGGGTGCTGCTCGCGGATCTCGATCTCGAGCGGCCGGTACTGCACGTCGCTGCGGGCGTGCCGAACGAGGAGGGCGTGATCGACATGGTCGATTACGGCGTCTCGCTCGGGCGACTGATCCGTCCTGCGGGCGGTGGCGCGTTCGACCTGATCCCGGCCGGCATCTTCACGCCCGAGCCGGCGGACATCCTGCGGCACGAGAACTGGGCCCGTGTGCTGGTCGAGGTCGCGGCCCGACGCGGGACGCTGCTCGCGTTCGTGCCGTCGGAGGCCGAGGGTGTCGAGGCGGTGATCGAGCGCACGGGCGCCGTGCTCGTGCTCGCGGAGGACGACGAGGGGCGCGGCGTCGTCGAACGCCTGCCGCATCCGTACGCAGTGCTCGCGATCCTTACACCGGCCCCAGAGGCGGAGGCCGCCGCGGCGGAACCGCAGCCGCCGGCGCGCGAGGCCGCCGCCACGGCCGCCGGCGCCGCACCGGCCGCCGGTCCGCCGGCCGTCGTCGCGACGACGCCGGCGCCTCTGCGTCCCGCATCGCCCACGCAGGCCGACGTCCCGGCGGAGGAACCGGAGGAACCGGCAGTCGAGGAGGCGACCGAGGCGGGCGTCGTCGCGGCAGGCACCGCGGCCGGAGCCGCCGAAGGAGCTGCTGCAGCCGGAGCCCCCGCGGCCACCGCAGCCGCCGCCGCAGCCGGAGCCGGAGCCGCCGCAGCCGGAGCCACCAGACCGGCCGGCGCCACCGCGCCGGCCGCGGTCGAGCGTCCGGGCCCGGACGCGGCGGGCACCGCGGCGCGCGAACCGGGTACAGCCGAGGTCGCGCGGCCGGGCGGCGAGCCGGCGCGTGAGGAAGCGGCCGCCCGCGATGACATCGGCCGGGAGGTCCGCGAGCGGCAGCGTGCGGCGCGGCTGGCCGGCGCCCCGGCCGTTCCGGCGGAGCGCGTCGCCCCGGCGGCGTCGACGCCTGCCGCGGAGACGGACGAAGCGGTAGCTTCGGAGGCCGCCGCCGGTGCGCCCGCCGC
>DASUSS010000096.1:0-11504 GCA_036374995.1 Longimicrobiales bacterium | reverse complement strand
GCGGCGCAATCTCGTTCTCACGCTGATGGAGCAGCAGGGCTTCATCGACTCGGAGGAGGCGGACGAAGCGCGTTCGGCGAAGCTCGCGGCACGGACGAGTCGGACGCGCGACCGATCCGGCGTCCCGCTCGGTGCGTATTTTATCGACGTCGTACGAGAGCAGATGGAGGATCAGTTCGGTGAGGAGCTGTACCGCTCGCGACTGCGGATCCATACGACGCTCGATCGCACCGCGCAGGTCGCCGCCGAGAAGGAGCTGGAGGCGCAGCTGAAGCGCCTGGACGGTCGTGTGCGCGACGGCGACGGCCCGCTGCAGGGCGCCGTGGTCGTCATGGAAGCCGCCACGGGCAACGTCCTGGCGCTGGTCGGCGGGCGCGATCCGACGACGTCGCGGTACAATCGCGCCACACTCGCGCAGCGACAGATCGGCAGTGCGTTCAAGCCGTTCGTGTATGCCGCCGCCCTCACCGACGGGATCCCGACGAGTCAGCTTGTGCTCGATGCACCGCTCCGGATGGAGCTGTCGCGCAACGATGTGTGGGAGCCGGAAAACTACGACGGCACGTACGAGGGTAACGTGTCGCTGCGCCATGCGCTGGTCCGCTCGCGCAACGTGCCCACCGTACGACTCGCTTCGGCGGTCGGGATCGATGAAGTTGCGCACACGGCACGCGAGGCGGGTGTCACCGCGGACATGGATGTCACACCGGCGCTCGCGCTCGGCACGGTCGCGATGAGTCCGCTCCAGCTCGCGACGGCATACACGACGTTCGCGACGCTCGGACGCACTTCCGAGCCGCGTTTTGTCCTGAGCGTCGAGGACGAGGACGGCGAAGTCCTGTGGGAGACGGAGTCGCACGCGAAGTCGAACTCGATGCATCCGGGCGTCGCCTACATCATCACGGACATTCTCCGCGACGCGGTCGATTACGGCACCGGAACGGGCGTGCGCAGCGCCGGGTTCCGTGGAACCGTCGCGGGCAAGACGGGCACCACCAACCGGGCGACCGATGCCTGGTTCGTGGGATACACGCCCGAAGTCGTCGGCACGATCTGGATCGGCTACGACACACCGACTCCGCTCGGTAGCGCGGCGACTGGCGGCGGCTTCGCCGCCCCCGTTTTCGGTCGGATCATGCGCCAGTACTACAGCGACCGCGCAGCGCCGGAGTGGGAGATGCCGGCCGGCGTGCTGGAGTACCGCGTCGACCCGTACACCGGCCTCGTGCTGGAGGACGGCTGCCGGACCAGCGGGTATTACGAGACGTCCGAGCTGTTCCTGCGCGAGTACGTGCCTGAAACGGACTGCCCGTATCGCGACTGGTGGACAGATTTCTGGAACCGGGTCGGTGGCGTCTTCGGTGGCCGCGACGACAACGCCGCTCGCCGCGGGCACGATCTGGAGGAATGGCAGCGGGAGCGGGAGGAACGTCGCCGCGACGAGGAGAAGCGGATCCGGGAGCGCGAACGCGAGATCGAGGAGTTCCTGCGGGAGCGGTCGCGACGGATACGCCAACAAGGCCGCGGTCGCGGTAACTGAATTGGCGGACCTGGCTCCATTCTACGGTTAAGGCCGCTTGCGCCATGGGTTTTCCACACCTGGCGCGTTCAAAGCGGACCGATTTCGGCAAGGACCGGCGAGAGTGGGTGCGCGGCGACACCAATATCGGTGTCGCCGCGCACTCGTTCCATAGCAGGATGGAGCAAACCGTAAAGTGAAGCGTGGTCCGCCGAGTCTCCGCCGGGTCGGTCGTCCGGCCGTCCGGTCGTCCCCGCCAGCACGTTTCGGCAATCGCACGCCGGTCGAACAACGAGAGAAACGCCCGGACCGCTGTCGCGGCCCGGGCGTTCCGTTGAGCAGGAGGTGCAGAGATTAGTGGAGAGTGAAGCCGATACCGATCTGGCCGTTGTTCCAGGTCACGTCCGCGGCGTTCACGCCGGCGCCGTTCCAGAACGGCGTGATGCTCATGTTCTCGCCGATCCGGAAGTCGTAACCCATGCCGAGCACCGCGGCGGCGCCCGTCTCGGTGGCCGAAACGCCACCCGACGAGACCTGGACGGAACCGATGCCCAGGCCGCCGTTGAAGTGCAGGCCGCTGGTCTCGGACGGATAGTAGCGCACGAGAGCGGTGAACGTCCCGACGCTCAGTCGAACGTCGTTCTCGGACTTCGTCCAGCCCGTCGTGCCTGCGCCGATCAGCAGCTTCTGGCTGACCGAGCCGCCGAGCGCGAGGCCGCCGCTCAGGCCGCCCTCGCGACCGTCGCAGCCGTCGCAGCCGAGCGAGCCGTAGCCGAGGCCCATGTTGAACCAGAAGCCCTCGCGGGCCTGGGCGTCGGCAGCGCTCGGCAGCGCGAGTGCCAGGATGCCCAGCAGGACTACACACTTGAGTGCCTTCATCAGCGTCTCCTTGCAGCATCATCGCTGCGTGCCGCGTGGGTGGCCGAGAGAGCCGCGGCGGCTGCGCGCGCTCACCCTAACGGTCCGGGATGCCGTTGGTGACACCCGGTCTGCGTCGGTGGCGCGGTGTGGCAATAAGCAGGCACGGCCGCTCCAACATCTGTTCCGACGCGCTTCGAGCACTTCGACAGGCATGTCGCATCACGTTGTCGGCGCGCATGATACGCCCGGCCAGCCCGGACGTCCGAACGCCTCCGGGTTGCCGCGGAGGTCGACGAATACGGGGCGACGGCATGCGCTCTTTTCGAAACAGCGTACTCGCAGTCGTGACTTTTTTGCGGGGCGAGGAAACTCCGCGCTGGTTGCTCTCCAATCCGGCCCGTATGCGCTCGTGCGCGTAAGTCGATCGGCCGGACGGGCTGCCGCACTTCATGAAGGTATGGCGCGGCAGATCGCGGTGGCCGAACGAGGCTCCGGCCGCGCGTGCGCCGCCGGCGGACATGGCGATGAAGCGCCGACTGCTCGTTCGACACGAACGTGCGCTACCTGACCGGACGGGCACGCTCCGCCTCGCGAGCTCAATGGACGTACCACCGCCGAAGTGAGCCGACGGGCATCGAGAACGCGGCCGCGCAGCCGCACCGAAGTGCTGATCGTGAAGCCGGAGCCGGCGTGGCACCGACACGTACCGGCCGCCGAGCGGACGGACGCGGCGCCAGGCCGCCCCGCCGGGTCGGACGATCCACGAGTCATGGAGTCGTCGGGAGTCAAGGGGTGATGGCCGGTCGGAGTGACGGGTGAAGTCGACGGGCGACGTGAACAGATCGCAGTGGATCAGGAGCGCCGACTGCGGCCTCGTCTGCTTCGTACCGGATGCCGGCGCTTGCCGGCGCCACTTCCCGCATGGCATGGTGCAGCAGATTCACGTAATGTAGAGTGTGAGCACGGGCGAAGTTACGCGTCTACTCGGAGCAGTGCGAAACGGCGACCGCGAGGCGCTGGACGCACTGCTCCCGCACGTCTACGACGAGCTGCGTGCAGCTGCCCGCATGCAGCTGCACCGTGTCCGGAACGATCCAGCGCTACAGCCGACGGCGGTCGTGCACGAGGCGTACATGAAGCTCGTGCGCAGCGACGGCATCGCAGCGGCCGACCGCTCGCACTTTCTGGCGATCGCGGCCAGCGCGATGCGGCAGGTTCTGGTGGACCACGCGCGGGCGATGCAGTCGCAGAAGCGGGGCGGCGGCTGGAAGCAGACGCGCCTCACGGCCGGCAGTCAGACGTACGAGCTGAGCCCGGAGGACGTGATCGCGCTGGACCGTGCGCTCGACACGCTGGACGAGCGGCAGCGCCGGATCGTCGAGTGCCGTTACTTCGCCGGGATGGAGGAGAAGGAGATCGGCGAAGCGCTCGGCATCTCCGATCGGACGGTGCGGCGGGAGTGGGTGAAGGCGCGGGCGTGGCTGTACACTTCGCTGTATGGTGGTGGCGGCGGAGGTGAGCGGCCGGACGACGTGAGACAGGACTGATGTCCCCGGATCGAACGCGGATCGAATCGCTGTTCGAGGCCGCCCTCGAGCTGGAGCCGGAGCAGCGGTTCGAGTTCGTCGTGGCGTCGTGCGGCACGAACGACGCCATGCGCGATGCGGTGTTGCAGCTGCTGTCGGCGCACTCGCGCGCGGGCGTGCTGGACGTAGCGCCGGCTGCACTGTTCGACGAGCAGGCGATGCCGTCGCGGCTGGGCGCATACCGCCTTCTCCGCGAGATCGGGCGCGGCGGGATGGGTGTCGTCTACGACGCCGAACGCGACGATGGACAGTTCCGGCGCCGCGCGGCGATCAAGATCATCCGGCAGGGCTCCGACCCGGAGCTGCTGCAGCGGGTCCTCGCCGAGCGCCAGATTCTCGCCGGGCTCGATCACCCGAACATCGCGCGGCTGGTGGATGGCGGCATCACGCCGGACGGCCGGCCGTACCTGGTCATGGAGCACGTCGATGGTCTTCCGATCGACGTGTACTGCGAGCGCATGCGCCTCACCGTGGCGGAGCGGCTCCGCCTGTTCACGGTGGTGGCGCGGGCCGTCGAGTTTGCCCACCGCAACCTCATCGTCCACCGCGATCTGAAGCCGTCGAACATTCTGGTCACGCCCGACGGCCGTCCGAAGCTACTCGACTTCGGCGTGGCGAAGCTGCTGCATCCGTGGCTGTCCGATGCGCCGATCACGCGCGAGCGGCAGGCGCTGACGCTGGAGTACGCGAGCCCGGAGCAGCTGCGGGGCGAGAGCCTCACGACGACGACGGACGTCTACTCACTGGGCGTGGTGCTGTACGAGCTGCTGACGGGCAGGCGGCCGCACGAGCAGCACGAGCGCTCGCTGCCCGCACACACGGCCGCGGTGTGCCGGGGTGACATCGAGCGAGCGAGCAGCCGCGTCCTCCGCTCGGAGCAGCTGCGCAGCGCACAGGGCGTCGAGCGCGTCGTCGATCCTGCAGTGATCGCACATGCGCGCCAGGTCACGCCGCCGCGGCTGGCGAGACAGCTGGTCGGCGACATCGACGCCATTCTCGACATGGCGCTGCGCGTCGAACCGGTCCGCCGCTACGGCTCGGCCGAGCTGATGGCGCATGACATCGAGCGGCACCTCACCGACCGGACGGTTCACGCGCATCAGGGCAGCCGCCGGTACGCGTTCGCGAAGCTCGTGCGGCGGCATCGCATACCGGCGCTCGCGCTGGCGCTCGCGATCGCGGCCGTGGTGGGCGGCGCGGCCGCCGCGACGTGGCAGGCGACGATCGCGGAGCGCGAGCGGCAGCGAGCGGAGGCTGCGCTCGCCGACGCGGAGCAGGTCGCGGATTTCCTGGTCGGGCTGTTCAATCCCGGGGATCAGCTTTCCGCGCCGATGACGGTGCGCGACGTGGTGCAACGCGGCGAGTCGCATCTCGACGAGCTCCGCGCGCAGCCGGACGTGCAGGCCCGCATGCTGGGCGCCATCGGCGCCATTCAGGAGAGTCTCGGGGAATTCGAAGAGGGCCAGCGTGCGACGGCCCGCGCTCTCGCGCTGCTGCGGGCGGAAGATGCGGAGGAGTCGGCGCAGGGAGCGAAGCTGCTCAACCAGTTCGGCCGGCTGCTCCGCCGCCGCGGCGAATACGACAGTGCCCAGGCGGTCTTCTTCCGTGCCCGCGACATCCAGCAGCGCGTGCTGGATCCCGCCGATCCCGATCTGAGCGAGACGCTGCAGAACCTGGCGCGGATTTCCGTATACCTGGGTGACTTCGAGGAAGCGGAGCGGCGCGCTCAGGCCGCGGTCGACCTCCAGCTCCGCACGCTGGGAGAAGCGCACCGGATGCGGGTCAACATGCTGACGCAGCTGGGCGCGATCCAGCGCGCGCGGGGCCGGTACGTGGAATCGGAGCGCACGCTGCGGGAAGCGATCGCGCTCCGGCCGCGCGCCGTCGGGTCGACCCGTTCGGAGATCCTGAACGACCGGTTCCAGCTGGCGACAGTCGTACATGCCGACAGTACTCGCGCCGCGGAGGCCGAAGCACTGTTCCGCGCGGAGCTTCCGGGTCTCCGCGAGGACTCGCGCGACGACGTCGCCTTCCTCACCTGGGGTGAGGAATCGATTGCGGAGCTGCTCGAGCGAAGAGGGGATCTTACCGAGGGCGAGCGACTCCGACGGCATGTGTACGATCTGCGGGCGCAGTACCTGGGACGCGACCACACATCCACCGCCGGAGCGCAGATGCTCCTCGGTATCACCATCCTGAGCGCCGGACGGCTCGAGGAGGCGCACGCGCACCTCACGGAAGCGGCGGAGATCTACCGCCGTGCGCTCGGCACGCGTCACCCGGCGTATGCCATCTCGCAGGTGAACCTGAGCGACTCGTATCTGGCACTCGGCCAGCGCGCGGCGGCGGACACGGCGCTCGGCACGGCACTCTCGATCCGCGGCGAGCGGTACGGTCCGACGAGCCACGGATACATCGACGCCCTCCGCCGTCGCGGCATCGTGCGGGCACGCATGGGCCGGTACGAGGAGGCGGAGGCGATGCTGGACGAGGCGCTGCGAATCGCGGAGTCACAGGGATACACGTCGTATGTCCGGTCCGTCCATCACTCCTTCGCCGATCTCTACACGGCCTGGCGCCGCCCCGCCGACGCAGCCCGCCATCGCGAGCTCGCCAGCACGCCCTGATCCTCCGGACCTCCGACGGACGGAGTCCGACACCGATGTCCGGTGCCACGGCACTTCTGCGTAGACCGGTTCAGAAGTCCAATACTGACGAGAACCGGAGGCCCCAAATGAGATGGAAGCCCGATCCGACGTTCTACGCGTCGCCCAGGCACGCGATGGAAGCGCCGGCCGAGAAGCTGGCATACGTGGCCCTGCTGAATCCCGCGCACGAGCGACCGGATGCAATCGGAGTCGTGGACGTGGATCCGCAGTCGGCGGCGTACGGCCGCCTGGTGGGCGAGGCGGAGATGCCGAGTGCCGGTGACGAGCTGCACCACTTCGGCTGGAACGCATGCAGCTCGCACCTGTGCGCCTATGCGCCGGCGCCACACATGGAGCGTCGCTATCTGATCGTGCCGGGAATCGCGACCTCGCGCATTGCCGTATTCGACACGAAGCCGGACCCGCGCCGGCCGGAGCTGGTCAAGGTGATCGAGGGACAGACGATCGCGGAGAAGACCGGCTACACGACGCCGCACACCGTGCACTGCGGACCGGACGGCATCTACGTGAACGCGCTCGGCGGCGTCGACGGCGACGGCCCGGGCGGCGTGTTCATGCTGGACCACGAGACGTTCGATGTGAAGGGCGCGTGGGAGGCCGATCGCGGACCGCAGTACCTCGCCTACGACTTCGGCTGGCACCTCGGCCAGGACACGATGATCACGAGCGAGTGGGGCACGCCGAACATGGTGAAGGACGGCGTGAATCCCGAACTGCTGCTCGGCGGGAAGTACGGTCACGCGCTGCACGTGTGGGACCTGCGGAAGCGGAAGCACGTGCAGACGCTCGAGCTGGGTGCGGAACAGCAGATGGTGCTCGAGCTGCGGCCGGCGCGCGATCCGTCGAAAGCGTATGGCTTCGCGGGCGTGGTCGTCTCGCTGGAGGATCTGTCGGCGTCCGTATTCCTGTGGTACCGCGAGGGCACGAACGGGAAGTCGGAGTGGAAGACGAAGAAGGTGATCACGATTCCGGCCGAGCCCGCGAACGCGGATGACCTGCCGCCGATGCTGAAGGGATTCGGTGCAGTGCCGCCGTTCGTCACGGACCTGAACCTGAGCCTGGACGACCGGTACCTCTACGTGTCGTGCTGGGGCACGGGCGAGCTGCGGCAGTACGACGTGTCGAATCCGTTCGAGCCGAAGCTCGTGGGTAGCGTCCGCATCGGCGGCATCGTCAAGCGCACGGCGCATCCGTCGCGGCCGGAGCAGGCGCTGAACGGCGGGCCGCAGATGGTCGAGCTCAGCCGCGATGGCCGTCGTATCTATCTCACGAACGCGCTCTACTCGCCGTGGGACGAGCAGTTCTACCCGGACGGTATCAGGAGCTGGATGGTGAAGCTGGATGTGGGTGCGAACGGCGGCATCGCGTTCGATGAGAAGTTCTTCTTCGAGGCGGATGCGGGCATGCGCGCGCATCAGGTGCGGCTCGAGGGCGGCGATGCGTCGTCCGACTCGTTCTGCTACTCATGAGCACGCTCGAGGCCGGACCGATCGTGGCGCTGCTCACGCTCGGCGCCGTGCACGGCGTGAATCCCGCGATGGGCTGGCTGTTCGCCGTCGCACTGGGACTGCAGGAGAAGCAGGGGCGCGCCGTATGGCGCGCCCTTCCGCCGCTCGCTCTGGGTCACCTGTTCGCGGTGGCCGTCGCCGTGCTCGTCCTGACGTTGATCGGACGGGTCGTGCCGGAACCGCTGCTGCGCATCATCGTGGCCGGCGTACTGCTCGTGTTCGGCGTGCAGCGGCTGCGGCGGCGGCATCGCCATCCGCGGTTCGGCGGCATGCGCGTGGGCGCGCGCGACCTGACCATCTGGTCGTTTCTCATGGCGACGGCGCACGGCGCGGGACTCATGGTGCTGCCGTTCATCATGCCTGCCGGCGATCATGCCGCGCACGGCGGGCACGCTGCGCACGCCGCGATGGCCACCGGCGAGACCGCGGCGCTGGCGGCCGCCGCACTGCACACGGCGAGCTACCTGCTCGTCACCGGATCCATCGCGGTGATCGTGTACGAACGCCTGGGTCTGAAGCTGCTGCGCACGGCATGGATCAACCTCGACGTGCTGTGGGCGATCGCGTTGATCGCGACGGCAGTCGTGACTCTGTTCCTCTGAGGCGAGCGTGTCACCGCGGGATGCGGCGCGGGTGCTCGAGCGGTCGCGCCGGATCGCGGCGGCGCCGGGCGTCGAGTACATGGTCGGCTACGGCCTGCTCGGCCTGACGTTCGAGTCGGGCGATGTGCTGGCGTTCCGGCGCTTCACGGCCTCATCGATCGGACCGCCCTACCTGTCCATCTGGCACCGCCGCCCCGATCGGCGCTGGGTGATCCACACGAACGTCGAGCCGTCCCGTGCCTGTCCGCGCTATTTCGGGCCGGCGCTGCACGCGTTCGACACGGACGACATCGAGCTCACGTGGTCCGGCGATGCTGAGCTCGCCATCACCGTCGTGCGCTCCCGGCTCCACCTGGCGCTGCGGCTCGCGGCGACGCCGCTGACACGGCTGCTGGGGGCGGCCGTCCCGGCCGCGCCCGAGCTGCTGTGGCGGAGCCGCCACGCCGGACGCGCCGCCGGGCGACTGCTCCGCACCGGCAGTCTCTCGTTCACCGGCCGCGCGCCGGCCGGCCACGAGTTCGTGATCCGGCCGCGCGCGCTCTGGCGCATTGCGGGCGCCGCGGCGGTGATCGACGGTCGGGACGCCGGCAGCATCACGACGCCGACCCGGCAGGCGTCACTGGGCGAATTTCTCATCCCGTCCAGCGGCCTGTTCGCGACCGGCCGGGTGACGTTCGCGCGACGGGGTTCCGAAGAGGGGCCGTAGGGCTCGCGCATAGGGGACCCGGTCTTGCATTCTATCCTGGAGGAAGTGGCCCAGATTTCCCCGATCCGGAGCCCGACATGGCAGAGATCACGATTCACGATGTGCCGCAGGAGGAGCTGAGCGCGCTGGAATCGCGCGCGGCCCGTCACGGCCGGTCGACGGAAGCGGAGCTGATGCATCTGATCCACGAGGCGGCGAGCGAGGAGCGGCTCGTCACGGAGCTCGAGCGCGCGACGAAAGCGGTCGAAGCACGGCTGTCCTCACCCGCGCGTACGACGCCGCGGCGCCGGTACCGCGCCATCGAGCCGACTCCGCGCAGAAGGCAATGAGCTCACACGGCACGGACGTGAGAAAGCGGGGACGAGTCCCCGCTTTCTCGTTCCGGCTCACATCGCGGGTTCCCGCGCGAGCCTTTCCCAGAGGTACGCGTACGTGAGCGCGGTCATCTTCGCGCGCTGCTCGCTGGTCACCCCCGAGCCGTGTCCGCCCTCGGTGTTCTCGAAGTAGTAGAACGGCAGCCCCATCGACTCCATCTTCGCGGCCATCTTGCGCGCGTGGCCGGGGTGCACGCGGTCATCGCGGGTGGTCGTCGTGATGAGGACCTTCGGGTACTCGACGCCCTCGCGCAGGTTCTGGTACGGTGAGTAGCGGCTGATGTACGCCCATTCCTCGGGGATGTCGGGATTGCCGTACTCCGCCACCCAGCTCGCGCCGGCGAGCAACTGGTTGTAGCGACGCATGTCGAGCAGCGGTACCTGGATGACGACGGCATCGAACAGCTCCGGCCGCTGCGTGAGCGCGACGCCCACGAGCAGGCCGCCGTTGCTGCCGCCCATGATGCCGAGGTGCCCGGCCGATGTGACGCTCCGCCGGATCAGGTCCTCCGCGACTGCAATGAAGTCATCGTACGCCCGCTGCCGGTTCTGCTTGAGCGCCGCACGGTGCCACTCCGGCCCGAACTCGCCGCCGCCGCGTATGTTCGCGACGACGTATACACCGCCGCGCTCGAGCCACGCCGCGCCCGTCACAGCGTTGTAACCGGGCGTCATCGAGATCTCGAAGCCGCCGTAGCCGTACAGCAGCGTCGGGTTGTCGCCGTTCGGCCGCAGATCCTCGTCGCGCACCAGGAAGTACGGGACGCGCGTGCCGTCCCGCGACCTCGCCTCGAGCTGTTCGATGACCAGACCCGCCGCGTCGAACATCGCCGGCATGCTGCGCACCTCGCGAACGCCGCCGTCCTCCTCGGCCAGGTAGAGCGTCGACGGTTGCGTGTAGGTGCTGTAGTTGAAGAAGAAGCGGTTGGTGTGCGCGCTGCGGCCGCTGACACCGACGGAGCCGTAGTCCGGCGCGGGCACGCGCTCGCCGACCCAGCGTCCGCCCTCGCGGCGGTAGCGCAGGAGCTGGCCGCGCACGTTGTCGAGGACGGACACGAGTAGGTGGTCGCGCGTGCTCGATACGCCTTCCACGGTCGTGCGCTCCGCCGGGCCGACCACGACTTCGAAGTCGCGGTCGCCGTCCAGGAACGCGTCGAGCCCGATCGAGAGCACGGAGCCGGCGTCGTGGGTCTCGCCGCCCACCGTCCATGGTGCGCGGATGTAGACGACGAGCTGGTCGGCCACGAGGCTGGGGTCGGCGTCGACCGGGACGTCGACCGGCACGAGGGCGCCGTCCCGCATCAGCAGCAGGCGTCCCTCGAAGAAGTTCTCGAGGCGATGCGAGACGGTGACGAAGTTTCGCTCACGCGTCTCCCTGTTGCCCGCCCAGAGGCCGACGTCGGTCGGCGCCGCCTCGAAGATCGTGCGCGCCGAGGTCAGCGGCGTGCCTCGCGCCCACAGTCGTGCGGTGCGCGGATAGCCCGACGCCGTCGTCGTGCCCGCGCCGAAATCGCTCGTGACGAGCAGTGTGTCGCGCGATACCCACGCCGCGCTCTGCTTGGCGAGCGGCAGGCGGAACCCGTCGGAGACGAAGTCGCGCGTCCGCAGGTCGAACTCGCGCGCCTCGTCCGCGTCCGAGCCACCCGGAGACAGCCAGACGAGGCAGCGCTCGTACGCCG
>DASUSS010000095.1:0-13365 GCA_036374995.1 Longimicrobiales bacterium | reverse complement strand
CTCGATCTCCTTCGAGGTCAGACCGTACTTCCGCATGAGCGATGCCGGATCGCCGCTCTCCGCATACGTGTCGGCAATGCCGACGAACTCGACCGGCACGGGCTGCAGCCGGCACACCGCCTGCGCGACGCGTGCGCCGAGGCCGCCGTGCACGAGGTGCTCCTCGGCGACGACGATCGCACCCGTCTCCTCGGCCGCCGCACGCACCTCGGCCTCATCGAGCGGCTTCACCGTGGCCATGTCGACCACGCGCGCACCGATGCCATCCCGTGACAGCTCGTCCGCTGCGAGCAGCGCGGCCGCGACGAGGAGTCCGTTCGCTATGATCGTCACGTCGCTACCTTCGCGCAGGCGCGCGGCCGTGCCGAACGAGAACGCTGGTGTCGCATCATACACGAGAGGCGCCTTCGGCCGGCCCGATCGGATGTAAACAGGGCCATCGTGCTCGAGCGCGGCACGGACCGCTCCGCGCATCTGATGTTCATCGCTCGGCACGCACACCACGAAGTCCGGGAGCGCGCATGCCAGCGCGATGTCCTCCACCGACTGCTGACTCGCACCGTCCTCGCCGATCGAGATTCCGCCATGACTGCCGATCACCTTCACGTTCAGCCGCGGATACGCCACCGCCATACGCAGCTGATCGAACCCCTTCAGGATCACGAATGCGGCGAAGCTCGAGATGAACGGGACCTTGCCGCAGCTCGCGAGCCCGCCCGCCATGCCGACCAGGTTCGCTTCCTGAATGCCCACATTGAAGAAGCGGTCCGGGAAGGCCTCACCGAACGTCGCACTCTTCGTGCTCTTCGCGAGATCCGCATCGAGCACGACGATCTCGGGATGCTCGCGACCGAGATCGCGCAGCGCCTCGCCGTATGCGTCCCGCGTCGCCTTGCCGAAGCGGAAGCCCGGATACAGGTCATTCATCGAGCGCCGCCCTTCCCGTTCCGCTCCGCCGTCTCATCGATCGATGTCTCCGCCTGCTCGAGTACGGCGTCGCTGCCGAGCGCATGCGCCAGCTGCTCCTCGGGGTCCTCACCCTCCAGCTCGCTCAGCGCGCGCGACAGCTCGTCCGTGGTCGGCGCGACGCCGTGATACGCGTTCTCGCCTTCCATGAAGCTCACGCCCTTGCCCTTGATCGTGTGCGCGATGATGCAGGCCGGCTCGCCCAGTGCGGTCGCCCATGCGAGCGCTCCGATCACCTGTCGCATGTCGTGCCCGTCGATCTCGCGCGTGCGCCAGCCCATGGCTTCCCACTTCGCGGCGAACGGCTCCAGGCCGATGATGCTGTCGACCGCACCATCCAGCTGGAATTTGTTGTAATCGACGATCGCGACGAGATTGTCCGGACGGTGATGGCCCGCCGCCATCGCGGCTTCCCACACCTGTCCCTCCTGGCACTCGCCGTCGCCGAGCAGAACGAACACGCGGTAATCGCGTCCATCCAGGCGCGCGGCGAGCGCCATGCCGAGTCCAATGGAGAGTCCCTGACCGAGCGAGCCGGTCGAGGCTTCGATGCCGGGTGCGGTACCGAGCACCGGATGCCCCTGGAGCCGGCTGTCGATGCGGCGCAGCGTACGCAGCTCCTCGATGGGAAGGTACCCCGCCTCGGCGAGTGCCGCGTACTGGACCGGCACGCCGTGCCCCTTCGACAGGACGAACCGATCGCGCTCCGGCCAGTCCGGGTTCTTCGGGTCGTGTCGCAGGAACCCGCCGAAGTACAGCGCGGTGACGAGCTCGACGGCGGACAGCGAGCCGCCGGGGTGACCGCTCGCCGCTTCGTGCAGCATCTCGACAATGTGACGGCGGAGGATTCTTGCCCGGTTGCGCAACGCGTCGAGGTCCGGGGCGGCTGGAGGAGCAGCAGATCGGGCCATTCTTCTCAGTGCTCGAGGGCGTTTCTGCGACGCCGCGGAATCTACTGTTGGTCCATGCCCCACGCAAAACCGGCCGGTCCGCGCGGAGCGGCCGGCCGGCAAGTCATCGGGATCGGGAATCGCGCCCGCATCCGGGCGCTCGATCAGGCCGTCGTGGCATCCGCCCGGGCGGCGGCGGCCGCCTGGGGTGTCCGCCGGGCCGCCGAGCTCCGCGGCGCCTCCGGCAGCTCCTCGTCCGCGATGCGCGCGAGCGCGAGGTAGTACGCGACCTCGGCCACGCTCTCGCGCACCTCGAGTGCGTCCAGATACAGCTCGACCGCTTCGGTCGGTGCCTGTTCCTTGTCGAGCAGCTCGATGAAGTTCAGTGCGTTCTCGACGTGCGTGTTGAGGATTGCGACCTCCGTCCGTGCCGCGGCCAGCTCGACCCAGCGTCGCAGATCGTCCTTGACGCGACCGCGCAGCCGCTGCCGCATGTTGCGCAGGAACGAGCGCGCGGACTCCGGCTCTTCCGGCTCCGTCGTGTCGACGGGCGGCTCGATGAACATGGGCGTATCCCGCGCCTGCTCGCCGATGATCGCCAGCGCGCGCGTCGTGATCACGCGCGCTTCGTCATCCGACAGCCGCAACAGCCGCGTGTAGATGCCGAGCGCATTCTCGAACGGCACCTGCTCGCCGACCAGCTGGATCAGACGCAGGGCGTGATCGACGTGCGTGCTCAGCAGCCTCTCCTGCGCCACCGCGATCGCCAGCTCGACGCGGCGGCGCATGGATTCCGATAGATCCTTCGACGAGAACGGGTTCTTCACTTGTCGCTCCGCTGCGCCGGGTGTTGACATGTCCGGATTCGCCGGGGAGCGAGGTTGCAACTTCCGTTCCGATCACATGAGCGCCGAATGTGCCGCTGCCAGCTGCTGTTGGACGGCCGCACGGCCGGTACCACCTTCTGCGGCGCGCGCATCCACCGATGCGCCCGGTGAGAGCCGGGGAAGGCCGGGGGTCGTGAAGCGCGGGTGCGCATCGGCCCAGGCGCCCGGCGGTAGCGCCGAAACCTGCACGCCTCGCTCATCCGCAGCGCGCAGGAGCCGGCCGACGGCCGCGTGCGATTCACGGAACGGGACACCGCGCCGGACCAGCTCGTCGGCAAGGTCGGTCGCGAGCATGGCCTCGTCCGAGAGTGCCGCAGCCAGCCGATCCGCATCGAAGCGCAGGCCCGAGATGGTCTCGCGCGTGGTCGGCAGGAGCGCCTCCAGCGCGTCGACCGCACCGAACAGGAGGCGCTTGTCCTCCTGGAAGTCCTTGTTGTAACCGGACGGCGTCCCCTTCAGCATGGCGAGCCCGGATGCGAGCTCGCCGATCGCGCGCGCGGCCATGCCGCGCGCCAGCTCGAGCCCGTCCGGATTGCGCTTCTGCGGCATGAGGCTGGAGCCCGTCGTGTACGCCTCCGGCAGCTCGACGTAACCGAACTCGTCGCTCGAGAAGATGATCAGATCCTCGGCCAGGCGGGACAGGTGGGTGGCAACGAGCGACGTGACGAACAGCACCTCGCAGACCCAGTCCCGATCGCCGACGGCGTCCATCGAGTTCTGCGAGATATGGCGGAACCCCAGCAGCTCCTTGAGCAGCGTGCGATCGACGGCGAAGCCGGACCCGGCGATGGCGCCCGATCCGAGCGGCAGCACGCTCACGCGATCGACGGCCTGACCGAGCCGCTCGCGATCGCGCTGCAACGCCCAGAAGTGCGAGAGCAGCCAGTGTGCGGCGCGCACCGGCTGCGCGCGGCGCAGGTGCGTATACGCCGGCATGAGCACGTCGAGCGTCGCCTCGGCCTGCTCGAGCAGAGCGAGCTGTAGCGCACGCAGCTCGCGCTCGATGCGTGCGCACGCGCGCAGCGTCCACAGCCGCGCATCGGTGGCGACCTGATCGTTGCGGGAGCGGCCGGTGTGCAGCTTGCCCGCGACCGCACCCACTTCCTCGTAGAGCAGCCGCTCCACGAGCGTGTGAATGTCCTCGTCGGATGCATCGGCCGGAAACGTGTGCGCGAGGCGTTGCGCCACGCGCCGCAGTCCGGCATCGAGCACGCCAGCCTCGGCCGGCTCGAGCACGCCCGCGCGGAGCAGCGCCTGCACCCATGCGCGGCTGCCCTCGACATCCTCACGCCACAGCCGGCGGTCGACGTCGAGCGAGCGGTTCAGCTCATCCAGCGAGCGCGCGGGCGCAGCCTCGAAGCGACCACCCCACAGCCGATGCTCGACCGGCGGCGTCAGCGGAGCGGTTCCGGTCTCCACGATGGACTGCGCCATCAGACCGACACCGGGCCCGCGTGCCGAACCAACGGGCGCGCCGCCTGCTGCGGCGGCGCCGGCACGGCATGCGCCGCCTCGAAGGCCGCGGTCTGGATCGCCTCCGCTCGCGTCGGCAGTGAAAACAGCCTGATGAAGCCGGCCGCGTCGGCGTGATCGTAGTGGCCATCGTCGCCGAACGATGCGAGGCCGGCGTCATAGAGCGGATACGGCGTCGTGCGCCCCGCAATGATGACGTTGCCCTTGTACAGCTTCAGGCGTACGGTTCCGGTGACACGCTGCTGCGTGCGGTCGACGAGTGCGTCGAGCGCTTCCCGCTCGGTCGACCACCAGCGACCGTCGTAGACCAGATCGGCGTACCGCTGCGCGACCTGATCCTTGAGCGCGAGCGCGCGCCGATCGAGCACGATCTGCTCCAGCTCGCGGTGCGCCGTGTACAGCAGCGTGCCGCCCGGCGTCTCGTACACGCCGCGCGACTTCATGCCGACCATCCGGTCCTCCACGATGTCGGCGCGGCCGACGCCGTGCAGGCCGCCGATCTCGTTCAGCAGCGCGATCAGCTCGACCGGGCTCAGCACTTCGCCATCGACCGTCACCGGGTAGCCCGCGTCGAATCCGATCTCGACGTACTGCGCGCGATCCGGCGCCTGCTCCGGCGCATTCGTGAACAGGAACAGGTCGGCCGGCGGCTCGTTCGCCGGATCCTCGAGCGGACCGCCCTCATGCGAGACGTGCCACAGGTTGCGGTCGCGCGAGAAGATCTTCTCCTTCGTGACGGGCACATCGATGCCGCGTGCCTGCGCGAAGGCGATCGCGTCCTCGCGGGAGCGGATGTCCCAGTGCCGCCACGGCGCGATCACCTGCAGCTTCGGCGCGAACGCCGCATAGGACAGCTCGAAACGGACCTGGTCGTTGCCCTTCCCCGTGCAGCCGTGCGCGAGCGCATCGGCGCCGACGCGTACGGCGAGCTGTGCCTGGCTGCGCGCGATGATCGGCCGCGCCATGGATGTACCCAGCAGGTACTTGCGGGCATAGATCGCGCCCGCGCGCAGCGTCGGCCAGATCGCCTCGCGGACGAACGCCTCGCGCAGGTCTTCCACGACGAGGGCACTCGCGCCCTGCTGTCGCGCGCGCGCTTCCAGGCCGTTCAGCTCCTCACCCTGGCCCACATCGGCCGCCACGCAGATCACCTCTGCGCCCTCGTAGTTCTCGCGCAGCCACGGCACGATGATGGACGTGTCGAGGCCGCCGGAGTACGCAAGTACGATGGTGAAGGACATTTCGCTTTCCTCTTCCTGCTGATCAGACATCACTTACGAGTGTACGTGCCACGGCGATCTCCCGGCACGTCGTGCGACGCGCGCACTGCGCGCAGTCGGCCGCGACCTTCTCCGGAAACTCGGAGACCAGCGTGCGATCGAAGCCGAGCCGGTGGAAGAACTCCTCCTGCATCGTGAGCGCGAACACGCGACGCAGTCCGAGAATCTCCGCGTCCCGTACCAGCGCTTCGACCAGGCGGCGGCCGACTCCCCGGCCCTGGAGCCCGGGCGCGACGGCCAGTGCACCGACCTCCGCGACTTCCGCCGAGTAGATCCGCAACGCCGCACAGCCGACGATCCGATCGCCCTCGACGGCGACGACGAAATCGCGGATCGTGCGGTAGATCTGCTTCAGCGTGCGCGGCAGCAGCTGACCGACCGCCACGAACTGCTCCAGCAGCTGATGGATCTCACGCGCGTCCGCCGGCTCCGCACGACGCAGGTACAGCTCGGACGTATCCGGCACGATCGCCAGCGGCCGCTGCGACCGGTCGCGCTCGAGGCCGGTGCGGACCACATGCTCGAGGATCGGCAGCGGCGTGCTCAACTCAGCACCTCGCGCAGGATGCCGACGGCCTCGTCGATCTCTGCACTGCCGATCACCAGCGGCGGTAGCAGCCGGATCACTCTCTCCCCGGCCGCCGTCACGAGCAGGCCGGCCTCCAGCGCAGCCGTCACGAGCGGTGCCGCGGCATCGTGCAGCTCGATTCCCCACATCATCCCCGTCCCCCGCACCTCCACGACCGACGGCAGCGCCCGGATCTCGTCCAGCCGCTCCTCGAGGTGCGCGGCACGTGCGCGCAAGTCCTCGAGAAACGCTTCGTCCGACAGGCGCCGCACCACGTGCAGCGCAACGGCGGCGACGAGCGGACCTCCACCGAACGTGGTCGCGTGATCGCCCGGACGGATCCGCGCCGCGACGGCATCCGTCACGAGCGCAGCTCCCATCGGCAGTCCCCCCGCGAGCGGCTTCGCCAGTGTCAGGATGTCGGGCGTGACGCCGGACGGCTCGTGCGCGAACAGGTAGCCCGTGCGGGCGAGACCGCATTGCACCTCATCGAAGATCAGCAGTGCGTCGGCTTCATCCGCAATCTCGCGCAACGCCTCGAGATACTCGCGCGACAACGGCTTCACGCCACCCTCGCCCTGCACCGGCTCGACAATGATCGCGGCCGTGTGCTCGCGCGTGACCACCTCGCGTGCACCCGCGACATCGTCCGGCTGAATGAAACAGACGCCGGGCATGAGCGGCTCGAACGGCTCCTGCATCGCGCGGCGATCGGTGGCAGCCAACGTGCCGAACAGCCGACCGTGGAACGACCCGCGCAGCGCCACGATCTCGTGCTTGCCCGCACCGCCGACCTCACGCGCGTACCGACGTGCGAACTTGAATGCGGCCTCGTTCGCTTCCGCGCCCGAATTGCAGAAGAACACCCGATCCGCGAACGAATGCATGACGAGCTCGCGCGCGAGCAGCTCCGCCGGCTCGGTGCGGAAGAGATTCGAGAGGTGGACGAGCCCCGTCTCCAGCTGCATGCGCAGCGCCTCCGCCACCCCCGCATCGCCGTAGCCGAGCGCGTTCACGCCGATCCCGCTCGCGCAGTCGAGATGCGAACGGCCGTCGCCGTCGACCACACGGCAGCCGGCAGCACTCACGAACAACGGCGCTGCGGGGCGGTACGTGCCGAGCACGGCCGACTCCACGGCGGCGATCGCACCGCTCTTCTCCATTACGGCGGTTGCCATCACGCAGCTCCCAGGGAAACGGGCCGCAGCATCGTGCCGGCCGTGTGGTCGAACAGCACCCGCGCATCACCGATGCGGATCGCCGGAACGCCGCAATCGAGCGCCTTCATGGCCGCGCGCAGCTTCACGCTCATGCCGCCGTGCGCCACGCCCGCATCGATGAGCGCCGCCGCTTCGCCCGCGTCGAGACCGGCACGCATGCCGGCCGTATCGCGCACACCCGGCACGTCCGTCAGGAACAGCAGCTCTTCGGCGCCCAGGGCCGCGGCAACGGCCGCAGCGGCGTCGTCGGCATTCACGTTCAGCGCATCGCCATCCGTGCCGATCGACAGCGGCGAGAGCACCAGCGTATGCCCCAGATGGAGCAGCGTCCGCAGGAGGTCCGTCCGCACCGCCGTGATGTGGCCGACTCGACCCAGCGCGCCATCGGCCACGAGCTCCGCCCGCAGCAGACCGCCGTCGACGCCGCACAGACCGACCGCGTCCACGCCGGCCGAGACAAGCGCACTCACCACACGGCGGTTCACGCTGCCGTTCAGCACCATCGCCGCAACATCGAGAGCTTCCGGCGGCGTCACGCGACGTCCCTCGTGCCACCGAACCTCGATGCCCAGGCGATCCGACAGCGCGGAGATCTCGGGGCCGCCACCGTGAATGATGACGAGCGGCTCCCGTGCGGCCGCAGCAGCCGCGGCGAACGTCGACAGCCAGCCCGCATCCGTCAGCGCCGCGCCTCCGATCTTGACTACGCGAATGTTCACCGCGGCAACCCCTCGTGCTCGCACAAGCCGAGCATCAGATTCGCGTTCTGGAGCGCCTGACCCGCCGCTCCCTTCACCAGATTGTCGAACGACGCGACTACGAGAACCATCGAATCCACTCCTCCGATCTCACTCGCCCCCAGCGCCACCGCGTTGCGGCTCACCGTAGTGCGCAGCGATGGAAGGCCCTCACGCCACACTTCCACGAACGGCTCCGCGCCGTACACCTCGTTCCAGTGGCTCACGATATCCGCCGCCCTCGCCCCACCGGCGACCGGCACGTACATCGTTTCCAGGATCCCGCGCCGCACCGGCAGCAGATGCGGTGTGAACACGAACGGCACCGCGCCCGCCGCCGTCGAGCCGAGACCCCGCGCGATCTCGGGCACGTGGCGGTGGGTATTGCCCACACCGTACGCCCGATAGTCCTCCGCCACCTCCGCGAACAGCAGGTCCCGCTTCGCCGTCCGGCCCGCGCCGGTCACGCCCGATGCGGCATCGATCAGCACGGGCCGCGTACCATCCAGCAGACCCGCCTCGATCAGCGGCCGGAGCGCGAGCAGTATCCCCGTCGGATAGCAGCCCGGGTTCGCGACCAGCTCCGCATCGCGTACATCCGCCCGCCACAGCTCCGTCAGCCCGTAGACCGCGCCATGGGCGCCATCCCGCAGATCCGCCGAGAGATCCACCACCCGCGCACCGGCATTGCGCGCCTTCAGCGCCCACCCACCCGCCTCGCCGTGCGGCAGACAGGTGAAGACCACGTCCACTTCGCCCAGCGGCACTTCTTCCGCTTTCACGTAGCGGAGCCCGTTGCCGGGCACGGGCTGCCCCGCCTCGCTCTCCGACGAGACGAAGGTCGCCCTGATCCGCGGATGCCGCGCGAGCAGGGCGACAAGTTCCTGACCGGTGTAGCCGGTTGCGCCGAGTACGGCGGCGCGCCATGGGTCTTTATTCACCATTTGCTGCATAACTATACATCCGCGTCCGGGCAGATGCAACCCTGTGGCGGCGCGGGCGGACAGGCGGCGCGAGCTGGCGGACGCCCTGGGCTGGCGGACGCGGCACCAGATGTCCGTTATGACCCGGCCGCGCATGAGAGGTGACCCGGCGCCGTTCCGGCCGGCGGGCGGTGGAAGGTCGCGGGCGGGGCGCGGACGGTCCTCGGCCGGGTCACGGCCGTGCGGGGCTTGGCGGCCGGGCGGGCGCGATCATGTCTCGGCGCGCCATAACGGACATCTGGTGCCGCGTCCGCCAGCCCGGGGCGGGCCAATCAGTCGAGGGATCCGGCGCGTTCCTCGAGGCGCTTCGTCACGGTGTTGAGGTGCGCGGCGTCGCGGAGGATGATGAGAATGGTGTCATCGCCGGCGAGGGTGCCGAGGACTTCGGGCCACTCCTCCCAGTCGATCGCCTCGGCGACGGCCTGGGCACCCCCGACCATGGTCTTGACGATGAGCAGATTGCCCGTTCCCTCGGCGCCGAGGTAGAGCGCGGGCAGGAGTCGCGTGAGTGCGGGAGCGGTGTCCCAGCTCTCGGGGGGGAGCGTGTAATGGGTGCCCCCCTCGGGATCGTGCACCTTGATGAGGCGAAGCTCGCGGATGTCGCGCGAGAGCGTCGCCTGTGCGACGTCGAAGCCGCGCGTCTCGAGGAGCTCCCGCAGCTGCTCCTGAGAGCCCACGCGGTGGGTCTGGATGAGCTCGCGAATCGCCGTGTGCCGGCGCGGCTTCGACATGGGGTGAGGATGAGACGGCTCGTTCCGCGGCGTCAAGGCGTGACGTAGAGGAAGCCGAGGACGGTTCCGTAGGCGAGGTGAGCGGCGGCGGCACGGACGGCCGGGTGGAGCGGGGCGCGGGGCCTGATGAAGGAGAAGACGGCGACCGCGTGCAGCAGTCCGAGGATGAATCCGGCGCGCACATCCGCCCGCTGGAACAACTCGAATGCGAGTCCGTACACGATCGGATAGATGAACATTCCGGCGAGGAGCGACCAGGCCGCGCCGTGCGTCCGGGAGCGTGGCAGAGGCGCGAGCGACCACGAGCCGGAGGCGACGCCGCCGATGCTGGCGCCGATGGCCGCGGCCGCGCACGCGGCGCCGAGACCGGACCAGATGAGCAGCAGCCAGGCAGGTGTGGTCATGCGGGAAGAGTGGCAGCAGTTCGCGGATCGGGCCAGATGCTGGCGTCCGTCGCATCGGTTCCACACTTGCCACGACGTCCCGTACCCGCCCTATTTGTGCTGAATCATACAACCAGGAGAGGCCATGGGGCCGACGGTGCTGGTGGTGGACGACGAGGCCACGGTGCGCACTCTGATCTCGAGCACATTGCGCGATCATGGCTATCGGCCGGTCGAGGCGACGGATGGAATCCAGGCCCTGCAACTGACGAAGGAGCTGCGCCCCGCGGCCATCGTCCTCGACATCGAGCTGCCTGCTCTCGATGGCACGACCGTGCTGCAGTCGCTACGCGACCATCCGGACACGCGCACGGTTCCCATCATCGGAATGAGCGGCCATGAGATCGACCCGGCCGATGAGCGGAGCTTCACATGCTTCCTGCAGAAGCCCTTCAGCCCGACGGACGTCGTATTCGTCCTGGCGCAGGTGGCGCCGCTGATGAGCGCCGCCGAATAGGATCCCCCTGAACAATTTCGAGGAGAGCCGGCTCCCGCAGCCGGCTCTCCTGCGTCTGCCTGGCCGACCGATTCGGCCGGGTCGGCTGATCCGCGCTCGTTACGCGAGCGGCAGGACGCGCAGCAGGTACAGCAGACCGATGCCCGCGGTGAGCGCCGTGAAGTGAAGCAGATTGACGCGGAAGCCGTGATCGGTCTTCACTTCGGGGATGAGGTCCGATGCGGCAATGTAGAGGAAGTTCCCCGCCGCGAACGGCAGCAGGAAGACCACATCGATGCGTGCCGACAGCGCGTAGGCCACGATCCCGCCGAGCGGAAACGTCAGGGCTGAGATCACGTTGAACAGCAGTGCACGCCGTCGGCTCCAGCCGCCATGCACGAGCACGCCGAAGTCGCCGAGCTCCTGAGGGATCTCGTGTGCGGCCGCGGCGAGCCATGTGCTGATCCCCAGCCGCACGTCGATGATGAATGCGCCGGCAACGGCGAGCCCGCCGAGGAGGTTGTGCAACCCGTCGCCCATCAGGACGAGGTACGTCACCGGCTCGCGCTCGCTGAAGAACCCGCGATGCGAGTGCTGCCAGTGCAGGAACTGCTCGAGCGCGAAGAACGCGGTGAAGCCCGCGAGCAACCAGAGAAAGACGGTCGGACCCGCACCGGCGCGCTCGATGGCCTCCGGTAACATATGCAGGAATGCGCCGCCCAGCAGTGTCCCCGCCGCGAACGCCACGAGCGGCAGGAGCAACCGGCGCAGCGTCTCGGCCCGGAGCAGCAGCGTAAGGCTGCCGACGAGCGCGAGCGCACTCATGGCCAGGCCGCTGCCGACGATCCATATGAGGGTGGTCAACCCGGGCCCCGCGGCTGGGAAGGGGGCCAGAAAGAGAGCCGCGCCCGGAAGGGGTCGCGGCTCGCAGCCCGGCAGGAGTACGACTCCGGAGGAGTTGCAGAGGCCCCGGGCGGATTCGAACCGCCGAATAAAGGTTTTGCAGACCTTCGCCTTACCACTTGGCTACGGGGCCGGCCGTGCACAGCACAGTCATGAATGATAACGACATGTCCGGAAGGGGTAAACGCCGGACGGCGCAGAGAAATAGGGGGGCGATTGGGGCTCCGCAAGCAGGCGCATGTCGCGGTGCAGCGAGAGCCTGAATACGGCGCTGTGGGGAGCAGAGCGGGAAACCGGACTCGAACCGGCGACCTTCTGCATGGCAAGCAGACGCTCTACCAACTGAGCTATTCCCGCGGGGTGCGACGGGAAAGTGTAGCGGCGGTGCGGATCGCCGTCAAGCCGCGAGCGAGCCCGCCGCCGGCGTTTCCCGTGACGGTGACAGCCCGTGCTCCAGTGGATTCACGAGCGCTTCCTGCGGCGGCTTGCAAGCTCGTCCTTCGGCTCGGCAGCCTGGACGAGCGCCCAGGCGAGGAACCCGGCGAGTGCCGCATGATGTGTGTGCCGGCCCTCGCCGCTTTCGACATCGTATTCCGCGGCTGCCACGCCGGCGGGGAATTTCAGCCGCAGGAGCCGCTGCAGCGCATCGGCGGAGCGGTCCGTGAGCAGATCCGCGCACAGCGCGGATGTCCGTGCCCCGTTGCTGCCGTCGCGACCGGCGAGGCCGGGCACGGCGCCCTGGCGCCAGAGCGGATAGCGTGGCGAGCGCAGGAAGTCGATGGTGGCGCTCCAGATCGGGTCGTCACTCGGACAGAATCCGAAGAACGGCAGCAGGGCGAGGCTCAGCGCGGGATCATCATACACGGCGGTCTCGCCCTCGAGGTTCGCCGAGGACGCGAGCACGAGCACGCCATCAATCTCGCTGACGCAGTGCTGCCACAGCGCAGCGGCAATCTCCGCCGCGGCATCCTGGAAGCGCAGCGGCTCCTCGCCCTCGCCGGGCGGCATCAGCTGCGGGAGCATGCTGCTGAATTTCCAGAGCAGCGCGTTCGCCATCGTGGCGTACGGGTAATCCGCCACCTGACCGGACGGCAGCAGCTCGGTGGCGGCGAGAAGATGCTGCGCGTGCAATCGCATGTAGGCGGCCGCGTCCGTCTCGAAGATCACCTGGCGCGTGAGCGGGTCGTCGAGCACGGCGGGATCGCTTGTGGCATTTACGTAGTGCTGGATGGTCCACGCGTAGAGCAGGAACTGATCGAGCACGAACGCGGCGTCGTACGCGCCGCCGTCCACATACCGCTCGAACTCACCGGACCGCTCCGACGCGAGCTCGAAGACGCGGAACATGGCTTCGCGTGCGATTCCCGGATCTGCGATGATGAGCGCCGGCAGAGTCCAGAGCAGTGCCTCGCGCTCGTTCAGCACGGCGGGCGCGGGACACGCCGTGGAACGCGAGCGCAGCAGGTACAGGCGATCGTCGTCGATGGCACGAGCCACCGCGTAGTAGCGGTTGAAGACGAGGTTGCGGTTGAGGTATTCCGCCCAGCGATGGTCCTGTGCGGGTCGCAGGATGTGCGAGAGGTCGAGTCGCGCCTGACGCATCCAGTGATCGGGGCCGTATCGTCGCAGCCCTGCTGCGGCGGCCACTGCGCCATCCCGTTCGCGGCCGACTCCCACATGGAAGACCAGCCCTGCGCGGCCGTTCGCCTTTACCGTCGTGGACTGACCGACCCGGGCGCGCAGCGGCGAGCCGTTCGGCGCATCGATGCAGGAGCCGATCGCGAGCGGCGCGAGCGCGTCGGCGGCGCTCGCCGCGAAGAGCTCGGCGTTCTGTCCGCCACTGATCGC
>DASUSS010000094.1:0-17678 GCA_036374995.1 Longimicrobiales bacterium | reverse complement strand
TCTGCCGCGGCCGGATCGAATGCCGAGCGGAACACGGCGAGGCGTGCGAGTGCGGCCTGCTCGTTCGCCGCGAGCAGCCGCCAGGATGCATCGAACGTTGCCCGCAGGCTGCGATGTCGCTCCTCGAGATCGGGGGCCTCGCTCGAGAGCGTGTCCATGTCGCGCTCGATCTCGGCGAGAATTTCCGCGCAGGAGAGCGCGCGCACCCACGTGGACGCGAGCTCGATGGCGAGTGGTATCCCGCCGAGAAGTGCGCAGATGCGCGTGACGTGACGGCGGTTGTTCTCGTCGAGCTCGAAATGCCGGTCGAGGCGTCGCGCACCGGCGACGAACAGCTTCACGGCATCGCTCGATTCCTCGCCGCTCAGCGGCAGGCCCTCGAGCGTGATCAGCGTTTCGTGCCGCAGGTCGAGCCGCTCGCGCGAGGTCACGAGCAGTCGCAGTCCGGGGGCATGGTCGAGGAGCGTGGCGAGGACGGCGGCCTGGCTCCTCATGTGCTCGAAGTTGTCCAGCACGAGGAGCAGCTCCTTGTCGCGGAGGAACGCCTTCAGCTCATCCAGCGGCTCGTCCCGCCGCGCGAGCTGGAGGCCGAGCGACTCCGCGAGCGCCGGGACGAGCAGGTCGGGCGCGGACAGGCCGCTGAGAGCGGCATAGACGACACCGTCGCGGTAGCTGCCGGCTTCGTCCGCGGCCGTCTGCAATGCGAGCCGCGTCTTGCCGACACCGCCCGTACCGGTCACGGTCACGAGGCGGCACGGCGAGGTGCGGAGCAGCTCGCGCAACTCGAGCCGCTCCTCCGCGCGGCCGATGAATGGCGTCACTGCGGTCGGCAGTGCGGCACCGTGCCATGCCGGCGGTGCGGCCTCACGGGGACGACTCCCGTCACGGGCTGCGCTGCCGTCCGGCGCCTCCGCCATGGCGAGGGTGCGGTCATCCGCCGACCGGTCGTAGAGCCATGCGAGCATGGCCGCCAACGGAAGCCCGGCAGCGGCGAGGAGGATGACCATGCTGACCGCTGCGTCGGGCAGGTTCATGCGCGGCGCGATGACGTCGACGACCTGCATCACGCCTGCGGCCGCGGCGGCGTAGGCGACCACCACGGTCACGACCTTCCGGCGTGTCAGCTCCTCGAGGAGCCGGCGCATTCGCTCGAGCTTCGACCCGTCGCCCGCCGGGGCTGGCGCGCTCGGACGCTCCGCATTGTTCCCTGCCCGCGCCCGCTCGACCGGCGGGGCTGGCGTCGTCTCACCGGAGGGTGCAGCAGCGCGGCGCTCCGGCCGGGACTGACCGAGCATGGTGGCGAACTCGCCGGCATCGCCGAACCGGGCCGCCCGGTCCTTCGCCAGCGCGCGCCTGAGCACGTCGTCGATCCCGACCGGCAGGCCGGGGCGGCGCGTGCGAATCGATGGCGGGGGCTCCGACAGGTGGCGGGCGAGCAGAGCCGGCACGCTTCCGGCCGTGAACGGCGGCTCGCCGCTGAGCAGCTCGAACGTGATGCAGCCGAGCGAGTAGATGTCGCTGCGGCCGTCCACGACGGTCTCGCCGGCCGCCTGCTCCGGGCTCATGTAGAGCGGGGATCCCACGGCCATGGCCGTGCCGGTCAGCCGATGATCGACGGCCGTGGCGAGCGCACGCGCGAGCCCGAAGTCGGACACCCACAAGTGCTCCTGCTCGCCGATGAGGATGTTCTCCGGCTTGACGTCGCGGTGCACGACGCCCTCGGCATGGGCGTACGAGAGCGCGCTCGCGATCTGCCGGACCAGCGGCAGCGCGGCGTGCAGCGGCATCGAACCGCACCGCGTCATCCGCTGGCGGAGCGACTCGCCCTTCACGAGCGGCATCGTGTAGTACAGGAACTCTGCTGCCTCACCGCTGTCGAAGAGCGGGAGGATGTGCGGGTGGCTGAGGCGAGCGGTGGTCCGTATCTCCTGGAGGAACCGGCGGGTGCCGACCGCATTCACGACATCGGAACGGATGACCTTGAGCGCAACGGCACGGCCGTGCTTCAGGTCGCGCGCAGCGTAAACGACGGCCGCGGAACCGCGCCCGATTTCACGCTCCAGCACGTAACGTCCAGCCAGTGCAGCACGAATGCTCGTGAGCATGGCCCGCTCCTGCCACCCTGCGTCTGTCCTGCCGATCCTGCTATCGCCACTGCGTTCCCGGGGCCGCGCGCACGACGGCCGGGAAGCGGAACGTTACCGGTGAGTGCGCTCGATCCCGCGCGACTGGCCGTGAACGAGCCGCACGGGGCCGGCCGGGACATCGGGCGTGCGGCGGAGGACTGTGGTCACAGACGCCTCCTGGAAAGGTCAGCCGTACGACCGGCGAAGGCAGCGTGAAGTCGTGGGTTACGTCACTGCCTGCCTGTAACGATACAGGCGTTGCAGGGGCAATGCCAGTGATGCCGGCGGAACGCACGGCGGATCGGTGCTTCGTGGACGGTGCGACCCCGCGTTGCGGATCAGTCCTCGGCGGACGGTGGACCCCGCTTCTTCTTGACCTGCGATCGCTTCTTCTTCTCCCTGAGTCGCGCCTCCTTCGCCGCGCGCGGGACCTTCGTCTTCCGCCGGGGCTTCCGCTCCCTGAGCGCGTCCGCGAGCAGCCGGGCGAGGCGCGCGGTCACGTCCTCCCGGTTCTGGTGCTGGCTGCGGCTGCCGCTCGAGGCGAGGCGCAGCACCCCCGCGCCATCGATCCGGTTCGCGAGCCGCTCGAGGATGCGACTGCGCTGGCTGTCGGTCAGAGCGCCGGATGCCACGACATCGTATTCGACCTCGACTCGGGTCGACGACGTATTCACGTGCTGGCCGCCCGGACCGCCCGATCGGCTGGCGCGGTAGCGCAGATCCGAGAGCGGAATGGCGAGCTCATCATTGATCCGGAGCAGGCTTTCCTCGGGCGGGGAGGCGGCGTCGTCCAGGTCGATCCTCCGGGTGCTGCGTGGCTGCCGGCCGCCGCGCATGCGGTCGGCGCATGCGACTTCAGCAGCAGGCGAAGATGCGGACGAATGCGTCCTCGCGGCTGCTCCAGGCGATCACGTAGGTCGCCTCGCCGCCGGCGAAGTACATGTACGACGGCATCCTCTTCAGCTCCGCGAGCACCGCCTCGACCCGGACTGCGGCGACGCTCGTCGCGTCGATCCGGCCGTGCGCGTCGGGCGGGGTCGGATCCGCGGGGCGGAAATCGAACGATCGCCGGTAGTCGAGCTCCGCGAGGTGGTACTGGATCGCCTCGCGCATCTGCGCATCCGGGTCGCCGCCGCGCCGCAGCACGTCCGGCAATCCGCCGCTCATGGTGAAACGCCCGGGCTCGAGCAGCTGCTCGACGCGATCCCGCACGATCCGCATCACGGCCGTGTCCGGCTTCCCCTCGCGCCGGTCGTACTTGAAGTACATGAGGCTCGGCCAGGACTCGCGCCACAGCGTGTCGCCCGCCGCTCCCTCGATCGTGAGTGCGACATCGAGCGAGTCGTAGGCCGGCCCGCGCGCCGTCGCGATCACAGTCTCGCTGCTGCCGTCGCCCGTGAGATCGACCTCCCGCTCGCGGCGGTACTCGACGGCGCCGCTGTCGGGCCACTCGGCGCGGGCCGCCGGCTCGGGCACTGCGGGTGCGGCGGCGGCGGTGTCGGCGGTCGCAGACGTGTCGGCCGGCAGATCGGTGTCCGGCCCGCGGTCGCTGCACGCCGCGGCGAGCAGCGTGAGCAGGATCGAAGATCGGAGACGACGGCGGCGCGTCACGCGAGCAACAGGTCGACGGCGTGCGGGAACGTCGGCACGCGATGGAACGAGGGCGACAGCGGATCGACCAGGTCGTACTCCCAGGGATCCGATGTCTCGACGAGGATCGCGTTCGCGCCTGCCTCGAGTGCGGGGTTGATGTCGCTGCGGATGCTGTTCCCGACCATCCACGCGCGTGCCGGATCATTCACGCCATAGTGTCGCACCGTCCGGAGGAACGACTCCGCATCCTTGTGCGAGCACACATGGATCCGATGCTCCGTCACGATGTCGATGATGCCGGCGCCACGC
Organism: Longimicrobiales bacterium; assembly: GCA_036374995.1. Taxonomy (GTDB): domain Bacteria; phylum Gemmatimonadota; class Gemmatimonadetes; order Longimicrobiales; family RSA9; genus SH-MAG3. The sequence continues at coordinate 13,650 of DASUSS010000094.1, read as the reverse complement.
ACGCATTCGAGCTGGTACTCGAGGTCGCCGCTCTGCGTGTAGACCACGGTCGGCAGCTCGCCGGCGAGACGGCGTAGCGCGTCGAGCGCACCATCGAATGCGGGCGGCGGGCCATAGCAGCTCCGGCCGAGCTCGGCGCAGCGCACGGCCACATCCTCCTCGAACGGCACGCCGTGCAGATCGCACAGCCGGCGATACGCCGCGATGAATGCCGGCTCCATGCGGCGCGGACCCAGGCCGTACTTCGCGCGCATGGCAGGATCGATGTCGTTGTACAGCACGTTGTACGCGACGTCCTCGGCAAAACCGGCTTCGCGCATCAGTGTCAGCAGTGATCGGCGCGCGCTCTGAAAACGCGGACCCGTATCCACCAGGGTATCGTCGAAATCTACGAGAACGAGTTCCTTCACCTGTCCACTCCGGGCTGCCCCTCTCCCGGCTCGATCGTCATCCGTCCGATCCGGAACCGCAGCTGAGCTTTGGTCATACCCGCAGCTGCGAGCACGGGATGCAGCATATGATACAGTGCATCTGCGGTGTTGATCCGCGGCTGTGACGAGTTGCGCAGATGCGCCTCGCCCTGCGCCCGCAGCGTCGCCTGCACCAGCTCGACCGCCCGGTCGCGCACCTCCTCCCGCGTACGCGTCGAGATGCGGGCCCAGCCGCGCTGCGTCTCGACTTCCATCTGCTCGAGGTTCGGCTCCACCGAATAGACGGCGGGCTCCGGGACCTCGACGTCGATGAGCGTGTCACCTGAGATCCGGATCATCTCGGGCGTGAGCCGCCGCAGGTCGAAGCCGTACGAGATGCGGCCGGGGACACGCACGGTCGCGGACGTCGTGCCCAGGTCGAAGTCGATGATGCCGGGAAGCAGCGTGCGCGTGTTCGCGACGCGTGTCGTTGCGGTCACCTCGATCGCTCCGGTGACGAGGAACGACTCGGGCGTTTCGCGCTGGATCGTGGAGTAGACGAGATCGCGGATCTCGGTGTGCGAGAGCCGGGGCCGGTTCGACCAGAGGAAGAGCCCCACCGTCCCGATCAGGAGCAGCATGCCGGCCGCGGCGATGACGCCGATGTGAACGAGCGGCGCGCTCGTGCGCGCCGGCTCCGGCGGTGTGCCGTGCTGCTCCGTCACGCGATCTTCTCGATGCGGCGGACCCAGCGCAGCCACTCGAAGTCGCGCAGCTCCTCGAGCACGTCGTCCGGGATCGGCGAGTCGGCCTCGATCGTCATCAGTGCGTCCTTCCGCCTGCCGGTCCGGTCGACGCGCATGGTGGCGAGATTGATGTTCTGTGCGGCGCACAGACCGGTGATCGTCATGATCGTGCCCGGCTCGTCCCGCGCGAGTACCACCAGCGTGTGGTAATTGCCGCCGAGCGAGACCGGGAACCCGTCGATCTCCGTGACCTCGATGCGTCCGCCGCCGATCGATGCACCGGTCACGCTCACCTTCTCGCCATCCCGTTCCACATCCAGCACCGCCGTGTTCGGATGCGCGTCCTCGCCGAGATCGACCTCCTCGAACTCCCAGTCGAGACCCGCGGCCTTCGCCTCATCGTAGGCCTGCCTCAGCCGCAGGTCATCCGGCGAGAGGCCGATGAGCCCGCCGACGATCGCCCGATGCGTACCGTGACCTTCCCCGGTCGCTGCGAACGAGCCGTGCAGCCGGATGCGCGCCCGTGCCGGCGTCCCGCCGAGAATCGCACGCGCCATGAGACCGAGCCGGCACGCACCCGCCGTGTGCGAGGAGGACGGGCCGACCATGACGGGGCCGAGGATGTCGAAGAGTGAAACCATGGGCCCGCGCGTTAGAGGTGGCTGGAGAGGCAACGGAGAAAAGTGCTCACCGCGGAGTCGCGGGGGACGCTGAGGACAGGCAAGGCTGACGAATCGAGTAGGGCGGACGGATGTGAACGGCGCGTGAAGCGCCGTTCCCGGCCGTTCTCCGCGTCCTCCGCGCCTCCGCGCCTCCGCGGTGAATGTCGTTCGCCATCACTTCTCACGCTATCTCGAAATGCCAGTCGGCGTCCTCGATGGTTGAATCTGGACGAGCTTGCGCGCGGACGGTGTCGCGGCGAGTCCGCCCAGCGCGGTCTCGCGATAGGCGACCGGCATCTTGCGGCCGACCTCGCCCATCACGTCGATCACCTCGTCCGCGCTGACCGGAAAATCGCAGCCGGCAAGGGCCATCTCGGCGGCGGCAATCGCCTGCATGGCGGCGGACGCATTGCGGTAGATGCACGGGATCTCGACGAGTCCGCCGATCGGGTCGCAGATGAGGCCGAGCATGCCCTGGAGCGAGAGCGCCACGGCCGTCTCGATCTGCTCGTTCGTTCCGCCACCCACCCAGCAGACGGCGGCCGCGCCCATCGCGGCAGCGGTTCCCGTCTCGGCCTGGCAGCCGCCCTCCGCGCCCGCGATCGATGCCCGGTGCGCGATCACGCCACCCACGCCGCCGGCGACGAGCATTGCATCGATCAGCGTATCCTCGTCCAGCTCCAGGAACTCGCCGATGCTGATCAGGATCGCGGGCAGCACGCCGGCAGCGCCCGCGGTCGGAGCGGCGACGATGAGGCCCATCGCGGCGTTCACCTCGAGCGTCGCGATGGCGCGGGCGAGCGTGGCCGTCACCCGCGGGCCGAGCAGCCGCGGACCGTTGTCGTGGAGCCGCTTCGCCCGGCCGCCGGTCAGGCCGCTGGGCGAGCGGAGACTGCCCTCGAGCCCCTCGGCGATCGCATCCCGCATGACGCGGATGTTGTGCCGGATCCGCTCCCGGATCCGGTCGGGCGCAACGCCGCTCTCGTCCGCCTCCAGCCGGAGCACGACGTCCGGGATCGACCGGCCCGTCCCGGCCGCCTCACTCAGTATCGACTGTATCGACTTGTGCACGCAGTTCTTCTCCTGACGGCCGTGCAGCCTGCAATGATGGCAATGCTCCGGCCGGCACCGTAACTTTACCGCATCCTTCGTGCACCGCCAACGCCGGTGCCGCCGCCATCCGGAACGGACGCTGATCATGTGCAGATCCCCATCGCCCCCGGCCGCCGCACTCCTCCTGGCCTCCGCTCTGACCGGCCCGCTGGCCGCGCAGGCAGCAGACCCGTTGCGGGAGACCGAGCCGATCGCACCCGCCGCTGCGCTCACGGGAGCGACCACGAGCAACCTGAGCGACGCCGTCAACCGGTACGTCACGGATCGCGCCGCACTGCTCCGCCGTCACGACGCCCCGTATTCCGCGTCCCGCCGGGACCGGCTGCGCGAGTTCTACACCGGCTGGCGCGCGCGTCTCGCCGGACTGCCGTTCGATTCGTTCGACACCGAGGCGCGCATCGACTACGTGCTGCTGGACCACGAGCTGAAGTACGAGCTGGCGCTGCTGGAGCGGGAGCAGCGCGTGGTCGCGGAGATGGCTCCGCTGATGCCGTTCGGCGCGGACATCGTGCGGCTCCAGGAGGAACGTCGTTCGATCCAGCCGATCGATGCCGCTGCGGCCGCGCGCTCGCTCGCCGGGATCGCGGCGAGTGTCGATGCCACCCGCAAATCCGTCGAGGCGGGGCTCGACAGCAGTGCGACCGTCACGGCCAACGGGGGGAGTGCGCCGATACGCACCACGCGCATCATCGCGTTCCGCGCGGCAGCCGCGCTCGACGACCTGAGCCGGACGCTCGAGCGCTGGTACCGGTTCTATTCGGGCTACGACCCGCTGTTCACCTGGTGGGCAAAGGAGCCGTACACGCGCGCGAGCGCGGCACTCGCTGCGTACGTGAAGACGCTGCGCGAGCGCGTGATCGGCGTTCGCCCCGGCACGGACGAGCCGATCATCGGCGATCCGATCGGCGCCGACGGCCTGCGCGCCGATCTCGCGCACGAAATGATCGCCTACTCGCCGGCCGAGCTGGTCCGGATCGCCGAGCGCGAGTTCGCGTGGTGCGAGGCGGAGATGCGGCGCGCTGCGCGCGACATGGGGCTCGGAGACGACTGGAAGGCGGCGCTGGAGCGCGTGAAGACGCTCCACGTCGAGCCGGGCGCGCAGACGGAGCTGACGCGCAGGCTCGCGGAGGAGGCGATCGAGTTCGTCGAGTCCCGCGACCTCGTCACGGTCCCGCCGCTCGCGAAGGAGATCTGGCGGATGGAGATGCTGTCGCCCGAGCAGCAGAAGGTTGCGCCGTTCTATCTGGGCGGCGAAGTCATCCAGGTCTCGTTCCCCACGGACGAGATGGTGCACGAGGACAAGCTGATGTCGATGCGCGGCAACAACGTGCACTTCTCCCGCGCCGTGGTGCACCACGAGCTCATCCCCGGCCATCACCTCCAGGGTTACATGAGCGCGCGATACAATCCGCACCGGCGCGCGTTCGCGACGCCGTTCTGGAACGAGGGCGGCGCGCTGTACTGGGAGATGCTGCTGTGGGATCTGGGCTTCCCGCAGTCGCCGGAAGACCGCGTCGGCATGCTGTTCTGGAGGATGCACCGCGCCGCGCGCATCATGTTCTCGCTCGGCGTCCACCTCGGTACGATGACGCCGGAGCAGGCGATCGACTTCCTCGTCGATCGCGTCGGTCACGAGCGCGCCAATGCCACGGCCGAGGTGCGCCGCTCATTGAATGGAACGTACCCGCCGCTGTATCAGGCGGCGTACATGCTCGGCGGACTGCAGTTCCGCGCTCTGCATGGCGAGCTGGTCGAGTCGGGTCGCATGACGAGCCGCGAATTCCACGATGCGATCCTGCAGGGTGGGACGATGCCGGTCGAGATGGTGCGTGCGCGTCTGCTCGGTACACCTCTCGCCCGCGATCATGCGGCGCAGTGGCGGTTCGGCGGGAGCTGAGCGAGCCTCAGGCGTTGGCGCGCGCGAGATTCGGCCGGTCGCGAGACCCGGCATCGTCCAGCACCTGGCGCACGTACTCCGCGAAGCGGGCAGGCGAGAACGGTTTCTCGAGGAAGTAGAGCTGGCGCCCGGCGCGGTCCGTCGAGGGCACGGTGTCGGCCGCATAGCCGGAGATGAACAGCACGCGGAGGTCCGGCCGCATGGCGAGCAGGTGCTCGGCCAGCTGGACACCGCCCATCTCGGGCATCACGACGTCGGTCACGAGCAGATCGATCTGGCCGTGCAGCCCCTGCGCGAGCCGCAGCGCCTCCACTCCATTGCCGGCCGAGAGCACGTGGTAGCCCTGCCGCATCAGGATGCGCTCGGCGAGCGAGCGGACCGCCGGCTCGTCCTCGACGAGCAGCACGAACTCGGTGCCGCGTGCCGGGTCGAGCGCGGACCGCGCCTCGATCGTCGTGCTCTCCTCCGACGGCCGCGCCACGCGCGGCAGATACACGCGCATGACCGTGCCGACGCCGATCCTGCTGTCGACGAAGATCTGCCCGCCCGCATCCTGCACGATCCCGTACACCGTCGCCAGGCCGAGACCCGTGCCCTGGCCGATCTCCTTGGTCGTGAAGAACGGCTCGAAGATGTGCGGCAGGATGTCGGAATCGATGCCGGAGCCGTCATCCGCCACGACGAGCCGCACGTACTCGCCCGGCTCCAGACCGCGCGCAGTCGGATCGTCTGACGGGAGGTGGACGATGTCGACGGCGACGTCGATGCCGTTGCGTGGACCGGCGTCGCGCGCATTCACGATCAGATTCACTACGATCTGCTCGAGCTGGCCGGGATCCGCGAATACCCACGCCTCCTGTGCGACCTTCGTGTGCAGCGTCACTTCCTCGGTGATGATCCGCCGCAGCATCCGGTCGAGCTCGAGGATGACGGCGCCGAGCTCCGTCGCACGCGGGCGCACGACCTGCCTGCGGCTGAACGCGAGCAGCTGGCGGGTGAGCCGCGCGGCACGCTCCACGGCTCGCCGGATCTCGACCACATCGGCGTGCGCGCGCGCATCATCACTGAGCTTGTCTTCCAGCAGGTCGGTGTAACCGCGGATCGCCGTGAGCAGATTGTTGAAGTCATGGGCGATCCCGCCGGCGAGCCGCCCGACCGCCTCCAGCCGCTGCGAGTGCTGGAGCTGCTCCTCGAGACTGCGATGCACGGTCGAGTCGATCATGTTTACGACGACACCGCCGACCGCCGGGTCATCGAGCAGGTTCGTGCCCTGGACGTGGAGCGTGCGATAGGACCCGTCCGCGTGCCGGCACCGGAACTCGACCGACTTGCCGTGACCCTCCGGCTCCAGCACCTCCGCGAACGCCTGCATGACTTCGGCGTGATCATCGGGATGCACGAGCGTGAACGGCGTCGTGCCGAGGAAGCGGCCGGGCGGATACCCGAGGATGCGCTCGACCGCAGGACTCTGATACGTGATGCGCCCTTCGCGTGACAGGATCAGCACGCCATCGCTCGCATTCTCGATGAGCGACCGGAACCGCGCCTCGCTGCGACGCACCGCCTCCTCGAAGCTCACCCGCTCCGTCACGTCCTGGAGCGCACCCTCGTAGTACTGCACGGCGCCGCTCGCATCGCGCACCGCGCGGGCGGTATCGCGCAGCCAGACCAGCGTGCCATCCAGTCGCCGGTGCTGGCGGTCCACCTCCACGACGCCGTCCGCCCGGTCGAGCTGCTTCTGCCACTGGCGCCGCTCGGCGACATCGAGATATGCGTCGGCCGCATTGGACTCGAGCAGCGCTTCACGCGAGGGATATCCGAGCAGATCGACGAGCACGGGGTTCGCATCGATCATCCGGCCTTCGGGCGTGGTCCGGTACAGGCCGACGGGCACGCGATCGAACAGCGAGTGGTAGCGCTCCTCGCTCTCGCGCAGCGCGTCGCCGGCGGCGTGGACCTGTGTCACATCCGTCAGTACGCCCCGCACCTTGCTGGCGCGGCCCTGCTCGTCCATCAGCACGCGTACGAAATCGCGCAGCCAGACTACGCCGCCGTCGCTGCGGACTGCGCGGAACTCGAGCACGTGGTCCTCGCCCGCGCCCGTCCGGGTGCTGCACTCCGACATCGCATCGTCGTAGTCGTCCGGATGGATGAGTGTGCGCCAGATGTCGGTGCTCGTCCAGTCGCTCAACGGATAGCCGAGCAGCTGCTCCGCCTGCGGGCTGACGTACGTGCAGCGGAACGTCTGCGCATCCGCCTCCCACACGACCGTGCTGAGGCCCTCGACCAGATCGCGATACCGGTGCTCCGCATCACGCGCGACGCGCCGTGCCTGGTTCAGCCGCTCCGCCATGCGGTTGAAGCTCTGCGCGACCGCCGACAGCTCGTCGTCACCCCGGAAGCTGACCCGCGCATCGAAGTCCCCTGCGCCGACGCGCCGCGCCGCCTTCGACAGGGCGCGCAGCGGCTCGAGCAGCCGGCGGCGGAGGAAGACGGCCGCGACGAACATGGCACCGATGAAGAGCGCGGCGAGTGCGGCGCTCGCGATGTACAGCCAGCCCCACAGCCGCTGCTGCTGGTCCAGCATCGCCTGCGTCCGATCGCGCCGCAGCTGGAGGAACGCCTCCAGGTCCGCCTGCAGCTCGTTCACTCCGGGCAGATCGGCCGAGGTGGCCGGCTCGTTGCGCGTGTCGAACAGGTTCTGCGCGGCGACTTCGATGGCCTGATGACGCTCGCGGATCCGCTCGACCAGCAGGCGCTCCTCCGGGTCGAGCGAGAGGAACAGATACCGACGCACCTCGTCGTAGACCGCATAGCCCTGCTCCCTGAACGCACTCAGGTGCTCGGGATCGCCGCCGTCCATGTACCGCTGCGCTTCCGCCAGCTGCTGATGGACCTCGAACACGATGCGGTCCGCCACTGCCTCATCCTGGAGCAGCCGCTGCGCCTGCCGCTGCGTCCGCTCCCGCAGCGCGCTCGTCGTCACGAGCAGTGCGATGATGCAGCCGACGGCGACGACCGCGAACGTCGCCATCGTGCCGATGATCACCTGCCGGATCGAGAAGCTCCGCAGCATGGTCACATTCTCATGTGACCCGCCGGGCCCACGCCGTCCGCGCGGACCTCGGCGAGCAGATAGGCGCGGTGCGCCGTCCCCGAGTGGTCGAACTCGATCGAACCGGTCAGGCCGGCGAACGCTTCGCGCTCGCCACCGAGCGACAGCAGCCAGCGCCGCACGTCCTCGCGCGTGCTCGCCCCCTCGCGGAGTGCCGCCCGGATCAGCGAGATCGCGTCATACGTCAGCAGCGCCTCGCTGCTCGCAAGCTCACCCGTCACCTTGCGGTACCGGTCCTGGAACGCGCGCAGCGTGGAATCGGGTGCGGAGGGGTTCGTGAAGCGGACGAAGAAGAGGCCGGTAAAGCGGCCGTCCTCGTTGCGATAAACGGCAGCCGCGTCGCATGCATCGCCACAAACGATCGTGAGGCCCGGCAGCGCAGCACGGAGGGGCTCGATCACCTGACCCAGGCTGCTCGGCCGGCCGAGCCAGAACAGGAGATCGGGCCGCCGCGCTATGATCCGCTCGGTGAGCTGGGCGAGCACCGCCGGGTCCGCACCATCAGCATACATCCCCTCGAATACGACGCTGTCGAGATGCGGGCGCAGCTCACGGAACAGGCCCCGGCCGTAATCATCGTTCACGTGTACCATCGCGACACGACGCGCCTGCGGCCAGTGGTGCTCCCGCGCCTTCAGGATGTACGCTGCCTGGAGTGTGTCGCTCGGAACGAGGCGGAAGCTGAACGGACCCGCCTGGCCATACAGCGACGCGGTCGTGGTCGGCGCGATCTGCACGAGGCCCGCGTCGTTGTAGATCTGCGAGGCCGCAATGCTCGACGCACTGTTCGCATGCCCCACCACGGCCAGGACGCGTCCGTCCGAGGCGAACTGGTTCGCCTGCTCGATCGCCTGCTCCGCCGAGCCGCCCGGCGACCACGCCAGCACCGGCTCGAAGTGGCCCGGCTCACCCGCCTGCTGCTCCGATGCCGCCAGCTCCGCGGCCCGCCGGGGCCCCGTACTCATGACTACGCCGATCTTGGGCGGTCCGACTTCCGTGCACGCGACCACGAGCAGCGGGCACAGCAGGAGCAGATCGCAGCGTCGCATCCGACCTTCTGGACGTGGGAAAGGGAGGTCCCAAGTGTAACGGGCATGCCGGAAGCCCGTCAATCTCCGGGAGTGGCGCAAACCTCGCCGGCGGACCAGATTGTCCGCCTGCTGCTACCTCGAACTGCATACCCGGGAGGGGCATTGATGAAGGTGCGTCGGACGCCTGCATCGGGAGCGCTCGCGCTCGCCGCGCTCGTCGCTGCGTGCGCGGCACAGGACGAGGACGGAGATGTCGCCGTAACGACGGAAGCGATGCGGCCCGCGCTGGAGAGCATCACGGCGGAGGAACTGCTGGGCCGGACGGCGGTGCTGGCGGATGACTCGATGGAGGGTCGCGCACCCGGCGGCGTCGGCGAGGAGCGGACGGTCCGCTACCTCGAGAGTGAGTTCCGCGCGATGGGTCTCGCGCCGGGCAACCCGGACGGGACGTACGTGCAGGAAGTTCCGCTCGTCGGCATCCGTTCCGACGTTACTGCGCAGCTCATGGTCGACGGGCGCACGATCGATCTCGAGGGGCCGCGCGATTACATCGCATCGACGCGGCGCGTGACGCCGGAGGTGACGGTCGGGAACAGCGATCTGGTGTTCGTCGGTTACGGCGTGGTTGCGCCGGAGTACGGCTGGGATGACTACAAGGATGTCGATGTTACGGGAAAGACGATCGTGATGCTCGTCAACGACCCCGCAATCCCATCGGCCGCCGACTCGACCGTGCTGGATGAGGACATGTTCCGCGGCCCGGCGATGACGTACTACGGGCGGTGGACGTACAAGTACGAGATTGCGGCGGAAAAGGGTGCGGCCGCGGCGATCGTGATCCACGAGACCGGTCCCGCGGGCTATCCGTTCGAGGTGCTGTCGGCGGGCTGGGGCCAGGAGGGCTTCGACATCCGGTCGGCGGACGACAACATGAGCGCAGTGGCGGTCCAGGCGTGGATGCCGGAGCCCGCGATCCGCGGCTTCCTGGAGCAGATGGGCCACGATTTCGACGAGCTGAAGCGGCAGGCGCTACAGCGGGATTTCCGCCCGGTCGATCTCGGTGCGCAGGTGAGCTTCACGCTGCGCAACGAACTGCGCGATGTCGGCTCGCGCAATGTGGTGGCGAAGCTCGAGGGCGCGGAGCGGCCGGACGAGTACGTGATCTACACCGCGCACTGGGACCACCTCGGGAAGAACGAGGCGATGGCGGGCGACAACATCTACAACGGCGCGCTGGACAACGCGTCCGGCACGGCGACCCTGCTCGAGATCGCGGAAGCGTTCACCCGGCTGCCCGAGCCCCCCGATCGCTCGATCCTGTTCCTCGCGGTCACGGCCGAGGAGCGGGGCCTGCTCGGCGCCAGGTACTACGCCGAGAACCCGCTGTATCCGCTGGAGAAGACGGTCGCGAACATCAACATGGACGGCATCAACCAGTGGGGCCGCACGGACGACATCGTGGTGATCGGGCTCGGCAACTCGACGCTCGATGACGTGCTGCAGGAATCGGCCGCGACGCAGAACCGGCGGCTGATCGCCGATGCCGAGCCCGAGAAGGGGTTCTACTACCGCTCCGACCACTTCGAGTTCGCGAAGCAGGGCGTGCCGGCACTGTACACCGACGCCGGGGTGAGCTTCGTCGGCAGACCGGAGGGATACGGTCAGGAGAAGCGGGACGAGTACACGAGCAACGACTACCACAAGCCGAGCGACGAGCTGAAGCCGGACTGGGACCTGACCGGCGCAGTCGAAGACGCGCAGCTGCTGTTCCAGGTCGGATACCGGGTATCCCAGACGGCGGTGTTCCCCGAGTGGAAGCCGGGAACGGAGTTCAAGGCGCTGCGTGACCGGATGCTGGGCAACCCGACGGCGCCGTCCACCGAGTCCGAACCCTGACGCGGGAGCGCGGTCATGCGGATACTCGTCCTCATTGCGGCCGTGGCGCTGACAGCGGATGCGGCCGCGGCCCAGGAGCGTGACAGTGCGGTCTACGTGGTGCGGCTCGGCGTCGACACGGTGGCGGTCGAGCGGTGGGTGCGCTCGCCCGACAGTCTGCACGTGGTGGCCGTGACACGGTCACCGCGCACGGTGGTGCGGCGGTACGTCGCCCGCTTCGATTCTGCCGGCCGCGTTCGCAGCTTCAGCACCGGACCGCAGGGACCACAGCCGGTCGAGACCGGCGGTGCGGTGCCGGTCGTCGGCGGCACGTATGCGCCGTACGCGATCGCGGTGTGGTACGCGATGCGTGCGGGCACGCCGGAGACGGTCGTGCCGATGCGGATCGGCAGCGGCACCCGCGACGTCACGGTGCAGCGCCGTGCCGCCACCGAGTACACGCTGCCGAACCAGTTCGATGTGCCGCTGAGCGTCATCGTGGAGGCGGATGGCGGCGTCGTGTCGATCGATGCCGGCGGCGGCAGCACGGTCGAGCGGACGGCGTGGTTCGACATCGAGGCGCTGACACGCGAGTTCGCCGCGCGCGATGCGGCCGGGACGGGACTCGGCCCGCTCTCCCCGCGTGACACCGCGCGCGCCACCGTCGGCCGAGCGAACGTCATGATCGATTACAGCCGCCCGTCCGCGCGCGGGCGCACCGTGATGGGCGGACTCGTGCCCTACGACCAGGTGTGGCGCACCGGCGCGAACGATGCCACGCAGCTGATCACCGACGCACCGCTCCGCATCGGCGACCTGCGGCTCGAGCCCGGCCGCTATTCGCTGTTCACGATCCCGCGCGCGGACGCGTGGGATCTGATCGTGAACCGGCAGGTCGGCATGAGCGGCCTCGACTACGACCCCGCGCAGGATGTCGGTCGAGTTCGGATGCAGGCATCGCCCGCCCCCGCCCACACCGAGCAGCTCACGATCCGGATCGAGGGCGGTCGGCTGTTCATCGAGTGGGGTGAGGCGAGCATGTGGGTCGGTATCGAGGGGCAGGGATAACGACATCATCACAATCCGGTCACGAACGGAGGTCGTCATGCGACGTCATCCCGCGCGCCCGTGTGCGCTGCGCACGGCGGCAATGCTCACTGCAATATCGGCCGTTCTGTTCTCGTCGCCTGCGCGCGCGCAGGACCACGATCATCCTGCCGGCGACGTGTCGCGGCTCGGCCGGGTCACGTTTCCGGTGTCGTGCGCAGAGAGCGTCCGTCCGCGCTTCGAGCAGGCGGTCGCGATGCTGCACTCCTTCTGGTTCGAGTCCGCAGCGACGGCGTTCAACGGCATCCTGGAGGAGGATCCGCAGTGCGCGATGGCGTACTGGGGGCTCGCGATCACGAAGATGGGCAACCCGATGACGCGCGCGACGCCGGTCGATGCCGCACTGCGCGATGGCGCGGCAGCGGCTTCCCGAGCCGTGGAGCTCGGCGCCTCGGCCACTCATCGCGAACAGATGTACATTGCCGCGGCTGCGGCGTATTACGCCGACCACGCGACGCGCGACCATCTCACGCGCATGAAGTCGCTGGAGGAGGCGTTCGCCGCGCTGCACGCCGCACATCCGGAGGACATGGAGGCCGCGATCTTCCACGCGCGGACGATGGTTGCGAACGCATCGCCGGCCGACCAGACGTTCGCCGTGCAGATCCGCGCTGCGGAGATGCTGCAGCCGCTGTTCGACCGGCACCCGGATCACCCCGGTCTCGCACACTACATCATTCACGCCTATGACGCGCCGGCGCTCGCGGAACGGGGCACGAAGGCGGCGTTCGCGTATGCGGAGATCGCGCCCGCCGCGCCGCATGCGCTGCACATGCCGTCGCACATCTTCACGCGGCTGGGCTACTGGGACGAGTCGATCGAGACGAACGCGCGCTCCGCCCGCGCGGAGCCGGACTCGAACGCGGCCGTCCATCCGAACGACTACATGGTCTATGCATACCTCCAGCAGGGGCGGAACGCGGACGCGCGCAGAGTCGTGGAGCGCGCAGCGCAGGTGTCCGAGCAGTACTACGGCGGTCTGCTCGGCTACAATTTCACGGCCATGCCGGCGCGGTTCGCCGTCGAGCGGAGCGCGTGGACCGAGGCAGCCGCGCTGAGGCTCCCGGTGGGTGCCGCGCCGCACGTCCAGGCGCTGACACACTTCGCGCGTGCGATCGGTGCCGCTCGCAGCGGCGATGCCGCTGCGGCGCGGCAGGACGTCGAGGCACTCGCCCGCCTGCGGGCCGAGCTGGAGCGCGCGCGTGACTCCTACTGGGCGACGGTCGTCGAGGCGCAGCGACTGGCGGCGGCGGCGTGGGTCGGGCACGCGACCGGCGACGACGCCGCGGCCGTGCAGCTCGCACGGCAGGCCGCCGACCTCGAGGAAACGGTCGAGAAGCATCCCGTCACACCGGGTCCGCTGTTGCCCGCGCGCGAGCTGGAGGGCGACCTGCTGCTCGAGCTGGGCCGGGCGGCGGAGGCACTCGCCGCGTACGAGAAGACACTCGAGCGCGAGCCACGCCGCGCCCGCGCGCTGTACGGTGCGGCACGCGCAGCGGAGCAGGCTGGCAACCGCGAGATCGCGGCGGCACGGTACCGTGAGATCCTCGAGGTGATGGCGAAGGGAGAGCCGACGCGCCCGGAGATCGTCGCCGCCCGGCGATTCCTCGGCGGCTGAGTCTCGCCATTCTCGGGCACGGGAGGCTTCCGGGCAGGGAACTTCATTCACCGCGGAGTCGCTGAGGACGCGGAGG
>DASUSS010000093.1:0-149099 GCA_036374995.1 Longimicrobiales bacterium | reverse complement strand
CCGTCCGGGCAGAGCCGCAAATCCTCGCTGAGCGTCGGCTTGCTCGTGCCGCGCTTTTCCGTTAGGTTTTCCCGTCTCCGAACGACGAGAATCAGGGCATGATATCATGAAGCCAGGAATCCATCCGGACTACCAGACGGCGAGCGTGCACTGCGCCTGTGGCAACCGGTTCGAGACGCGGAGCACGCAGAAGGACATTCACGTGGAGATCTGCGCGATCTGCCACCCGTACTACACGGGCCGGCAGAAGCTGGTCGATACCGCGGGCCGGGTCGAGCGATTCCGCCAGAAATGGGGAAAGCAGACGGCCGGGGCATGAGAGGAGCCGGGGATTCCCCGGCTCTTTCAGTATCCGAGAGGGACGCATGAGCTGGGAAGCGCGGATACCGTCGGTCCGCCAGCGGTACCGTGATCTGACGGACCGGCTGGCGGATCCGGCGGTTCTGAACGATCGGGACACGCTGCGTAAGGTGGCGCAGGAGCACTCGGAGCTGACGCCGCTGGTGGAATCGGCGGAACGGCTGGACCGGGTGCGGGCGCAGCTGGCGGAGGCGCGTGCGCTGGTCGAGTCGAGCGAGGAGCCGGAGCTGGTGGAGCTGGCGGAAGCGGAGGTGCCGGAGCTGGAGGCGGCCGAGGAGCGACTGGAGGAGGAGCTGCGCCGGCTGCTGCTGCCGAAGGACCCGCTGGCGGACCGGTCGGCGGTGGTCGAGATCCGTGCGGGCACGGGCGGCGACGAGGCGGGCCTGTTCGCGGCCGACCTGTTCCGGATGTACAGCCGGTTCGCGGATCAGCGCGGCTGGAGCCTGGAGCTGGTGGATCTGTCGGAGGGCGAGCGCGGCGCGTACAAGGAGGTCGTTTTCCTCGTGCGCGGGCGGAACGCGTACGGCGACCTGCGGCACGAGTCGGGCGTGCATCGGGTACAGCGGGTGCCGGCCACGGAGAGCCAGGGCCGGATCCACACGTCGGCAGCGACGGTGGCGGTGCTGCCGGAAGCCGAGGATGTCGATCTCGAGATCCGGGACGAGGACATCCGGGTGGACGTATACCGCTCGTCGGGCCCCGGCGGCCAGTCGGTGAACACGACGGACTCGGCGGTGCGGATCACGCACATCCCGACGGGGGTGGTGGTGACGTGCCAGGACGAGAAGTCGCAGCTGAAGAACAAGGTCAAGGCACTGAAGGTGCTGCGCAGCCGCCTGCTCGATGCGAAGATCGCGGAGCAGGAGGCGGCGCGCGCGCGCGAGCGGAAGACACAGGTCGGCACGGGCGACCGCTCGGCGAAGGTCCGGACGTACAACTTCCCGCAGGGTCGCGTGACCGACCACCGGATCGGGCTCACGCTGCACCGGCTGCACGAGATCCTGGACGGCGATCTGGACGAGCTGATCGGTGCGCTCAAGCTGGCGCGCGAGGCGGAGCAGCTCGAGTCCGCCTCGGCGGCGTGAGCGCGGTCGCGGTCCGTCCGAGGCCGTAACCCGTCGCGAGCCGAACGTGCGATGGAGCGGGTCCTGGAGCTGACGCGCAAGGCGGCGGCGGTGCTGGCAGAGCGCGGCATCGAGCAGTCGCGGCTGGATGCCGAGCTGCTGCTGGCGGGCGTCCTCGGCATGAAGCGGCTGGACCTGTACCTTCAGCATGACCGCCCGCTCACCGCCGACGAGCTGGAGCGCTACCGGGCAGCCGTGCGCAGGCGGCTGAAGCGGGAGCCCATGCAGTACATTCTCGGGACGGCCGCGTTCCGGCACCTGGAGCTGCACGTCGACCCGCGCGTGCTCATTCCACGCCCGGAGACGGAGCAGCTGGTGGGTGCGGTGCTGGACTGGTGCCGCTCCCACGACCGGTGGGGCAGGGTGCTCGACATCGGCACCGGCTCGGGCGCGATCGCGCTCAGTCTCGCCGCCGAGGGCGCCTTCGAGCGGGTCGTCGCGAGTGACGTGTCGCCAGAGGCGCTCGATGTGGCTGCGGGCAACGCGCAGCGGCTCGGACTGGCCGACCGCATCGAGCTCCGGCACGGGTCGCTGCTCGATGTCGTCCGACCGGACGAGATGTTCGATGTCATCGTGTCGAATCCGCCGTACATTGCAGAGTCGGATCGCGCAATGCTCGCGCCGGAGGTGGTGCAGCACGAGCCGGCGGGCGCGCTGTTCGGCGGTGCGGATGGCCTGCGCGCAATCGAGCCGATCGTGCGCGATGCCGGCGCGTGCCTCGCGCCGGGTGGTCTGCTGGCGCTCGAGACGGCGGCCGGCCAGGGTGCGGCGATCGAGCAGCTGATGGGACGGAGCGGTGCATATGGCGCCGTGGAAGTGCGGCGGGACCTCGCCGGCCGCGAACGGATGGTGCTGGCCGAGTGCCGGCGCGAAGATGGAGGAATGCAGTCATGACGGATGGCATGAAGGAGCGCGCCCAGGATCTCGGCCGACTGCTCGGCCAGAGCGATGAGTACAAGGCGCTCGGCCGCGCGCGCGAACGGTTGACGGATGACGGCGACGCGGTTGCCGCGATGCGCCGGCTCGACGAGCTGGAGCGCGAGATCGCGACCGCGCTGCACAGCGGTCAGGAGCCGCAGGACGAGGTGAAGGACGAGTACGAGCGGCTGTTCGGCACGCTCCAGTCCTCGCCGCTCTACCAGGGCCTCGTCGCAGCACAGTCCAACTTCGACAAGCTGCTCGCGCGGGTGAACGAGGAGATCTCGCGCGGCATGGAGCTCGGCGCGCAGTCGCGGATCATCCTTCCGTCCTGAGGATACGATGGCCGGCCTCGAGTCGCTGCGCAGTGGCGTCTACGGCATCATCGCGCCGCTCATCGATGCGCTGGTGCGGCGGCGCGTGCACCCGAACCTGCTCACGACGCTCGGCTTCCTGTCGACGCTCGGCGCCGGCCTCGCATTCCACCAGCACGAGGTCCGGTGGGCGGGGTTTCTCGTCCTGCTTGGCGGCTTCTTCGACATACTGGACGGGCGCGTCGCCCGGCTGACGGGACTCGGCAGCAAGTTCGGCGCGTTCTACGACTCGACGCTCGACCGCATCAGCGAGATCGTCGTGTTCCTCGGCATCCTCTCCCTCTACAACGACTACCGTCTCGAGCTCGGCGATGTGGGCATGATCTACCTCATTATGCTCGCCATGGCGGGGTCCCTCATGATCAGCTATACTCGCGCTCGCGCGGAGGCGCTCGGCCTCGACTGCCGGGTCGGGCTCATGCCGCGCGCCGAGCGCGTCGTCCTGATCGGTGCTTCATCGCTGTTCTTCGGCGACGCGTGGAACGGCATCGTGCTCAAGGGCGTCATCGTCGTGCTCGCCGTGCTCACGAACCTGACCGCGTTCCAGCGGATCGTCTGGGTCTATCAGCACGCGCGCGGCGTGCCGCTCGATGCAGTACCGGCGGCTCCACCCGCACAGGAAAACGTCAACCAGCCCGAGTGAGGTCATATGAGCGGCATCGATGTGAAGCCTGCACAGGGGAAGCTCGGCGTGCTGCTGCCCGGCATGGGCGCGGTCGCGACCACGTTCATCGCCGGTGTCGAGGCCGTGCGGCGCGGGATGGCGGAGCCGATCGGCTCGCTCACCCAGCTCGCGCACATCCGGCTCGGCAAGCGCACGGACAACCGCAACCCGCTGATCCGCGAGCTGGTCCCGCTCGCATCGCTGAACGACATCGTGTTCGGCGGCTGGGACCCGATCCCGGACAGTGCGTACGAGAGCGCGCTGAACGCGGGCGTGCTGAACAAGTGGGAGCACATCGAACCGATCGCGGAGTTCCTGCAGGGCATCAAGCCGATGCCGGCCGTGTTCGACAACCGGTACGTGACGCGCATCGACGGCACGAACGTGAAGCAGGGTGCGACGAAGCGCGATCTCGGTGAGCAGCTGCGCCAGGACATCCGCGATTTCAGGGCGCAGCACGGCTGCGACCGGCTCGTGATGGTGTGGTGCGCATCGACGGAGGTGTTCATGCAGCCCTCCGATGCGCACCTGTCGCTCGAGAAGTTCGAGCAGGCGCTCGATGCGAACGATCCCGCGATCGCACCGTCAATGATCTATGCGTGGGCGGCGATCATGGAAGGCGTGCCGTTCGCGAACGGGGCGCCGAACCTGACGGTGGACTTCCCCGCGATCCAGGAGCTCGCGAAGCGCGAGGGCGTCGCCATCTCCGGCAAGGACTTCAAGTCCGGCCAGACGATGATGAAGACGATCCTCGCACCGGGGCTGAAGGCGCGCATGCTCGGGCTGAGCGGCTGGTTCAGCACGAACATTCTCGGCAACCGGGATGGCGCGGTGCTCGACGACCCGCAGTCGTTCAAGACGAAGGAGGAGTCGAAGCTCGGCGTCATCGAGCACATCCTCCAGCCGAAGATCCACCCGGAGCTGTACGGCAACGTCTATCACAAGGTGCGCATCGAGTACTATCCGCCCCGCGGCGACAACAAGGAAGGCTGGGACAACCTCGACATCTTCGGCTGGCTCGGTTACCCGATGCAGATCAAGGTCGACTTCCTCTGCCGCGACTCGATCCTCGCCGCGCCCATCGTGCTCGATCTCGCGCTGTTCATGGACCTCGCGCAACGCGCGGGCATGAGCGGCATCCAGGAGTGGCTGAGCTTCTACTTCAAGAGCCCCATGACCGCGCCGGGACTCTATCCCGAGCACGACCTGTTCATCCAGCACATGAAGCTGAAGAACACGCTGCGCCACATCATGGGCGAGGACCAGATCACCCATCTGGGACTCGACTACTACGAGGAAACCGTGGAAGTCGGATGACGAACGGGATCGGGAGCGGGATCGGTTCCGGGCTCGGGACCGATCCCGCTCCCGCATCGTGCACTGCATGTTCATTGTCTTCGAGGGCGTCGAGGGTTCCGGCAAATCGACTCAGGCCACCCGCCTGTCGGTCTGGTTGGACCGGCTGGGAATCAGGCACGTGCTGACGCGGGAGCCGGGAGGGACGGCGCTCGGCGAGGAGATCCGCCGGGTGCTGCTGCACAGCGATGAGGTGCCGGACCGCTCGGAGCTGTTGCTGATGCTCGCGGCGCGTGCCGCTTTCGTGGAGCAGGTGGTCCGACCGGCGCTGGCGCGCGGTGAGGTGGTAATCTCGGATCGGTACGAGCTGTCATCGTTGGCGTACCAGGGGTACGGCCGGGGGCTGCCGCTGGACGAGATCCGGCGGGTGAATGTCTTTGCCACGGGCGGCCTGCGTCCCGATCTGACGATACTTCTTGACGTGGATCCGCAGGAAGGTGCGGTGCGGCGCGATCGGGAGGGGAGGGGGGCGGACCGTATCGAGCGCGCCGGAGACGGTTTCCACGGTGAAGTCGGGCGGGCATATCGCTTGCTCTCGGAAAGCGAACCCGGTATCTCGGTCGTATCCGGTGCGGGAACGCCGGAGGCGGTGGAGCTGCGGATCCGGGCGTTGCTGCACGAGCGGTTTCCAGAAACATTCCCGGCGGCGCAGGGTTAGAGTCTGAAGCAAATGCCGGGAGTCGGAGAGCGTCCTGGAGGACGGATGAAGATGAAGCGCACGATCATGGCGCCGGTGCTCGTCGCAGTGACGGCGATGGCGACCGGTGGCTGGTTCCTGCAGCGGGGTGTGGGGCAGGAGCGCAACATTTACGCGAATGCGCGCCTGTTCGAGGACGTGCTGCGGTTCGTGTCGAACAATTTCGTGGACGCGAAGCAGCCGTCGGAGCTGTACCGGATGGCGATCGACGGGATGCTCGAGGAGCTGGGCGATCCGCACACGTCGCTGATGGTCGCGAAGGACTACGAGCGGCTGCGGCTGCAGACGCAGGGAGAGTACGGCGGCATTGGCGTGCAGATCGACAAGCGCGGCGACTGGATCACGGTGATCAGTCCGCTGCCGGGCACGCCGGGTGCGCGCGCGGGCCTGCAGGCGGGCGATCAGATCATCGAGGTGAACGGCGAGTCGACGCGGGACTGGGACACGGACCTGGCAGTGAGCAAGCTGCGCGGTCCGGAGGGCAGCCCGGTCGATATCAAGATCGCGCGCGGCGGCGTCGACCAGCCGATCCCGATCCGGATCGTGCGCGAGGAGATCCACATCCAGGCGGTGCCGTCGGCGTACGTGCTGGACGGCAATGTGGGTTACGTGGAAATGGTCTCGTTCAGCGAGAGCTCGACGTCCGAGCTGCGCGCCGCGATCGAGGAGTTGCGCGGGGCGGGTGTGCGGGGCGTGATTCTCGACCTGCGGCGCAACCCGGGCGGTCTGCTCGATCAGGGCGTCTCCGTTGCGGACCTGTTCCTCGAGCGCGGTCTGACCGTGGTCGAGACGAAGGGACGGGCGGCCAACCAGAATCAGCGCGCAGTAGCCCGGACGGCGGATCAGTTCCCGGGCCTGCCGATCGTGGTGCTGGTCGGGCCGCAGAGCGCGTCGGCGTCGGAGATCGTCGCGGGCGCGCTGCAGGACCACGACCGCGCGCTGGTGCTCGGCCGGACGACCTACGGCAAGGGCTCGGTGCAATCGCTGTATCCGCTCGATGACGAGAACTGGCTGAAGGTGACGACGGCGCGGTGGTACACGCCGGTGGGCCGCAGCATCCAGAAGCCGTACGGCATCGATGCGCACCTCGTCGAAGACGAGGTGGGCGGACCGTCGGCGACGGAGGACTCGACGCCGCGGCCGGCGTATCGGACGGACAAGGGCCGCACGGTGTACGGCGGCGGCGGCATCCATCCGGACCTGGTGCTCGCACCGGACACGCTGACGATGGATGAGCGGATGTTCGTGCAGGAGGTTCAGACGGACCTTCAGGAGTACATCCATGCGCGGCTGAGCTTCGCCGTGCAGTTCCTGCGCGAGAACCCGGATCTCCGGCCCGGCTTCGGCGTGACGCCCGAGGTACTCGATCGGTTCTACCGCGCGATCCGCGCGGCGGGGGTGGAAGTCGACCGTGAGCTGTTCGACGGCGCAGCGCGGTGGGTCGCCAACGATCTCGGCTACGAGATCACCTATTCGAAGTGGGGCGAGGAAGGTGCACGGCAGCGCGTGAACTCGGAGGACCCGCAGGTGCGTGCGGCCACGGATCTGCTGCGACGCGCGTCATCGCCGGAGTCGCTGTTCTCGCTTGCGCAGAGCATCAATGCGCAGCGCAACGCTGCGCGCGAGCCCGGCCGCATGACGCCGGCGCCGCGCTGACCGGAGGGGGACGCATCCCCCGATGACTGCGGCGGCGCTGCTGGCGCTGATCGTCGTCGGGTTCGCTGTCGGATTCCTGGCTGGCCTCGTGGGAATTGGAGGAGGGGTACTCATCGTACCCTTCCTCTATTTCTTTTACGGCCACGCGGCGTGGAGCGGCGTAAGCATGCCCGAGATGCTGCACGCGCCGGTCGCCCACGCGACGAGCCTGCTGATCATCGTGCCCACGGCCATCGCGGGCACGGCCACGTACGCGCGCAGCGGACTCGTTGCGTGGCGGGTCGCGCTTCCCGTCGCGCTCTTCTCCATGGTGCTGGCGGCACTCGCCGCCACGATCGCGACGCGACTCCCGCCCGAGCTGCTCAAGGTTGCGTTCGGCACGTTCCTGCTGCTCACGGCCGCGCAGCTGCTGACGGCTCCCGCATCGAAGACGACCGGTCCGCAGCGCTCGAACCTGGTGCTCGCGGCGATCACGGGTGCCGGAGTCGGCATATTCTCCGCCATGCTCGGTGTGGGCGGCGGACTCATCGCGATCCCGCTGCTGATCTATGTGCTTCGGCTCGACATCCGTTTCGTCGCGGCGACCTCGCTCGCGATCGTGGCATTCGCCGCGACCGCGGGCACGCTCACGTACATGCTCACGGGCGCGCGCATCGACGGGCTGCCGCCCGGTCACGTCGGCTACGTCCACATCTACGCGGCGCTGCCGATGCTGCCCGGAGCGATCCTCGCCGCCCGCTGGGGTGCGAAGCTGAACCAGCGCCTCGGCGCGAAGCGGCTGCGCTGGATCTTCGCCGTCCTGTTCGCCGTGCTGGGCGCCGATCTCATCATCCGCCACGTCGGCCAGCTGCTCGAGCGGTGATGCGGCAGGCGCAGACACCGCTGCCGCCCGATCGGCCGGCGATACCGCCGGCCGGCGCGCTCGTGGTTGCCGTCCTGGCGATCAGCTGGGCGGGGCCGCTCGTGCGCTTCGCGTCCGCACCGGCGCTCGCGGTCGCGGCTTGGAGGCTGGTCCTGTCCGTGGCGTTCATCGCACTCGTGCTGCTCGCACGACGTCCCGCCCTGCCTCGGCTGAGCCGTGCGGAGTGGCGACTGGCGGCCATCGCCGGGTTCTTCCTCGCCGCGCATTTCTGGAGCTGGATCGCCTCGATCGGTCTCACGACCGTATCGAGCTCGGTCGTTCTCGTGTCGGCTCAGCCGGTATTCGTCGCGCTGCTGTCCGCAACACTGCTCGGTGAGCCGGCGACGCGGCGGCAGTGGCTCGGCATCGTGATCGCCGTTGCCGGCGCGGTCGTCATCGCATGGGGCGACTTCGGCCTCGGGCCGCGCGCGATCCTCGGCGATGGACTCGCGCTCGCCGGCGCCGTGTTCGTGTCGATCTACTACGTGATCGGGCGACGGCTGCGGCGGGAGCTCGATCTGTGGTGGTACATCGCGATCGTCTACGGCATCGCCGCCCTCGTACTGGTGCTCGCGGCGGCGGCGATGCCGGCGGTGCCGCTGACCGGGTTCCCGAAGCGCGACTGGCTGATCTTCGTCGCACTCGCTGCCGGACCGATGATGCTCGGGCATACCGCCGTCAACTACGCGCTCCGTTACGTCCGTGCGTACATCGCGAACCTCGCGATGCTCGCGGAACCGATCGGTGCGACCCTCATCGCGTGGCTGATTCCCGCGATCGCGGAAGTGCCGGGGCCGCAGACCGTCGCGGGCGGTTTCATGATCATCGGCGGCATCGCAGTGACCGTGGTGGCGCCGGGACAGTCGCCGCCGCGGCAGGTCCAGGCATGAATTATCCCCGGACAACCATGTCGCGAGGCCGCCGGCCGAGCTTGATTGCAGCCGAGGTCCGGCCGCATCTTCGCCGGGTCGGCGCGGAGGCGTGTCCCGCGCTGCCGGACACTCAATGCCGGGGATGGCGGAGTCATGACTGACGAGACGCGGGCGCTGCTCGAAATATCGTCTGCGCTGGCGGGCGGGTCGGCGGGCAGACTCGATGCCGCACTGCGATCGGCGATCGGGGTTGCAGAGCAGACCGCCGTGGAGGAAGCGCTGCTGCAGAGCTACCTGTTCCTCGGCTACCCCGCTGCGCTGCGCGGCCTGGCCGCGTGGCGGCGCGTCAGCGAGCTGCCGGCGCTCGGCGAGCCCGCGCGGGATTCGGACCGCTGGGAGCGGCGCGGCGCGGAGATCTGTGCACAGGTCTACGGCGGTCAGTACGAGCGGCTGCGCGCGAACATCTCGGCGCTGCACCCCGACATGGAGCGATGGATGGTCGTCGAGGGATACGGCAAGGTGCTCGGCCGTCCCGGTCTCGGTCTGGCCGAGCGCGAGCTGTGCATCGTGGCCCTGCTCGCCTCGCAGGATGCGGGGCCGCAGATCTACTCGCACCTGCGCGGCGCGCTCAATGCGGGTGCCGAGGAAGCCGATGTGGATGAGGCTGTGCGGCGGCTGCTCGGCTCACTGCCGCCGGAACGCTCGCGCATGCTGGCGGAGCAGTGGAATGCCGTGCGCGCCCGGCGCGCTGCGGCCAATCAGGCGGCAACGCAGAAGGACTGAATGTTCGTCGATTACGCCGAGATCCAGGTCGCGGGCGGGACGGGCGGCTCGGGCGCGGAGGCATTCCGCCGCGAGATGGGCGTGGCGCTCGGTGGTCCGTCCGGCGGTGATGGCGGCCATGGCGGCAGCGTCATTCTGCGCGCGGACCCGCAACTGTGGACGCTGCTCGATCATCGCTACCAGCAGCACTACCGGGCGGAGCGTGGTCAGCACGGACAGGGGAAGAACCGCACGGGCCGGGATGGAGAGGATCTGTACGTGCGCGTGCCGGTCGGCACGGTCGTGCGCGATGCGGAGAGCGGCGAGCAGATCGGCGAGCTGATCGCGGCCGGGCAGGAGCTGGTCGTGGCCCGCGGCGGACGCGGCGGACGCGGCAACGCACAGTTCGCCACGCCCACGCGCCAGGCCCCGCGTTACTGGGAGCCGGGGGAGGAGGGCGAGCAGCGGCGCATCGCGCTCGAGCTGAAGCTCATCGCGGACGTCGGGCTGGTCGGCCAGCCGAATGCGGGCAAGTCCACGTTTCTCGCAGCCGTGTCCGCGGCCACGCCGAAGATCGCCGATTACCCGTTCACCACGCTCACGCCGAACCTCGGCGTCGTCTCGCTCCCAGGCTCGCGCACGTTCGTCATTGCCGACATTCCCGGCATCATCGAAGGCGCACACGAGGGCAGGGGACTCGGGCACCGTTTCCTGCGCCACATCGAGCGGACGCGCACGCTCGCGTACCTGATTCCGCTGGATACCGACGATCTCCAGGCCGAGTACGAGCTGCTGCGACGCGAGCTGCGCCAGTACTCGAACGATCTCGCCGACAAGCCCCACTGCATCATCATCACGAAGACGGACGTGCTCGCGCCCGGTGACGCTCCGCCGCAGCTGGACGCGCCCGGCGCGTGGGGCCAGTTCGCGATCTCCGCCGTCGCGCGGCGCGGTCTGAACGAGCTGCTCGAGTCGCTGTGGCAGCGGGTGCGCGATACGGTCGCCGAGGAGGAGCCGGAAGAGCCGGAGGTCTACCGGCCGTGAGCGAGGACGTGGATCGGGCCGAGCTCGTTGCTCGGCTCACGCTCCTCGCACTGCCGGGCCTCTCCGCGCCCGGGGTCCTGCGTCTGCTCGACCGCCACGGCGCCGCCTGCCGCGCCATCGCCCGTCTCGGTGCCGACCACGGCAGCACCCTCGCCGCCGCCGCGCGCTCCGATGCGGTGCGGGTGCGCGTACGGCGCGCCATCGCCGCGCTCGACGCCGGCGCGATCCACGTGATCGCGTGGGGCGATCCGCTGTACCCCGAGCTGGTCCGGCTCCGGCTCGGGGACCACGCGCCGCCGATTCTGTTCGCACGCGGCCGGCTCGAGCTGCTCGCGGCGACCGGCATCGCCGTGGTCGGCTGCCGCCGCGCGACCGGATACGGGCGCGACATCGCGGAACAGATCGGTGCGGGCATCGCCCGTGCCGGCGGCTGCGTGGTGAGCGGCGTTGCGCGCGGCATCGACGCGGCAGCGCACGCGGCCGCACTCGAGGCAGGCGGTCCGACCATCGGCGTGCTCGGCTGTGGCATCGATGTCTGCTATCCGCGTGAGAACCGCGAGCTTCACGTGCGGATCGCGCGGCACGGCCTCCTCCTCTCGGAGCTGCTGCCCGGCGAGCCGCCGCGGCGCTATCAGTTCCCGCACCGGAACCGCATCATCGCCGCACTGAGCCAGGCGGTCGTCGTGGTCGAGGCCGGGGAGAGGAGCGGCGCGCTCACGACCGGCAATCACGCGGCGAATCAGGGCGTTCAGGTCTACTGCGTGCCGAACGTGCTGCACGAGCCGAACATGCAGGGCAGTCTCGCACTCCTCCGCGACGGCGCGTCCGTCTATACCGGACTCCGGGACCTGCTCGAGGCGACCGGCCTGGTGCAGATCGGCGACCCGCCGCCCCTCGAGCTCCTCGACGACACACCGCCGGCGGACGGCATTCACGCCCGAGTCTGGCGCGCCCTCGGCAGCCGGACCGTGCACGCCGACACCATCGCGCGAGCGGCAGGTCTCTCCAGCACCGCCGCGCTGGTCGCACTGCTCGAGCTCGAGCTCGACGGCCGGGTGCGCCAGCTCCCCGGGCAGCGGTTCGAGCGCTGTCGGCCGCTGGCCCGTGCCGGCTGAGCCCTCGCAACGGATGCCGCCCCGGCGGGTAGTACCGCAGGTGAGTCCGGAACACCTCTACATTCACGTGCCGTTCTGCCTGCGGCGGTGCAGCTACTGCGACTTCGCGGTCACGACTGCGCGCGTGCCACCGGTCGACGCCTGGCTGGATGCCATCGCGGCGGAGCTGGCCTGGCGCAGGCAGCACGGCAGCTGGACGGATCCGGCCCTGAAGACGATCTACGTGGGCGGCGGCACCCCGTCCCTACTGGGGACGGACGCCATGCAGCGGCTCGCGGAGACGCTGCGCCGGTTCGTCTCATGGGACGACACGGTGGAGTGGACCGCCGAGGCGAATCCGGAGACGTTCACCGCCGGGCTCGCACACGACTGGGCCCGCGCCGGCGTCAACCGGGTCAGCCTCGGAGCTCAGACGTTCAGTGCCCCTGCACTCGAGTGGATGGGGCGGCTGCACGGGCCGGACGGTCCCGCACGCGCCGTCGACGCGGCGCGCGCGGCCGGAATCGAAAACCTGAGCATCGACCTGATCTTCGCGCTGCCCGCGCGGCTCGAGCGGGACTGGGAGGCCGATCTCCGGCGCGTCATCGCGCTGGATCCGGAGCACGTCTCGCTCTACGGCCTCACCGCCGAGTCGGCCACTCCGCTCGGCCGCTGGGTCGCCAGTGGCCGCGAAGCCATGCCGGACGAGGATCGCTACGCGGCGGAGTACCTGCTCGCCACCGAGCTGCTCGGGAGTGCCGGTTTCGTACACTACGAGGTGTCCAACTTCGCCCGACCGGGGCGCGAGAGCCTGCACAACCAGGCGTACTGGCGCCACCGCCCGTATCTCGGGCTCGGACCCGGAGCGCACAGTTACGAGCCGCCGGTCCGCTCGTGGAACGTGCGGGACTGGGCGGAGTACCGGCGACGGGTGCGGGCCGGCGAGGCGCCGGAGGAGGGGCGTGAGGAGCTGAGTGCCGGGGACATGGAGCTGGAGCGGGTCTGGCTCGGATTGCGGGCGGCCGACGGACTGGAGCTGGAACGGCTGAGCGCAGCGCAGGTGGCGCGTGCGGCCGACTGGGAGCGGGAGGGGTGGGCGGAGCGAGGCGGCGGCGTGGTGCGGCTGACGCGGCACGGGTGGCTGCTTCTGGACCGTCTCGCGGTAGACCTGGAGGCGGTGCGCGGTTGACGGATTCTTCACAAAAGCGCCACATTCAAAGGCTTACGAAAAAACACGCGGAGCCGATGTCGAGCAGAAGCCAGACGGGTCTGACCGAACGTGAGGAGCAGATCCTCGAGGCGGTGATCCGGACGTACGTGGAGACGGCCGAGCCGGCGGGCAGCAGGACGGTTGCGCGCCGGCGGGGGCTCGGCGTGTCTCCGGCGACGATCCGGAACGCGATGTCGGATCTCGAGGAGAAGGGATTTCTGTATCAGATGCACACGTCGGCGGGCCGGATCCCGACGGATCGCGCGTACCGGTACTACGTGGACACGCTGATGCGGCCGATCCGGATTCCGGCGGTCGAGCAGCGCCGGCTGCGCCGCGAGATGACGGAGGACGGTCAGGGCCCGCTGGAACGGCTGATCCGTCGCTCGATCCAGGCGCTGGGGTTCGTCACGGGCGAGCTGGGCGTGGCGATCGCACCGCGACTGGAGGAAGTCGTGCTCGAGAAGCTGGAGCTGGCGCTGATCTCCTCGGAGAAGGTGCTGCTCGTGCTGACGCTGCGCAGCGGCGTCGTGCGCACGGTGTATGTCGACATGCCGGGGCGGGTGCCGCCGGAGACGCTCGCGGCAGTGACGCAGGTACTGAACGAGCGGCTGGCGGGCCTCACGCTCGGGCAGATCCGGGCGACGGTGGCGGAGCGGCTGCGGGATGCGGGCACCGACGAGCCATCGACGCAGCTGCTGAACATCTTCATGCAGTCGGCCGATGACGTGCTGGACCCGAGCGGGCTGGCCGGTACGGAGCTGCTGCTGGGGCGGACGAGCGTGCTCGCGTCCCAACCGGAGTTCGCGACTGGGTCGCGGCTGCGCAGCCTGATCGAGCTCACGGAGCAGCAGGACCTGCTGGCGGGTGTGCTGTCGTCACGCGAGCACGACAGTGCGCCGAAGATCACGATCGGCGGTGAGCACGCGAATCCGCAGTTGAACACGCTGACGCTCGTCACCTCGGAGTATCGGGTCGGCAATCTGTCGGGCGTGCTCGGCGTGCTCGGGCCGACGCGCATGCCGTACGAGAAGGTGGCGGCCATTGTCGAATACACGAGCAACCTGATGAACGAGCTGGCCGGCTCGGCCGGAAACGAAGCGAATGCGTGACTACTACGAAGTACTGGGCGTGGAGCGGAACGCGGACGCGGATGCGATCAAGCGCGCATACCGCCGGCTCGCGCTGCAGTATCATCCGGACCGCAACTCCGGCTCCCGCGACGCCGAGGAGAAGTTCAAGGAGTTGACGGAGGCGTACGAGATCCTGAAGGACTCGGACAAGCGCGCCGCCTACGATCGCTACGGCCACGCCGGGGTGAAGGGTGGAGCGGGCGCGGGATTCGGTGGCTTCAGCTTCGCCGACGCGCTGGACATCTTCATGCGCGACTTCGGCGGTTTCGGAGTCGAGGACCTGTTCGGCGGTGGGCGTCAGCGGCGCGGTCCGAGTGCGCGCAAGGGGCCGGACATGCGCGTGACGGTTCCGCTCACGCTCGAGGACGTCGCGAACGGCGCGAAGCGGACGTTGCGCGTGGACGTGATGAATGCGTGCGCAACGTGCGACGGGAGCGGTGCGGCGCCCGGCACTTCGCCGGTAACGTGCTCGACGTGTGGCGGTGCGGGCGAAGTGCGGCGGGTGCAGAGGTCCTTCCTCGGTCAGCTGGTGAGCGTCATGCCGTGCCCGGACTGCGGCGGCGAGGGTCAGCGCATCGAGCGCGCGTGCGAGCAGTGCAGCGGCCGTGGTGTCGAGCGTGCGACACGCGAGATCGAAGTGGCGGTCCCACCCGGTGTTTCGACCGGCGACTACATCACGTTGCGCGGACAGGGCAATGCGGGCGTGCGCAACGGCATGCGCGGCGACATCCTCGTCGTGCTCGAGGTGGAGGAGGATGCGCGGTTCGTGCGCGATGGTGCGGACCTGATCTACGAGTTGCCGATCACGTTCAGCCAGGCCGCGCTCGGAGCGGAGCTCGAGGTCCCGACGATCGGCGGGTCGGCACGGCTGCGCATCGCGCCGGGCACGCAGTCGGGCCGACTGCTGCGCATGCGCGGGAAGGGCCTGCCCCATCTGCAGGGGACGAACCGCGGAGATCTCATCATCCGCGTCGTCGTGTGGACACCGACGAGTCTCACGCCGGAACAGGAGTCGCTGTTCCGTCAGCTGTCGCAGGTCGAGGCGCCCGCGGAGCGGGTGGAGGATGGTCGCGACCGCGGCTTCTGGAGCCGTGTGAAGGAAGCGCTGACGGGGAGCTGATGGCTACGAGCTGGCTGCGCGTCACGGCCACGAGCCCCTCGGAGGAGCTGCACGGACTGCTCGCCGAGGGGCTTCTGGCGTGCGGTGGCACTGCGATCGAGGAGCGCGGTGCTGCGCTGATCACGTACGTGAGACTCGTCGATGACGCCGACGCGCTGCTGCGGCGGATTCGCGAAGTGCTCACTTCCATACTCGGCGTCGAGCCGGCCCAGCTCGATGCGGAGGAGGTCCCGGAGCAGGACTGGCTCGCCCTGTGGCGCAGCGGCCTCGCCCCGCGGCGGATCGGCCCGCGCATCGTCGTGAGCCCGACGTGGAGCGAGGTGGAGGCGGAGGGCGGTGACCTCGTGATCCGCATTGATCCGCAGATGGCGTTCGGTACCGGCGAACATGCGTCGACGCGCGCCGTGCTCCGTCTCATGCAGGCGCTCGATATCCGCGACGCCCGGCTGCTCGATGTCGGCAGCGGATCCGGCATCCTGTCCATTGCCGGTGCGCTGCTCGGCGCGCAGCACGTGGTCGCCGTCGACAGCGATCCGGAGGCGATCCCCAACGCCGCGGAGAACATCGAACGGAACGGCGTGGACGACCGGATCACATTGCTGTGCGGCTGCGTCGATGATCCGTTCCTCGCCGTCTACGGCGGCGGAGCATTCGATGGCGTTCTGGCGAACGTGCTGAGCAGTGTGCTGCAACCGCTGCTGCCGGCGTTTCATCGTGCGCTCGCGGCGAACGGCTGGGCGATCCTGGCGGGTATCCTCGCCGAGGAGGCGGAGCAGGTGCGGCGCGTGGCGGCGGACGCGGGCTTCGCCATCGAGGCGGAGGACGTGGAAGAGCAGTGGTGGAGCGTCATGCTCCGCCGCATCTGATCATGTGCCGAGCGCAGCCCTGAGCTCGAGCAACTCGTCCATGGCACCCGTCACGGCCGCATGGAGCGGGTCGTCGGGATCGGATGACCGCAGCAGGTGCGTGAGTGCCTCGTGCATGTCCGTGAACACATCTGCGGCCGTGGCGGCGCCGACCGGTGGCTCGCCGTCCGGCTCCGTGGGGTCGTGCAGCCGCTCCGTCAGCACGATCAGCGGCTGTGTCAGCCCCGCCGCGTCGAGCGCGGCCTGGTAGAGCGAGCGGTGTCGTGGATTCCAGTCGGCTGCGGCGCGCAGCACCGGGTCGGGGACGATGACGGCGAACTGGTCGCTTCGCTCGCGCACTGCTTCCATGAAGCGGGGGAAGGGGAGGTCGATGCCGGACTCACGCACGGCGCGGCGATGGAGCGGCTCCGCTTCCATGCTCCGGGTCGGCTGGTGGTCGAGGACGCGGGCGGCATGCTCGAGCAACGGCTTCATGTGTGCCTCGGCTTCCGGGGTGTGCTACAATACAGGGTCCTGTCCGGGGCGTTTCCATAGCGCTACGGGTCCGTTTCGCGGAGGGTGAATGGCCAGCCGATCCGACTGCATCTTCTGTCGCATTGCCGATGGCGCGATACCGGCGACGATCGTGCGCGAAGATGACGAGACGGTCGCGTTCCGCGACCTCGACCCGAAGGCTCCGGTGCACGTGCTGGTCATACCGCGCCGGCACATCGCGTCCGTCAACGACGTGGCGGCGGACGATGCCGGCGTGCTGGGAGCGCTGTTCGTCGCGGCGCGGGATGTGGCCGCGGCGGAGGGGGTCGCGGAGAGCGGCTATCGTCTGGTCGTGAACACGGGTCCGGCCGCGAACCAGACCGTGCATCACGTGCATCTGCACGTGCTGGGCGGTCGCGACATGAGGTGGCCGCCCGGCTGAGAGGATGCGATGAGTGAGCTGCTTGCGCGGTTGCGCACGGACCTGAACGACGCGCGGCGCGAGCGTGACAAGCTGCGCACGCTCGTGCTCACGACGACGCTGTCGGAGGTCAAGAACCGCCAGATCGAGCTCGGCCGCGAGCCGACCGATGAGGACGTGACGGAGGTGGTGAGCCGCGCGATCAGGAAGCGGCGTGAGGCCGCCGAGCAGATCCGTACCGCCGGCCGGACGGATCTTGCGGATCGCGAGGAGCAGGAGGCTGCGCTGCTCATGCCGTACATGCCGGCGCAGCTTTCGGAAGCGGAGGTGCGGCAGCTCGTGAAGGATGCGATCGCGGGAGGCGCGAACAACGTCGGCGCGGTCATGGGCGCGATCATGCCGCGCGTGAAGGGCCGGTTCGATGGCAGGGAGACGAACCGGATCGTGCGGGAGGAGCTGGGCTGAGGCGGGCAATGCAGCGGCGGGCGCGAAGGCGATCATGAACCGGCACGCGCTGGACGTCCTCCAGTTCCGGGAGACCCTGAACGTCATAGCCGGCCAGGCGAGCAGCGCGCTCGGTGCGGAAGCAGTGCGAGGCCTCGAGCCGTCGGACAGCCCGGTGTTCGTCACCGATGAGCTGCTGCGCGTCGACCAGATGTCGGCGTTCCTGTTTCGCGCGCAGGACTGGCACATGCCGCCGGTGCCGGATGCGCGCGGAGCTCTGCGCCGGCTCGCGATCGAGGGCTCGGTTCTCGAGCCCGGCGAGCTGCGCGACATCGCGACCGTGCTGCGCGGCTCTGCCGCGACCCGCCGCGCGATGCTCCAGCATGCAGAGGACTATCCGCACATCGCCGCAGTAGCCGAGCGCCTGGTCAGGGACGACGACGCGGAGCGGCGGATTCGCGACGCCGTCGACGATGCGGGCGAGGTGCGCGACACCGCCTCCCGCGAGCTCGCGCGACTGAGACGCGAGATCCGCGGGTCGCGCGGCCGCATTGTCGAGCGGCTCGAGAGCTACGTCGCGTCGCTGCCGGCGCGGTTCCAGGTGCCCGATGCGAGCGTGTCGCTGCGCGACGGGCGGTATGTCATCCCGATCCGGCGGGAGGGCCGCGGAGAAGTCGGCGGTCTCGTCCACGACGAGAGCGCGACGGGCGCGACGCTGTTCGTCGAGCCGCCTGTCGCAATCGAGCTGATGAATCGCCTGCGCGAGCTGGAGATCGCGGAGTCGCGCGAGGTGCTGCGTATTCTGCGCGAGCTGACGGACGGGCTGCGCCCGGCGGGCGCGGCGATCGCCGATGCGCTGGACGCGCTGGTCCGGATCGATACGCTGTATGCCCGCGCGCGCTACGCGCTCCACGTGCAGGGCAGCCGTCCGGCGATTCTGGCGGATGCAGACACGCTCGTGCTGGTGCACGCCCGGCACCCGCTGCTGCTCGCCACCACATCGAGCGTCGTCCCGTTCGATCTGGCGCTGGAGCCGGGCGAGCGCACGCTCCTCGTTTCGGGCCCGAACACCGGCGGCAAGACCGTCCTGCTGAAGGCGATCGGCCTGATCTCCGCACTCGCCCAGGCAGGAGTCATCCCGCCGGCCGGACCGGGAACCAAGCTCCCTCTGTTCCGTGACATCTTCGCCGATATCGGCGACGAACAGTCGATCGAGGCCAGCCTCTCCACGTTCTCGGCGCACCTGAAGAACCTCCGCGAGATCGTGGAGCACGCGCGGGCGGACTCGCTGGTGCTCGTCGACGAGATGGGCAGCGGCACCGATCCGGCGGAGGGCGGTGCGCTCGCGGATGCGATCCTGCGCACGCTCACACGCCGCGGCGCACTCACGATTGCGACTACGCACCTCGGTCAGCTGAAGCGACTCGCGGCGGAAGAGCCCGGCATCGTGAACGCCTCGCTCCAGTTCGACGCAGTCGAGCTGCGTCCGACCTATCGCCTGCTCAAGGGTGTGCCCGGCCGGAGCTACGGCCTCGCGATCGCGCGCAGACTCGGGCTCCCGTCCGAGCTGCTCGGCGCGGCCGAGGCCGCGCTCCCGGCGGCCGAGCGCGATGCAGGCCAGCTGCTCGCCGAGCTGGAAGCGAAGGATCGGACACTGAGCGAAGCACTGGCCGAGGCCGAGCGCGGCGCCCGCCGGGCACACGCGCTGCGCGACGAGCTCGAGCAGCGCGAGGCGGCGCTGAAGCGTCGCGAGCGGGAGGCGGAGCGTCGCGCGCGGCAGCAGGCTCGCGATCTGCTGCTGAGTGCGCGCGAGGATGTGGAGGCGGTGATCCGCGAGCTGCGCGAGGCCGCGCAGCACGGCGAGGCGGCGATCGAGGAAGCCGCGCGTGAGGCGCGGCGGCGCGTGGAGCAGCGGGCGCGACGCGAGGCCGAGCGCACGCCGCACGAACAGGAGCGGCAGGGCAGCGCGGAGGACGTGCGCGAGGGCTCGCACGTCCGGATTACCGCAAGCGGCCTCCACGGGGTGGTGGTGGAGCTGCGCGATGGCCGCGCGACCGTCGAGGTCGGCGGTCTGCGCATGCAGGTGCCGGTGAGCGGACTCACCGTGACGGAAGCGCCGCAGCCGGCGCGGCGCCAGCCGCAGCTGCGGGGCGGCTGGAATGTACCGGACCTCGACGTGTCGACGGAGGTCGATCTCCGGGGACTCCGTGCGGAAGAAGTCGCGGGTGTTCTCAATCCCGCGCTCGATGCCGCCGTCCAGGCGGCGCTGCCCAGCCTGCGCATCATCCACGGCAAGGGTACCGGTGCACTGCGCGAAGTCGTGACGGAGATCGTGCGCGCGGACGGTCGCGTGAAGTCGTTCCGCGCGGGCGGCATCGGCGAGGGCGGCACGGGCGTGACCGTGGCGGAGCTGCAATGATCGCGGAATCGATCATCGACGAGATCCGCGCGCGTGCCGACATCGTCGAGGTGGTCGGCGAGCAGGTGCCGCTGAAGCGCGCGGGCAAGGATTTCCGCGCGCTCTGTCCCTTCCATCACGAGAAGACCCCTTCGTTCTACGTCGTGCCGCGCGGCGGCTTCTACAAGTGCTTCGGCTGCGGCGAGTCCGGCGACGTGTTCACATTCCTGATGAAGCGCGGCGGGCTGGCGTTCCACGACGCCGTGCGCGAGCTGGGCAAGAAGTATGGCGTCGAGGTGCCCGACCCGCGGCTCCAGCGCGAGTACGACGAGCCGCACCGCATCCTGTACGAGGCGACGGCGTTCGCGCACGACTTCTTCCGTCGCAGACTCACGGACTCCGACGATGGCGCGAAGGCGCGACGATACCTGGAAGAGCGCGGGATCCCCGACGCAGCCGTCGAGCGGTTCGGGCTCGGCTACGCACCCGATGCCTGGCGCGCACTGCGCGAGGAGGCGCACCATCACGGCATCGAGGACGACGTACTGCTCGCCGCCGGACTCATCAAGGAGAGCGAGCGCGGTGACGAACCGTATGACCGCTTCCGCGACCGCCTGATCTTTCCCATCGCCGAGCTCGGCGGCCGCGTGATCGCGTTCGGCGGCCGCATCCTGGCGCGCTCGGAAAACGCGCCGAAGTACCTGAACTCGCCGGAAACGCCGATCTACCACAAGGGCGACATCCTCTACGGCCTGAACTGGTCGAAGGCGGCGATCCGGCGGGAGGGCGCCGCTCTCGTCGTCGAGGGATACATGGACTATGTCTCGCTCGCGGCACGCGGCATCGAGAACGTGGTCGCGGGCATGGGCACGGCCATGACCGAAGCGCAGGCGAACCTGCTCGCCCGCTACACCGGCAAGGCGATGATGCTCTACGACAGCGATGCCGCCGGCCTGCGCGCCACGTTCCGCACGGCTGACGCGCTGCTCCACACCGGTGTGCACCCGCTCGTCGTCACCCTGCCGGCCGGCGAGGATCCGGATTCCATCGTGCGCCGCGGCGGCGCCGATGCACTGGCGCCCTTTCTCGACGGCGCAGTCGATGTCATCGAGCGGAAGATCCAGATGCTGGAGGAGCGCGGCTTCTTCGACGATATCGAGGGTGTGCGCCGCGCACTGGACAGACTGCTCCCCACGCTCCGCGCCACCGTCGACCCCGCATTGCGCGACATCTATACCGCGCGCATCGCCCAGCGCACCGGCGTACGCCGGGAAACGATCGAACGCGACATCGAGCGGACACCGCCGACCGCGGCAGAGCCGCGGCGCACCGGACAGCGACCCGCCGAGCGACGGCACGCCGGAGATCCTCTCGCGACCGAGCGCATGCTGCTCACGATCCTCGTCGCCGACCGTGCTCTCATCCCCGGCATCGGGGACGACGTCGCGCCCAGCCATTTGCGGGACGCCCGGTACCGCGAGATCTTTGAGGCATTGCGCAGCGACCCTGACACCGAGACGCCGTCCCTGAGCTCCTCCGCACAGCCGATCTGGCATGCGCTGCTGGCCGGCACCGCCGAGATCGTGGACGCCGGCAGGAGCCTGCGGGCCGTCGTCGCAGACATCCAGCTCCCTGCGTTATCGCTGCGGGAGAAGTACCTTGACGACCAACTGGAGACCGCAGTGGGAGAGGAACAGATCCGGCTGATGCGGGAGCGACAGGCGCTGAAGCAGAAACGTCAGGTTCTCGAGCGGGAGGGTCTGGGCTGGAAGGCCAGCCGCCGGTACCGCGAGCTCCTGGCCCATCGTCCGACCATCTCACCCGAACCCCCCGAATAGAATGCAAGAGCTGCATGCTGCGCTTCTGGCGCTGCAGGAAATGGACAGTGAGATCACGAGCGCGGAAGCCCGGGTGAAGGAGTTCGGGCCGCGGCTGGAAGCGCTCGAGGCGCCGGTCACCGCCGCGGAGCGTGAGCTAGCGACAGCGCGCACGAAGCTGGAGGAGCTGCGCGCGGAGCACGCCCGGCTGGAGCACAACGCGCAGCAGAAGGAGGAGCGGCTGCACGCGTATCAGGAGCGGCTCGCGAAGGCGCGGACGTCACGCGAGGAAGCGGCCCTGCGTGCGGAACTGGACCTGGTCGGGCGCGCGCTCGAAGCGGATCGCGTGGATCTGCGACAGACGAGCGATCAGATCACACGTACGGACATCAAGCACGACGAGCTGACGCGTCAGCTGGAGAAAGCGCAGGCGGACATTGCGGCCGAGCGGGAACAGCTGATTGCCGAGCGGGATGCGGCGCAGCTCGAGCTCGACCGGCTTCGGGACAAGCGGGAGAATCATGCGATCCGTCTGGATCCGCAGAGCCGCCGTCTGTACGAGCGCGTGCGCGGCGGGAGGTCGCGCGTGGTGCTTGCGCCCATGACGGAGGAAGGCGCGTGCGGGAACTGCTTCAATGTTCTTCCCGTTCAGGAGCAGACGGAAGTGCGGCGCGGTGAGACACTGCGCCGGTGCGAGGGGTGCGGCGTGATCCTCTACGCGGCATGACGGCGATCGGCGCGCCCGAAGGCGTACGCACGCCGACGCTGCCGGAACTGCCCCGGCGGTGGGAGCTCCGCAGCACGAAGTGCGACGAGGCAGCCGTGGCCGCGCTCGCATCCGAGCTCCAGCTCCCGCTGCCCCTCTGCCGTCTGCTGCACCTGCGCGGGTACGGGCCGGCCGACGCCCGCGTCTTCCTGAAGCCCCGACTGGATCAGCTGCACGACCCGCTGCTGCTGGCCGGTGCGGCTGCGGCGGTCGAGCGGATCGCGCATGCGGTGCGCGCGGGCGAGCGGATCCTCGTGCACGGCGATTACGACGTCGACGGTATCTGCGCCGCGGCGCTGTACACGCGGGTGCTTCGCTCGCTCGGTGCCGATGTCGAGCCGTTCGTACCGCATCGGATGCGGGACGGCTACGACCTCGGTCATGCGGGCGTGCGGCGTGCGGCCGGATGCGGCGCCGCCCTGATCCTCACGGGCGACTGCGGCATCGTCGCGCACGACGCGATCGAGCAGGCGAATGCGCAGGGGATCGACGTGATCATTACGGACCATCACACGCCGGGCGCAGCACTGCCGGCAGCGGCAGCGGTCGTGAATCCGAACCGCACGGACTGCCGCTACCCGTTCAAGGGGCTCGCCGGCGCGGGTGTCGCGTTCAAGCTGTGCCAGGCGCTCGTCCACTCATTCGGCGGCGACGCCGATGCGCTGCGCTGGCATCTCGATCTCGTCGCGCTCGCGACGGTTGCGGATCTCGCGCCGCTCACCGGTGAGAATCGTGTCCTCACGCATTACGGGTTGCGAGTGCTGCGCGACACGCGCAATCCGGGACTGCGCGCGCTGCTGCAACGCGCCGGCGTGGCCACGCATCGACCGCTCGCTGCGGGGCAGGTGAGTCACGTTCTGGCGCCGCGCGTGAATGCGGTCGGCCGCCTGGGCGCGGCAAGCCGCGGCCTGCGCCTTCTGCTCGCGGACGACGAGGCGGAAGCGGCCGCACTCGCGGACGAGATGGATGCGGAGAACCGGACGCGCCAGACTGTGGATCGTGCGATGCTGGCGGAGGCGCTCGCCATGCTCGAGGACCGGTTCGACCCGGAGTCCGACTACGGCATCGTACTCTCCTCGCCGGACTGGCACCCGGGCGTGATCGGGATCGTCGCGTCGCGCGTCGTCGAGCGCGTGCACCGGCCGGTCGTCCTCATCGCGGAGGATCGGGAGACGGGCCGGGGCCGGGGCAGCGCGCGCTCGATCCCGGCATTCGACCTGTACGGCGGCGTTCACGAGTGCGCAGCTCTGCTGGAGCGTTATGGCGGGCACCGCCAGGCGGCGGGCATGGACATCCGCCTGGATCGCATTGCGGAGTTCAGGGACGCGTTCAACCGCCATGCGCGCGCGGTGCTCCGCCCGGCCGATCTCGTTGCGGAGGTGAGGATCGATCTCGAGATCGCGGTTGCCGACGCGAATGCGGATCTCTACCGCATGATGCGGCACTGCGGCCCGTTCGGGATCGGCAACCCGCAGCCCGTCTTCGTCGCGCGCAGGGTTGCCGCGCTCGACCGGCGCGAGGTCGGCGGTGGCCAGCACGTGCGGATGGTCCTGGCCCAGGGCGATGCGCGCCTGCCGGCGATCGGGTTCCGGATGGCGGATCGGATCCGCAGTCTGCGCCCGGACTCCGGTCCGCTCGATGTCGCGTTCCAGCTCCAGCAGGACGAGTGGAACGGGCGGGAGCGGCTACAGGCGCGGCTGGTGGACGTGCGCGCGGCGGAGTGAGGATCATTGCGGGGCGGTGGCGCGGCCACAACATTGCCGCGCCGCCCGGCGAGAAGACGCGTCCCACGACGGACCGCGTCCGTGAGGCGTGGATGAGCGTGCTCCAGCACGATCTGCCCGGCGCTCGCGTGCTCGATCTGTTCGCCGGCTCCGGTGCGCTGGGACTGGAGGCGCTGTCCCGCGGTGCGGCCCACGTGACGTTCGTCGAGAACGGTGCCGGTCCGCTGCGCGCGCTGCAGTCGAACATTGCGCATCTCGGTGCGGAAGCGGAGGTGGAGGTGATCAGGGCGGATGCCGTGCGCTACGCCGAGTCGCTGCCGGCGGCTGCATTCGACATCGCGCTCGCGGATCCCCCGTACGACGGCGGCGGCGCGGCGCGGCTGCTGGCACGCTTCGCCGAAGCACCGTTCGCGCAGATCCTGTGCGTCGAGCATCGCGCGCGCGAAGCGCTGCCGCCGGTGCCGGGCGCGAAGACCCGCCGCTACGGCGACACGGCGCTCACCTTCATTACGGCACGGGCATGACCGACAGAGTTGCTGTGTATCCCGGCTCGTTCGATCCGATCACACGCGGCCACGAGGACATCGTCCGGCGTGCGCTGGGCTTCTGCGATCGCGTCATTGTCGCCGTCGCGCACCGGCGCACGCAGCCGAAGACCGGCCTGTTCACGATCGAGGAGCGCGTCGAGCTGATCCGCTCGGTGTTCGGCAGCGAGCCGCGCGTCACGGCCACGGACTTCACCGGCCTGCTCGTCGATTTCGCGCGCGCGCAGAACGTCCACATCATCATCCGCGGCCTGCGCGCCGTTTCCGACTTCGAGTACGAGTTCCAGATGGCGTTGATGAACCGGCAGCTCTATCCCGAGGTGCAGACGATTTTCCTCGCGCCCGACGAGCACTACTCCTACCTCTCCGCTTCGCTCGTGCGCGAGATCGCGTCGCTCGGCGGCGACATCGCACAGTTCGTTGCGCCCTCCGTGCTCTCGGCCTTGCAGCGCAAGCTCGCCGGGACATGATCCCGTTCCGCGACGCGGTGCAGGAGCGCGCGCGCGCACTCCAGCGCACCATCGTCTTTCCCGAAGGCGGCGATGAGCGGACGCTCGATGCGGTGGCCCGGCTCCAGATCGCCGGTCTCGTCCACCCCGTCGTGCTCGGCGTCCCGGAGCGGGTGCGTGCGAGCGTCCATCGGTACGGCGGCGACCCGGATGGTGTCGACGTCATCGACCATGGCGCCGACGCCCGCTTCGAGCTCTTCGTCCGCGAGCTGCACCAGCTGCGGTCCGGACGGGGATGGACGCAGGACGATGCGCGGGAGCGCATGCGCGATCCGCTCGTGTTCGGCGCCGCGCTCGTGCGCGGCCGTCACGCGCATGGCTCCGTGGCGGGCGCGTCGCGCACGACTGGCGATGTGCTCCGTGCCGCGCTCTGGCTGGTCGGCACCGCACCCGGGATCCGGACGGTCTCGGCGTCCTTCTACATGGTCGTGCCGACGTTCCGCGGGACCGACGCCCCGGAAGTGCTCACGTTCACCGACGCGAGCGTGGTGCCCGACCCGGACGCCGCGCAGCTCGCCGACATCGCCGCGGCGGCCGCCACGGCGCGCCGCCAGATCGTCGGCGACGAGCCGCGCGTCGCGTTCCTGTCCTACTCGACGCACGGCAGCGCGGAGGGCGCGTCCATCGACAAAGTGCGCGCGGCGCTCGCGCGGTTCCGGACACTGCTGCCCGATGTCACGGCCGACGGTGAGCTCCAGGTCGATGCCGCACTCGTCCCGGAGATTGCCGCCCGCAAGACCGCGGAGTCGCCGCTCGCCGGGCGCGCGAACGTGCTGGTGTTTCCGGACCTCGATGCCGGCAACATCGCCTACAAGCTCGTCCAGCGGCTCGGCCACGCGGACGCCATCGGACCGATCCTCCAGGGGCTGGCCCGGCCGTGCAACGACCTTTCCCGCGGCGCCAGTCCGGCCGACATTGTCGACGTCGCGTGCGTGACCGCATTGCAGGAGTGATCGGCACCGATCTTGCGCCAGCCGGAACTGGCCCACTCACGTACTTATGGAGGAGCGATGAGCTTCGATGTGAAGAAGCAGGACGATATCACGATCATCGATGTCGAGGGTCAGCTGATCGTGGGCAATCGGCAGGAACTGAAGCAGAAGGTGCTGGAGGAACTCGAGGGCGGCGCGCGCAAGTTCCTGATCGATTTCTCGAACACGGGCTACATCGACTCCTCCGGGCTGGGCGTACTGGTGAGCCTGTCGAAGAAGATCCGTGAGCAGGGCGGCGAGCTGCGGCTGGCCAATCTGAACGAGGACCTGCGGACACTGTTCGAGCTCACGAAGCTGGACACGCTCTTCCACATCGCATCGGACCGCCGGGAGGCGCTCGCGACGTTCTGAGCCGCACCTGCCCGCGGCGCGCTTCCCGTCGGGCGGGGCGTGGCTTATCATTCCCGGCATGCAGCTGGACTATGTGCTGGAGCTGCCGAACGATCTGCGCGCCATCGAGCGGTCGGTCGGTTATCTGATGGACAGGGGGCGCGAGGTCGGCTTCGATTCCGATCGGCTGCGTCTCAACTTCCGGGTGGGACTGACGGAGGCCCTGGCGAACGCCATGCTGTACGGCAACTGCCGGGACCCGCGCAAGCGCGTGCGCGTGGAGGCCCACCTGACCCCCCGCGAGATCAAGGTACAAGTTACGGACGAGGGGCGCGGCTTCGATCCGCACGCCGTCCTCGATCCGACACTGCCGGAGCACCGGGTGCGGCCCGGAGGCCGCGGCATCTTCCTGATCCGACAGCTCATGGATCGGGTCGAGTTCAACGAGCGCGGCAACTCCATCACGATGATCCTGCTGAATCACTCGAGAAGCCGCGCCAGTCAGTTACCGGCTGAATGAAAACCTCCGTGCCCGCCGACCTCTCGCCGCTGCCCTCGCCGGTGGTGGCGCTGCTGGATGCGTTCCGAGACGCGCATCCGGGTGTGCAGGTGCGCCTGTGGGCGGAGAATGCGAGCGCGCCGGTGTGCCTCTATCCTAGCTCCGACGGCGCCGTCGAGGGCTGGTCGGCCGGTGCTCGACATCGCGTCGAGACCAGCGATGGCCTGCCGCTCTCGCTCGAGCTGCGCAGTGAGGACGATGCCTCGACCGATCACGCGTTTCTCGCGCAGGCGCTCGCACAGGTGCTCCATCACGAGCGCGAGGCACGCTCCGCCGCGCGCGAGCTGACGGAGCGCTACGAGGAGATCAATCTCCTCTACTTCATCAGCGAGATCCTCGCATCCGTGCTATCGGTGCCCGATGCGGCGACGCGCATCCTGGCCGAGGTCGCGGACGTGCTGGGCGCGCGGCGAGCGTCGCTCTGGGTGTTCGACCCCGAGGACAACCGTCTCCACATCGCCGCTGCCGTGGGCGAGGAGGGGCTCCGTGGACCGATCGCGGTCGATGACCACGAGTCCGCGACGGCATGGGTGTTCCGCGAGCGGCAGGCGCTGAATCTGGAGCGCGGCGCGCTCCTGCCGACGGTGCCCCGGCTCGAGCCGCGCCCGACCGAACGCGAGGCGTTCCTCTCCGTGCCGATCAACTACACGCCACCGGACGGCACCACGCGGACGGTCGGCGTGATCACGCTGGTCGGGCGACGCAGCAACGTGCGCTTCAGTGCCGGCGACTCGCGGCTGCTGTCGGCGATCGCGAGTCAGATCGGCGCCGCACTCGAGACGCAGCGGCTGGTGCAGGACAGTCTGCGGCAGGAGCGTCTCATGCGGGAGCTCGAGCTTGCGCACGACCTCCAGCTCAAGCTGCTGCCGGATCCCGACGCGTTCGAGGGACCGCCCGAGGTCGCCGCCCGCTGCCTTCCCGCCGAGTCCGTCGGCGGCGACTTCTATCATCTGTTTCGTCTGCCCGGCGATCGCATCGGCATCATGATCGGCGACGTGTCCAGTCACGGCTTCTCCGCGGCGCTGATCATGGCACTCACGATGAGTGCGGTCGCCATCTATGCCCAGGAGTCGGGTCCGCCGGCCGAAGTGCTGCGCCACGTCCATCGGGCGCTCATCAAGGAGCTGGAGACGACGGAGATGTACCTCACGCTGTTCTACGGCGTGCTCGATCTGCACGAGGGGCACCTCGTCTATGCGAACGCCGGACACCCGCACGCGTTCCACATCGCGACTGATG
This sequence comes from Longimicrobiales bacterium, assembly GCA_036374995.1. Lineage (GTDB taxonomy): Bacteria > Gemmatimonadota > Gemmatimonadetes > Longimicrobiales > RSA9 > SH-MAG3. Next base: position 120,730 of record DASUSS010000093.1, on the reverse strand, counting down.
GCACGCGCACGCGCCTCGGCGCTACGGCGCCGCCGCTCGGCATCGCGCAGATGGGCGACTACGGCGAGGCGATGGCGGAGTGGAGTGGCGGCAGTCTCATCTGCCTCTTCACCGACGGGCTCACGGACGCGTATCCCGATCGCGGCGCCGGCGCGGGCGAGGCGAGCCTGATTGCGGACGTCGTGCGCATCCGCGATCGCCCCCTCGTACAGATCATCGAGTCGGTCTTCGCCGCCGCGGCCCGCGACATTTCGACCCCGCCGGACGACCGGACGGCGCTCCTCGTGCGGGGATGAGCGGGCAGCGCGCGAAGAAGTCGCTCGGGCAGAACTTCCTCGTCGACCCGAATCAGCAACGGCGCATCGTCGAGGCCCTCGATGCCCGGCCCGATGACACGATCATCGAGATCGGTCCGGGACGCGGTGCGCTGACGCGCCACCTGGTGGATGCCGTCTCCCGCCTCATCCTCATCGAGCTCGACCGCGAGCTCGCGCCGGCACTCGCGCGCGAGTTCGCGGATCGCCCCAATGTCACCGTGATCGAGGGCAATGTCCTCGACATCGATCTGCCTGACATCGCCGGCACCGACCCGCACCGCGTCAAGGTCGTCGGCAACATCCCCTACAACATCACGACGCCGATCATCTTCCATCTGCTCCGGCGCGACGCACGGCCAGAGCGCATCGTGCTGATGGTCCAGCGCGAGGTGGCCGATCGCATTGTCGCACCGCCCGGCGATGCCGAGTACGGAGCGCTCTCCGTCGGCGTGCGCAGTGTCGCCCGGGTCGAGCGCCTGTTCCACGTCGCCCGCGGCTCGTTCCGCCCCGTACCGCGCGTCGACTCCTCCGTCATCCGGATCACACCGATCCGACCGCCGCCGCTCACCGCGCAGGACGAGGAGGATCTCCGCGAGCTCACACGCGTGGCGTTTTCATGGCGGCGCAAGCAGCTCCAGAAGACGCTGCGTTCCGCAGAGTCCTACCGGCTCGATGCCCACGCCATCACCCAGCTGGAGCAGCGCACCGGCATCTCGCTCGAGCTGCGGCCCGAGCAGCTCGACCCCGATCAGTTCATTGCGCTCGCTCGCTCCATCCGCCAGCTCCGGTCGGCCGGGACCGGCAGCGCGCACCGCGCGATCGAGGAATGGAACGCCGTGCTCGGCCACGAGCTGCGCTCGCCGATTGCCGCGATCCTCGGCTACCAGGAGCTCATCGCCGAAGGCACGTTCGGCGACGTCGCCGATGGCGCCCGCGATTCGCTCCTGAGAATCGGACTCGCCGCACAGCAGCTCCTGCTCCTCGTCGAAGCCATCGAACGCAGCGGCGGCAGTGCGCCTCCCGTCGAGCCCGTCCGCTCCATCCCCGCGACTTCCCTGTGCCGCGACGCCGTCGAGCAGGTCCGCTTCGAGGCCGAGTCCCGCAGCACGATCATCGATATCGACGAATCCGATGTCGTGCTTCTGACCCGCCCCGCCGACGCCATCCGCGCCCTCGTCCTCGTTCTCGGCGCGGCCATCAAGGCCAGCCCGGGCGATACGCTCCGCCTCTCCATCCGCGACGACGCCGTCCCCCGCATCACCGTCGCGGGCGCCGCCCTCGATCCCGCTCGCGACACCGCCGCTCCCGGTGTCCCGCTCACCGGCGCCGCGCTCCGCCTCGACCTCGCCCGCTCCGCCGCCCGCCACGCCGGCGGCTCCATCGAGCTCGACTCGTCCGGATCGGTCCACCTCACCCTGCCGCCCCCGTCCTGACGGCGTGATTGACGGCGCCGAAGATCTCCCGTAGGTTGGCCATTGTGAATGCTTTCACAAAGGGGTCCCGCGGCGCGGCAACGATCAGGGTCGACGGTGAGCGGAGCATGAGGAAAGTGTCGGAATCGACGGTCGCACGGCTGTCGATGTATCTGCGTTTGCTGACGGAGCTGGCAGCGAGCGGAGTGACGACGCTGGCGAGCGAGGAGCTGGCGCGGCGGTGCGGCACATCGGCGGCGCAGGTGCGCAAGGACCTGTCCTTCTTCGGGACGTTCGGGAAGCGGGGACTGGGCTATTCGGTGCCGGAGCTGGTGGCGGCGCTGCGGGGGATTCTGGGTCTGGAGCGGCGGTGGCGGGTGGCGCTGATCGGGGCGGGCAAGATCGGCGCGGCTCTGATGGCGTATCAGGATTTCCGGCGGCAGGGTTTCGACATCGTGACGGTGTTCGACTCGGACCGGGAGAAGATCGGGCGGGAGTGGAACGGGCTGGTGGTGCAGCCGGACGCGGAGCTGAAGGTGTCGCTGAAGGGGATGGACATCGCGATCGTCGCGGTGCCGGCGGAAGCGGCGCAGGCGGTGGTGGATCGTGTGGTGGCGGCAGGGGTGCGCGCGATTCTGAATTTTGCGCCGACGAAGCTGAACGTGCCGGATGACGTGGCGGTGAAGACGGTGAACATGGCGCTCGAGCTGGAGGGTCTGTCGTACGCGCTGGTGAACGATGCGCGGCGGGCGCGAGCGGTGGCATCGCGGCCGGCGGCCTCGCGGGGGTAGGTGATGGCGGCGCGCGTGGCGGCGACGTCGGAGATCGGGACGCTGGAGGCGGTGATCTGTCACACGCCGGGCCCGGAGCTGCTGGCGGTGACGCCGACGAACCGGGAAGACTTCCTCTACGACGACATCATCGACCTGGAGCAGGCGCGGCGGGAGCATCACCGGTTCAAGGCACTGCTGTCGCGCTTCGCGGAGGTATACGAGGTCCGCGAGCTGCTCGAGGAGGTGTTCGATCACCCGGAGGTGCGGCCGTTCCTGATCGAGCGGGTGATGGATGTGGCGCGCTCGGAGCCGCTCGCGCGGCATCTGATGGAGGTCCCGTCGGCAGACCTCGTATCGCTGTTCATCGAGGGTCGGGCGGTGGAGGGGGGTGCACTGCAGACGCTGCTGAACGTGCAGCACTACGAGCTGCCGCCGCTGCCGAACCTGTACTTCACCCGCGATGCGGGGATGGTCGTCGGCGACGGCGTCATCATCGGGTCGATGCGCTACAACGTGCGGTGGACGGAGGAGATCCTGATGAAGGCGCTCTTCCAGTACCATCCGCTGCTGGAGAACAGCGGGCTGATCTACGACGGCAGCGAAGAACGGCGCGCGGGCTACACGATCGAGGGCGGTGACGTGCACGTGCTGCGTCGGGATCTGGTGCTGGTCGGCATGTCGCAGCGCTCGAGTCCGGGTGCGTTCGACACGCTCGCGGAGCAGCTGACCACGAAGCAGGGCGTGCGCGACATTCTCGTCGTCGTACTGCCGACCGACCGCGCGATGATCCATCTCGACATGATCTTCACGATGATCGACCGGGAGCACTGCGTCGTGTTCCCGCCGAACTTCGTGGGTCCGACGCGGAGCCCGGTGCTGCATCTGCGTGCGGGGAAGAAGGGCATGCGCGAGATGCCGAACCTGTTCGCTGCGCTGCGACAGCTGGACATGCCGTTGGAGCCGGTGTTCTGCGGTGGAGCGCAGCGCACGCTGCAGGAGCGCGAGCAATGGTCGAGCGGCTGCAATTTCGTCGCGGTCCGGCCCGGGCTGATCCTCGGCTACTCGCGCAACGAGGCGACGTACGACGAGCTGCGACGCCAGGCCGGCTACCGGATCGTGAAGGGGATCGACTTCCTGACGGGCGATACCGAGATCGGTGATGACGAGAAGGTCGCGCTCGTGTACGATGGCAGCGAGCTCGTGCGCGGCGGCGGCGGCAGTCGCTGCATGACTCTGCCGGTGCGCCGGGATGACGCGTGGTAGGCGTGCGGTGCAGCTGAACCTGCCGGGGCTGGTGATCGATGCGAGCGACGCGGCGCGCCGCGGGATCCGGATCCGTCTCGGGAACCTGCCCGCGCGGGAGCGCCTGCTGGCGGTTCCCGTCGACTGCGCGGGAGCGGCGCGGGAGGATGCGCCGATCCGCTCGCTCGAGTACGTCGTCGTCGATGTGGAGACGACCGGCGGCGCGTGGAGCCGTGGGCACCGCATCACGGACATCGCAGCCGTGCGGGTGCGCGGCGACGGCACCATTGTCGATGAGTACCGCTCGCTCATCAATCCCGAGCGGCCGATCCCCTCGCTCATCACGACGCTGACGAACATCTCGTGGGACATGGTGCGCGACGCGCCGCGGTTCGCGGACGTGGCCGTCCAGGTCGGCCGGGTGCTCGACGGTGCCGTCTTCGTCGCGCACAACGCGATGTTCGACTGGCACTTCGTCGGTCGGGAGATGGAGCGCGCCGGCGCCGTGCTGCGCGGCCGCACGCTGTGCACGGTGCGGATGGCGCGCAAGCTCGTGCCGGAGCTGCGCAGCCGCTCGCTCGACTCGCTGATCTACTTCTTCAACATCCCGATCGAGGCGCGGCACCGGGCGTACGGGGATGCGCGGGCGACGGTGCAGCTGTTCCGAGTGCTGCTCGAGCGCCTCGAGGACCTGGAGGTCACGCGCTGGCACCAGCTGCAGGAGCTGCTCGTGCGACGGGCGAAGCGGCGCCGGCGGCAGGCGAATCCGCAGTCGATAGCGGAGCCGGAGCCATGACGGCGCCGCTCGTCCGCACGCGCCAGCTCGGCGACCTGCGCATCCACGCGCTGGAGGCCGGCACCCAGAAACTGGACGGCGGCGCGATGTTCGGCGTCGTGCCGAAGCCGCTCTGGGAGAGGCGCATTCCCGCCGATGAGCGGAACCGGATACCGCTGGCCCTGCGCTGCCTCCTCGTCGAGACGGCCGACGCGCTCGTGCTGATCGACAACGGCGCGGGCAACAAGGAGAACGAGAAGTTCGTCGAGATCTACGGCATCGACAATGCCGCCTCCGACCCGGCCCGTTTCCCGACCCGTATCGAGGAGGCACTCGGCCGGCTGGGCTTCACGGCCGATGACGTCGACATCATGCTCGACACACACCTCCATTTCGATCACGCGGGCGGCAACACGCGGCGCGAGGAGGACGGCGGCATCGTGCTGTCGTTCCGCCGCGCTCGCTACATCGTGCAGCGCGGCGAGCTGGAGTGGTCACGCATCCGCAACGAGCGCATCCAGGCGAGCTACCTGCCACACAACTTCGAGCCCGTCGTGGAGGCGGGAAGAATGGATCTGGTGGAGGGTGATGTGGAGATCGTGCCGGGTGTCAGCGTGCTGCGCACACCGGGTCATACGCCGCACCACCAGTCGGTGCTCATCCGGTCGGGCGGCGAGACGGCGTGCTTTCTCGCGGACGTGCTTCCCACGTCCGCGCATCTGCCGCTGCCGTGGATAATGGGCTACGACGTCGAGCCGCTGGTCACGCTCGAGTCGAAGCGATCGCTGCTCGCGCGGGCCCGTGAGGAGCAGTGGCTGCTCGTCTTCGAGCACGATCCGGTGGTGCCGTGGGGGCGGCTCGACCCGGCGGCGGAACGGCCGACGCTCGTGGCGGAATAGGAGTGGAGGCGTACGTCCGGTTCGTCGCGCGGCCGCATCCGCGCGTACTAGACTCGCGGTGCCGCCCCGGGTATTATTCCCCGCCGTATGAGGCGGGTGGCCGCGTTGAGAATCGATGAATACGAGGTGATACATGTCCGATCCGCGCCGTACCGCCGTCGTCGTCAGCGGCGCGCGCACTCCGATCGGCAGGTTTCTCGGCGGACTGAGTCCGTTGCGGGCGCCGGAGCTCGGCGCCATTGCGATCCGCGCGGCAGTCGAGCGCGCCGGCATCGAGGCCGCGGAGATCGACGACGTCATTCTCGGTCAGGTCCTGACCGGCGGGTCGGGCCAGGCGCCGGCGCGGCAGGCGGCGATCCGCGGCGGCATTCCGGACAACGTCGGTGCCATGACCGTGAGCCGCGTGTGCGGCTCGGGGCTGCAGGCGGTGATGCTCGCCGCGCAGGCGATCCGGGCGGGCGATGCCGATGTCATGGTGGCGGGCGGGATGGAATCGATGTCCAGTGCGCCGTACTACCTGTTCGGTCACCGGGAGGGCGTGAAGTTCGGCAACCAGGAGATCATCGACGGTCTGATCCACGACGGTCTCTGGTGCTCGTTCGAATCGTGCCACATGGGCGGTCACGCGGAGTACACGGCGTACAAGGCGGGGATCAGCCGGAAGGACGCGGACGAGTTCTCGGTCGAGTCGCACCGCCGGGCGGTCGCGGCGATGGACAGCGGCGCGTTCCGCAACGAGATCGTTCCGGTCGAGATCGCGAGCCGGAAGGGTGCGATGGTGATCGAGTCCGACGAGCCGCCGCGGCGCGACACGTCGGTGGAGACGCTGGCGAAGCTGAAGCCGTCGTTCGCGCAGTTCGCACCGAAGGAGGTGACGGAGCCGATCGTCACGGCCGGCAACGCGCCGGGGTTGAACGACGGTGCGGCGGCGCTGGTCGTGACGAGCGAGGCGTATGCGCAGGCGCACGGCCTGACCATCCAGGCGCGCATCAATGCCTACGCGAGCGGAGCCGTCAGTCCGCGCGAGCTGTTCTTCGCTCCCGTGCTCGCGGTCCGGCGCGTGATGGAGAAGGAAGGCCGGCAGATCGGTGACTACGACCTGATCGAGGCGAACGAGGCGTTCGCGGTACAGGCTCTGGCCGACGGCCGCGAGCTGGGTTGGGACTGGGATCGGGTGAACGTGCACGGCGGCGCGGTTGCGCTCGGCCATCCCATCGGCGCATCCGGTGCACGCGTGCTGGTGACACTGCTCAACGCGATGCAGCAGCGTGAAGCCCGCACCGGCCTCGCCACACTGTGTCTCGGCGGCGGCGATGCCGTCGCGCTCTCGGTGGAAAGGGTCTGACCATGAACGTGAAGCTCGCGCAGATCCGGCGCGTCGCGGATGTCGAGGTGCTCACGAGCGTGCCGGCACGGCGCGCATTCGCGCTCGTCTCGTTCGTCCTGCTGACGGCGTTCAGCGCGCACGTGTCCATGCCACTGCCCGGTACGGCCGTGCCGGTGTCGCTCCAGACGCTGATGGTCCTGCTGTCGGGAATGCTGCTCGGTCCGGCACTCGGCGCGTCGGCCCAGGTCGCGTACCTGCTGGCCGGTGCGGCCGGCCTGCCCGTGTTCGCCGCGGGCATCGGGTTCCCGGCACTGTTCGGACCCACGGGCGGATACCTGCTCGCGTTCCCGGCGGCTGCCGCGATCGCGGGTGCGGCGAGCGTGCGCCCGCGTGGCAGTGCGATGGCACAGGCGGGTGCGCTCACGGTGGCGGGATTGCTCGCACTGGTCGCCATCTTCGCGGGCGGCTGGGCGCAGCTGACTCTGCTCACCGGAGATGCGGCGACAGCGCTGCGACTCGGCGTATTGCCGTTTCTGCTCGGCGATCTCGTGAAGCTCGTGATCGCAGTCGTCATCGCACTGCGGATCCGGAGCCGAACCCTCGCGCTGTTGTAGCGCGGGGGTTTTCTGTGATGCGCAGTGGCGCGACCGGCTGGATCGGTGCCGTCGCGCGGATCGCGGCATACGCCGGGCTGCTGGTCGCACTCGGCATCGTGCTGGGCACCCTCTGGCGCATGCTGCCGGATGCGGTGCACGAGGTCGCGTTCCTCGAGTCCGTAGTCACGGCGGCCGCCGCTCTGCTCGCGGGTGCACTGCTGATCCGCGGAATCGATGGCCGCCCGGTGGCCGCGCTCGGCATCGCGCTGACGCCGGCGGCGCTGCGCCATGCGGGGATCGGCGTGATGATCGGCGTGGCCGGCCTGCTGACCGCGGTCGCCGCGCTGCTGCTGAGCGGCTCCCTCGCGTACGCGGGGCAGCAGGGAACCGGCGGGGCCTGGATCGCCGCCGTCGCCGCACAGGCGGGCATCTTCACCGCCGCCGCGCTGGCGGAGGAGGCCGTGTTCCGCGGGTACGGGTTTCAGGTGCTCGCGCGTGCGGGGGGACCCGTGGCGGCGACCGTCGTCTCGGCGGTGCTGTTCGCACTCGCGCACGGCGCGAACCCGTCCGTCGGCGTGTTCGCGCTGGTGAACATCTTTCTCGCGGGGATCCTGCTCGCGATTGCGTATCTTCGGACGCTCAGTCTCTGGTTCGCCACGGCGGTGCACATGGGCTGGAACTGGGCCATGGCGACGCTGTTCGACCTGCCGGTGAGCGGCCTCGAGATGTTCGATACGCCGCTGTACGAGCCGGTGGTCGGCGGGCCGGAGTGGTGGTCGGGCGCGCGCTTCGGGCCGGAGGGTGGACTGGTCGGCACGATCGGCTTCACGGTCGCCCTGCTGGTGATCATCCGCTGGCGTGGCGTGCAGCCGGATCCGGCGATCGCGGCCGCACGGCCGCTGATGCTGAGGAGTGAAGAGGAGTCGAATGCCGGCTAGAATGCGGGTGGGGGTGGTCGGTGCGGGAACGATGGGCAACGGTATCGCGCACGCGTTCGCGCAGTATGGCCACGACGTGACGCTGATCGATGTCGCCGAAGCGCAGCTCGAGCAGGCACGCACGACGATCGCGGGCAACCTCGAGCGGCAGGTCAGGAAGGGCAGCATCACGGTGGAGCAGCGCGATGCCACGCTCGGCCATATCCGTACCACGAGGTCGCGCGAGGACGTCGCGGGTGCCGGCATCATCATCGAGGCCGTACCGGAGAATGCCGCACTCAAGGCCGAGATCCTGCGCTCGCTCGATGCCGTCGCGGGCGATGCGATCCTCGCCTCCAACACGTCGTCCATCTCCATCACAGCACTCGCAGCCAGCGTGAGCCGGCCCGACCGGTTCATCGGCATGCATTTCATGAACCCCGTCCCGGTCATGAAGCTCGTGGAGGTGATCCGCGGCCTGCGGACCGCGGATGCGACGATGGACACGGTGCTGGAGCTGGCGCGCGGCATCGAGAAGACACCGGTCGAGGTGAACGACTTCGCCGGCTTCGTCTCGAACCGGGTGCTCATGCCAATGATCAACGAGGCCGCGTACTGCCTGATGGAGGGCGTGGCGGAGCCGGAGGCGATCGACACGGTGATGAAGCTCGGCATGAACCATCCGATGGGCCCGCTGGCGCTCGCCGACCTGATCGGACTGGATACCTGTCTGTCGATCATGGAGGTGCTCCAGCGCGACCTCGGCGACGACAAGTACCGGCCCTGTCCGCTGCTGCGGAAATACGTCGCCGCCGGCTGGCTCGGGCGGAAGAGCGGCCGCGGCTTCCACAACTACGAGGCGAAGTGACCGAACCGCAGGAGCTGCTCGAGATCCGCAGTCTGGCGCGCGAGTTCGCTGCCGCAGAGCTGCGCCCGCACGTGGAGCGCTGGGACGCGGAGCGCACGGTCGACGACGATGTCGCCGGGAAGATCGCGGAGCTCGGCTTCTTCGGCATGCTGGTGCCGGAGTCCGCGGGCGGAATGGGCTTCGATCCGGCGACGTACGTCGCCGCGCTCGAGGAGCTGGCGTGGGGCGAGGCGGGCATTGCGCTGCTCGTCGCGCAGAGCGTCATTGCGGCCGATCTGCTCAGCCGGTACGGCGGCAGCGCCCACGCCGACGTCCTTGCCGGTCTGGCTGCGGGCGAGCAGATCGGGTGCATCGCGTTCGCGGAGGACGACGAGGCGGAACCGGCGCGTGCGAGCGCGGCCGACCGCGGCTGGACGTTCAGCGGCCGGAAACGCTGGGTCACGAACGCGACGAAGGCGGACATCGCGATCGTCCAGGCGCATGTCGATGACGACGCAGCGCTGTTCGTGCTGCCCCGGGCGGATGGGTTCGTGGTCGGCGATCGCGCCGCCACCATGGGCCTGCGGACCGTGCCCGTCGTCGATCTCCTGCTGGATGGCGTGACGGCGCCGGCGGACGCGCGGCTGCGGTGGCGCGGCACCGACCCGCGCAGCGCCATCGATCCGCTCGGCGGGCTCTCGGCCGCGGCGATCGCCGTCGGTGTCGCCCAGGCCGCGCTCGATCACGCCGTACAGTATGCGAACGTGCGCGAGCAGTTCGGCCGCCCGATCCGCAGCTTCGAGGGGATCCAGCACAAGCTGGCGGAGATGGCGACGCGGACGACTGCGGCGCGGGCGCTGGTCGCGCGCGCGGCCGAGCTGCACGACGATCCGGCCGCCGTCGCCATGGCGAAGCTGGCCGCCGGCTCGTGCGCGATGTACGTCACGACGGAAGCCGTCCAGATCTTCGGCGGCTACGGCTACATGCGCGACTACCCGGTCGAGAAGCTCATGCGGGACGCCAAGGCGATGGAGATGCTGCACGGCACGAATGAGCAGCAGCGGCTGCGGATTGCGGAGGCGCTGTATGCCGATTGAATCAGGAACGGAGACCTCATGAACATCTTCGAGCGCATTGCCGAGCACAGCCACGAGCAGCTCGTGTTCTGCCACGAACCGGCCGCGGGGTACCGCGGCATCATCGCGATTCACAACACGACTCTCGGGCCGGCACTGGGCGGCACGCGCTTCTGGAACTACCGCAATGATGAGGAAGCAACGATCGATGCGCTGCGCCTCGCACGCGGCATGACGTACAAGGCCGCGGTCGCAGGCCTCAACCTCGGCGGTGGCAAGGCGGTCATCATCGGCGACAACCGCACCACCCGGCGCGAGATGATCTTCCGGGCACACGGCCGGTTCGTCGAGTCTCTCGGCGGCCGTTACATCACGGCGGAGGATGTCGGCACCAGCGTCGAGGACATGGACTACGTGAAGATGGAGACGGAGTACGTGACCGGCGTGGCCGGTGGGTCCGGCGATCCGTCGCCGGTCACTGCCTACGGCGTCTATCGCGGCATCCGTGCCTGCGCCAGGGAGAAGTACGGCTCGGACTCCGTCAGCGGCATGACGATCGCCGTGCAGGGCACCGGCCACGTGGGGCATTATCTGTGCAAGTACCTGGCGGCGGATGGCGCGAAGCTGATCGTCACGGACATCGACGACGCGCGCGTCCAGCGCGTCGTGAAGGAGTTCGGCGCACAGGGGGTGGCGCCGGATCAGATCTACGGTGTGGACGCACAGATCTTCGCGCCGTGCGCGCTCGGGGCCATCATCAATGATGACACGATTCCGCAGTTCACGTTCGAGATCATTGCGGGTGCCGCGAACAACCAGCTCGCGCAGGAACGCCACGGCGACATGCTGCACAAGCGCGGCATCCTGTACGCACCCGATTACGTGATCAACGCCGGCGGTCTGATCAACGTCTACGGCGAGCTGAACGACTGGACGTCGGATCAGGCCCGGCGCAAGGCCGGCGAGATCTACGAGACGCTCGGCCAGATCTTCGAGCTGGCGAAGCAGGATGGACTGCCGACCTACGAGGCCGCCGACCGCGTCGCCGAGCGCCGCGTCGAGCAGGTCGGTGCCATCCAGAGGACGTGGGTCTGACATGCTGAATGCGCTGCGCAGTACGGATCCGGAGGTGTACGACGCCGTTGTCGCGGAGGCGGAACGCCAGCACAGCACGCTCGAGCTGATTGCGAGCGAGAACTTTACCTCGCCGGCCGTGCTGCAGGCGGCCGGAACGGTGCTGACGAACAAATATGCCGAGGGGTATCCCGGCAAGCGGTACTACGGCGGCTGCGAGCACGTGGATGTCGTGGAGACGCTCGCCATGGCGCGTGCCCGTGAGCTGTTCGGCGCCGACCACGCGAACGTGCAGCCGCACTCCGGTGCCCAGGCCAATATGGCCGCGTACTTCGCGCTGCTCCAGCCGGGCGATACTCTGCTCGGCATGGACCTCTCCCACGGCGGCCACCTCACGCATGGCTCACCGGTCAACTTCAGCGGACAGCTCTACCACGCCGTGTTCTATGGCGTAGGTGAAGATGGCCGTATCGATTACGATCAGGTGCGCGACCAGGCGCGCAGGCACCGGCCGAAAGTCATCGTCGCGGGCGCCAGCGCGTACCCGCGCATCATCGACTTCGAGACGTTTGCCGCGATCGCGCGCGAGGTCGATGCCAGACTGATGGTCGACATGGCCCACATTGCGGGACTCGTCGCGGGCGGCGCGCATCCCAGCCCCGTCCCGCATGCGGACGTCGTGACATCGACGACGCACAAGACGCTGCGCGGTCCGCGCAGCGGTTTCGTCCTGAGTCGTGCGGAGCTGGGCCGGTCGATCGACAAGCAGGTGTTTCCCGGAATGCAGGGCGGGCCGCTCATGCACATCATTGCGGCCAAGGCCGTGGCGTTCCGCGAGGCGCTGGCGCCGGCGTTCCGCGAGTATGCACATCGGATCGTGGAGAACGCGGTCGCGCTCGCGGACTCGCTGATGCAGCACGGCTTCGATCTGGTCAGCGGCGGGACGGAGAATCATCTCGTGCTGCTGGACCTGCGCGGGAAGGGCGAGTTGACGGGCAAGCTCGCGGAAGAGGCACTGGAGCGGGCGCGCATCACGTCGAACAAGAACACGGTGCCGGGCGAGCAGCGTTCGCCGTTCGTGACGTCCGGGGTGCGGCTGGGCACGGCGGCGCTGACGAGTCGTGGCATGGGACCCGCAGAGATGACGCGGATCGGCGCGTGGATCGCGCGGGTACTGGATGCACCGGAGGATGCGCGGGTGGCGGACGAGGTGTCTGCGCAGATCGGCGAGCTGTGCGCCGAGTTCCCGCTCTATCCGGAATTCCGCGCGGAGCATGCGGGCGTGCGCGCATAGGCGCGGCGCGGAACCTTGATGGAAGCATGGACGACGAGCTGTTTGCAGCACTGCGGGCGCGCAATCCGCGCTATGAGGAGGCGGCGTATGTCTTCGTCCTCTCCGCGCTGAACTACGTGCTGGAGCGGTTGCCCGAGCCGCGGCACATCAGCGGGCGCGAGCTGGCGGAGGGGGTCCGCGATCTGGCACTGGAGCGTTTCGGCCCGATGGCGCGCACGGTGCTCGAGCACTGGGGCGTCCGCCAGACGGCGGACGTGGGCCACATCGTGTTCGCGCTCGTCGAGTCGGGCGTGCTGATCAAGCAGGACGAGGACACGCCGGGCGATTTCGAGAACGTGTTCGATTTCGACGAGGCGTTCGAGGCGCCGTATCCGCGCCGTGCCGGCGGCGAGTAGGCGTGGCTGGCGCGGCCAGGCAGCGTCGTGTAGAGTCCTTCGGGTCGGGTGGATGCGGCGCAGGACCTGCTCGAGGTGAACGGGGGGGCCGGCGCACGAGGCCATGGAACGTGCCTTGCACGCATGCATGGGCGACAGGATGCGGCCGGTGCCGGCACGGTGACGATGAGGGGAGGGGTTGATCGATGGCGGCTGAATCATCCCAGGACACCTATCCGCAGTGCCGCAAGTGTGAGCGCGGCGCAATGCTTCCGCTCTCGGACTACGGCCGGGATGGGGCGCCGATCACGTACAAGGCGTGGGTCTGCTCCAATCCGGACTGCGGCTTCAACATCCGCATCGACAACGGCGAGATCAGCTTCGGCCGGACGATCGGGCAGAGTTACAAGTAGCCCACTGCTGCATTCCGCGGGAGCGTTACTCCTGTCCATTGCGGCACGGCGATGACCGGCGACTTAGCGGTGGGCCCTCCGGATCCGGGCGTGTATGGCCGGCAGCACGTTCCGTTGCCGACTGCCGCGCAGGCGGCGGCCGCGGACCGCCGCGCACGCGAATCCTTCGACATCCCCGAGCGCGTCCTGATGGAGAGCGCGGGCCGGGCTGCGGCCCTCGTGGTGACGCGCCTGTACCCGCGCGGCCGCATCACGGGCGTGGCTGGCAGCGGTCACAACGGTGGTGATCTCGTCGTGATGCTGCGCGTGCTGCGCGCATGGGGACGCGATGTCACGCTGATCGCCGCGGGATCGAAGCCGCCCGATCCGACGCTGCGTCACGGCGATGATCTGCCGGCCGTGGCGGCGGAGGATGAACGGAGTGCGCTGGCGCGCGCCGATGTAATCGCCGACGGCCTGCTCGGAACCGGGACGCAGGGTGCGCCACGCGGCGGCATCGCGGAGTGGATCCGGAGAATCAACGAGGCGGGGCGGCCCGTCGTATCGCTGGACTTGCCGTCCGGTGTGGATGCGACGACGGGCGGGGTTGCCGCTGATGTGATCGGTGCGGAGGCGACGGTGACGTTCGGCTGGCCGAAGCTCGGGCTCGTGCTGCACCCGGCCCGTGCGCAATGCGGGCGGCTCATCGCGGTGGAGATCGGATTTCCGGAGGTCTGTGCCGAGGCGGACGCACGACTGATCACGTCGTCGTGGGTGCGTGCGCATCTGCGGAGGCGCGCTCCGGCGGCGCACAAGGGGATGGCGGGGCGTCTGCTCGTGCTCGCCGGCAGTGAGGGAATGGCCGGTGCTGCGGCGCTCGCCGGCCGCGCGGCGGTTCGCGCGGGGGCGGGGCTCGTGCGCCTCGCATCCGCGGGCGCGAATCGCGTCGTGCTGCAGACGCTGTTGCCCGAGGCGACCTTTCTCGATCGTGCGCAGCTGAGCAGCGCCGACCTGGAGACGATGCATGCACTGATCGCGGGACCGGGGCTCGGCACGGACGCCGCCGCTCGCGCCGCGCTCGAGCAGGTGCTGGATCTCACGGCGGGAAAGCCGGCGCTGCTCGATGCCGATGCGCTGAATCTCTTCGCGCAGGATCCGGGACGTCTCGGTGCCGCGGCGGGGACGCGACCGCTCGTCATAACACCGCATGCGCGCGAGCTGTCCCGCCTCGTGGACGCGCCGCTCGATGCGATTCTCGCCGATGCGCCCGCGGCCGCGCGCGCCGCAGCCCGGGACTTCGGCTGCGTCGTGCTGCTGAAGGGCCAGCCGTCGCTGGTCGCACGGCCCGATGGCGAGCTGCTGGTCAACAGCGTCGGTTCCTCGGATCTCGCAGCGGCAGGCATGGGCGATCAGCTCTCCGGCACGATCGGCGCGCTGCTCGCGGGCGGATACGATCCGGCCGGGGCCGCCGCGCTCGGACTCCACCTGAGCGGTCGCGCGGCCGACCTCGCGCAGCGCGGCCGATCGCTTACACCGAGTGACGTCACCGAGCACCTCGCGAACGCGATTGCCGATCCCGGTCCGGCCGCCAGCCCGCTCGACCTGCCCTTCATCACGTTCGACCAGCCCCCGCGCCGGTGACGCCGCCGCCCGGCGCGACCCGTCTCCGGCTGCTATATTCCCGACCGTTGCGCTCCACCCGGGCCGCACGACCACCCCGCAGCAGCGGCAGCAATGATGCAGATCCCGCTCGGCTCCGGCGCTGAGTTCGACCTGATCCGCAGGTTCTTCCCGCCCGACGCCGCGGCCGGCCCACACGTGCGAGTCGGCGCCGGTGACGACTGCGCCATCGTCGAGGGTGACGGCCTCGCGGTGAGTGCCGACATGTCCGTCGAGGGCGTTCATTTCCGCCGGGAATGGCTGCTGCCGGAAGAGATCGGGTATCGTGCCGCAGCAGCGGCGCTGAGCGATCTCGCGGCGGTCGCGGCAACGCCGATCGGTCTGCTCGTATCGCTGGCGCTCGATCCGGCCGAGGCGACGGACCTGGCACCGCGGGTGATGGAAGGCGTGCGTGCGGCGGGCGAGCGGGCCGGTGCGGTGCTGCTCGGTGGTGACCTGGCGCGCACGACGGGTCCGCTCGTCATCGACGCGATCGTCATCGGGAGCGCGCCTGCGCCCGTGCTGCGACGGGGCGCCCGCGCAGGCGACTCGCTGTGGGTCACCGGTGAGCTCGGTGCGGCGGCGGCCGCGGTGCGCGCATGGGAACGCGGTGTGGAGCCCGCTGCGGCGGCGCGCGTCGCGTTCGCGCTGCCGACGCCGCGCATTGCGGAAGCCGCGTGGCTCGCGGAGCGTGGCGAGATCCACGCCCTCATCGACATCTCGGACGGCCTGGCAGGGGACGCGGGTCACCTGGCTGCGGCGAGCGGCGTGCGCATCATCCTCGACGCCGATGCCGTTCCCGTCCATCCGACCGTCCGGGCCGAAGAGAAGGACCCCGGCCAGTCGCTGCGACTCGCCCTCACGGGCGGCGAGGATTACGAGCTGTGCTTCGCCGCGCCGCCCGGCAGTATCGAGCGGCTCGCTGAATCGTTCACCGCCACGTTCCGCCTTCCGCTCACGCGCGTCGGCAGTGTCGAGGACGGCGCCGGAGTGGCGCTGCGCACCGCCGATGGCATCACTCCCGTGCCGTGGTCCGGGCACGATCATTTCGCTTCGGCTCCATCATGATTCGGACGGCCTGGTTCGCCATCAATCTCCTGGCCGCGACCATCCCGCTCAGCCTGCTCGTCATCATCGGCTCCTATGCGGGCGCCGCGTCGCGGTTCTACGACAGGATCCCGCGCTGGTGGGCGCGCTGGCTGCTCTGGGCCGCCGCCGTCCGCGTCGACGTCGAGGGTGTCGAGCACCTCTCGCTCGAGCGCGCCCAGATCATCGTGGCGAATCACGTGTCCTGGTTCGACGTGCTCGCACTCGCCGCGCGGACGCCCAAGCGCTACCGCTTCGTCGCGAAGCAGGAGCTCGGGCGTATCCCGCTCTTCGGTCACGCCTGGAAGGCCGCCGGCCACATCTCGGTCGATCGGAGTGACAACGCCCGCGCAGTGGCCAGCCTGCGGCAGGCGGGCGACACGATCCGGCGGGACAACAGCTCGATCATCATCTTTCCGGAAGGCACTCGCTCACCGACCGGCGAGCTACAGTCGTTCAAGAAGGGCGCGTTCGTGCTCGCGCTTCACAACGCGATCGAGATCGTGCCCGTCGCCGTGATCGGCACGTATCGCATCATGCCGAAGGATAGCTGGCGCGTGCGACCCGGCCGGATTATCGTTCGCTTCGGCCCGCCCGTGCCGACGGCGGGCGTCGACATCAGCGGACGCGATGAACTCATTACGCGGGTGCGCGCGGAGATGCAGCAGCTGCTCGCGCAGCCCGCACGGATCGGCTGAACGGAATGTCCATCATCACCAGTGTGCACGCCCGTGAGATCCTGGACTCGCGGGGGAACCCGACGCTCGAGGCGGAGATCGTGCTCGACAGCGGCGCGGGCGGCCGGGCCGCCGTCCCGAGCGGCGCATCGACCGGCGAGTTCGAGGCGGTCGAGCTGAGGGACGGCGACAAGAAGCGGTATCTCGGGAAGGGCGTACTGGACGCCGTCTCGAACGTCAACGACGAGATCGCCGAAGCCGTCGTCGGGATGGATGCCTACGACCAGGCCACGGTCGATCGCGTCATGATCGAGCTGGACGACTCCACGAACAAGTCGGCGCTCGGTGCGAACGCCATGCTCGCGGTCTCGCTCGCCGTCGCGCGCGCGGCCGCCATGGACGCCGGTCTGCCGCTCTACCGCTATCTCGGCGGTCCCGGTGCGTCGCTGCTACCCGTGCCGCTCATGAACATCCTGAACGGCGGCGCGCACGCGGCCAACAATGTCGACCTCCAGGAGTTCATGATCGTGCCGGTCGGCTTCGACAGCTTCCCCGAGGCGCTGCGTGCCGGCGTCGAGATCTTCCACAGCCTGAAGAAGGTGCTGAGCGGTCGCGGCATGGCCACGAACGTGGGCGATGAAGGCGGCTTCGCGCCCGACCTCGGATCGAACGACGAAGCGATCGAGGTCATCCTCGAGGCCATCGAGAAAGCCGGCTATCGCGCGGGCGAGGACGTGCTGCTCGCTCTGGACGCGGCCGCGAGCGAGCTGCACCGCGACGATGCCTACGTCTTCCACAAATCGACGAACGAGCGACGCACTGCCGACGAGATGGTCGAGTTCTGGCGCGGCTGGGTCGCGCGCTATCCCATCGTCTCCATCGAGGACGGGCTCGATGAGAACGACTGGGATGGCTGGCGCGCACTGACGGCTGCCCTCGGTGACCGCGTCCAGCTGGTAGGTGATGATCTCTTCGTCACGAACACGGAATTCCTCGCGAAGGGGATCGAGACGGGTGCCGCCAACGCGATCCTGATCAAGGTGAACCAGATCGGCACGCTCACCGAGACGCTCCAGGCGATCGAGCTCGCGCGCCGCAGCGGCTTCCGCTGCATCATCAGCCACCGCTCCGGCGAGACCGAGGATACGTTCATCGCCGACCTCGCCGTTGCGACGCGCAGCGGCCAGATCAAGACCGGCAGCGCGAGTCGTACGGACCGCGTCGCCAAATACAACCAGCTGCTGCGGATCGCCGAGGACCTCGGCTCCGCCGCCGAGTACATGGGACGCGACGCATTTTGAAGCTCCGCGTTCTCCTCGGGTTCCTGCTCCTCGCCGGGGCCGCCTACTTCGCCGTGTTCGGCGGCGATTACGACGCGTTCGACCTGCGCCGCGTTCGCCAGGAGCGCGCGCTCGAGGAGCAGCGCGCCGAGGAGGTGCGCGCGGAAGTCGAGCGACTCAGACTCCGCCGCGATTCACTCGCCACCGACTCCGCCACCATCGAGCGCATCGCCCGCGAGCGCTACGGCCTGATCCGCGATGGCGAGCGCCTCTATCGCTTCGCCGACACTGCCGCGGACACGCTCGCCGTGCGACGCCCGCCGGATTGACCGAGAACCCCGTTTCCCTTAGCTTTTTCTGCTCATCCGGTCGCGCCAGAGTAGCTCAGCCGGCTAGAGCGCACGACTCATAATCGTGAGGTCGGGAGTTCGAGTCTCCCCTCTGGCATACTGTCTGAATCAGGCCCCGGACGTGCCACGCGCGTTCGGGGCCTGCATCGTTCCGCGGACTTGCACGGCACCGCCTGCGCGATATCTTGCGCGCTCCCGTAACCCGAAGTCGAAGGCGCATGGCAACCAGGAAGCGTACGACACGACCGTTCGAGGTGAGGCGATCCCGGATCCAGGGGCGCGGCGTGTTCGCGACCCGCAGAATCAGGGCGGGCACGCGGCTCATCGAGTATCGCGGCGAGGTGATCAGCGACGAGGAGGCGGACCGCCGCTATCCGTTCGATGAGGACGAGCGGCATCACACGTTCCTCTTCCGTCTCGACAGCGGTGATGTGATCGATGCCGGCCCGCGCGGCAGCATCGCCAAGTACATCAACCACTCGTGTGATCCCAACTGCGAGGCGGTCGAGGAGGACGACAGGATCTACATCTATTCGCTGCACGACATCGCGAAGGGCGAGGAGCTGGTGTACGACTACAACTTCGTCCTCGACGAGCCGCACAACACGGCCAACAAGCGGCTCTACCCGTGTAACTGCGGCGCCGCGAAGTGCCGCGGGACGATCCTGGCGAAGAAACGATGACGTATGCGGGAGCGTGTCCGATCGCGGGCGATCCGCGGCCCGCTCCCGATCCCACTCCCCATCCCGCTTACGGATTTCCGATCCCGCTCCCGATCCCTCTTACGGATCCCGCTCCCGATCCCGCTTGCGGATTCCGATCCCGCTCCCGATTGAAACCGGGATCCCGCCCGTCACGTACACATATCCAGGATCCCGGCCGTCAGGCGGGGGTATCAGTACCCGGCGCGGTCGCTTCCCCGGCCGAGCCGAGACCGGAGGATGATAGAGACATGACAATACATGAGTGTGCCCGCTGTGAGGGCTGTGGCTACATAACGGGTTCGTTCCGGTGGGAGATTCCGTGGTCCCGCTGGGCGGGAACGACAGGTGACGGCGGTTTTCTCGAGGCGCATCCGTGCCCGGACTGCCTCGGTACGGGGGCTCTGATCCGTCAGGATGATGCGGCGATCGCGGAGCCGAAACTGGCGAGCCGGCGGGGTCTGCCGCGCGGCAACACGTATGCGCGGCACGTCGAGATGGTGCTGAAGAGCCAGCATGTGCTGAAGCACTGAAGCAGGCAGCGCTCGGGCGGCGGGGCGTCGCGGACCGTGAGTCCGCGGCGCCTCGTTTTTTTTTCGGGTCGGTCTGCCGGGAACGAGTCAGACCGGCTGCGGCAGGGTGTCGCGCACGGGCGGCGCGGCGGGGCGGCGACGCTCGGCGCGGCGCTCGAAGAGCAGATAGAGCGCCGGCGTCACGGTGAGCACGAGGACGGTCGAGCTGGAGAGGCCGCCGATGAGCGCATAGGCGAGCGCGTTCCAGATGTTCTGGTCGGCGGTCTCGCTGAAGAGGACGAGCGGCAGCAGGCCGCAGATGGTGGTGAGGCTGGTCATCAGGATCGGGCGAACGCGCTCGAGGGTGCCGCGCTCGAGGGCCTGGAGCAGCGGCAGTCCGTGGGTGCGGCGCAGCTGATTGACGTGGTCGACGAGCAGGATCGAGTTGTTGACGACGATCCCGCCCATCATGATGACTCCGATGTACGCTTCGCGGGTGAATGTCGCGCCTTCGACGAAGAAGAAGAGCAGGAACACGCCGATCATGGCCATGGGTACGGTGAGCAGCACGGTCAGTGGCAGTCTGAGCGACTCGAAGATGGCGGCCGTGACCATGAAGATCAGCAGGATCGACACGATGAGCACACCATAGATCTGCTGCTGCTCCTCGGCGGCCCAGGCCCACGCCTGCCCCTTCTCGATCGTGTAGCCGGGCGGCAATGCGGTCGACGCGACGACCTGGTCGCGGATGAGATCACCCAGCTTCTGCGGACCCCGGAACTCGTAGTTGACCAGGCGCTGGTACTGCTGGTTCTCGCGGATCACCGAGTTGAGAACCTGCCGCTCGCGCAGGGTGGCGACGTCTCCGAGCCGCACCGCGCCGCCGCCCGGTGCGGGGATCTGGAGGTCCTGCATCTCGGCCGCATCCATCGTGCGGTAGCCGTCCAGCTTCACCGCGAAGAGCCGCTCCTCGCCGGCGACCCGGATCGTGGTGTTGGCCGTCCGCCCCCGCACCGACGCCGAGACCTGACGGACGACGTCCTCCGCCGTGAGCTCGTGCATGGCGAGCCGGGTGCGGTCGATGTCGAGAACCAGCTCGGTCGCCTTGTCCCGCTCGAACCTGCTGCCGGAGCCATTCGTGTCGACGTCGCGGATCCGCGTGTACGCCTGCAGCCGCCGGCCGATGTCATCGGCGATCTCGCGCACCCGGTCGTAGTTGTAGCCGAGGACCTTGATGCTGTAGTTCGGCGGTGAGCCGCCCCCACCGTAGAACGAGGGGCCGTACCCCGTCACGCGCACTTCGGCACCACCGTAGCCGATCGAGTACTGATACAGCTCCTCCTTGATCGCGACCGGGATGTTCGTGTTCTCGTACTCGTCGGGGAAATAGACGCGGATGTAGGCGCTCTGCGTGCTGACGCTCGTGATGAACCGATCGACCTCCGGCATGACGCGGAGGCGGTCCTCGAAGAAGCGGGCGAACTCGTCGACTCGCTCCAGCTCCTCACCGCGCGGCATCCGGATGGAGATCGACAGGTAGGAGGACTCGCCACCCCAGAAACTCCACAGTCGTCCGGTCGTCACGTATCGGTCGAACAGGTACCAGGACCCACCGAACATCAGCACCACGAGGACGATCGTCAGCCACGGCCAGGCGAGCGTACCGCGGATCAGCCCGCCATAGAGTCGCGCGACGAACGAGGGGCGTGCGGCGGGCAGCAGCAGGGTCTGTTCCGACGCGGCGTCGATCTCGACGTCGGGCCGGATGCTGCCGAGCAGCTTCGCCCCGAGCGACGGGATGAACGTGAACGCGACGAAGAGGCTCGCGAGCATGCTGAGGCCGACGACGATGGCGAGCGGCACGTAGTAGATGCGCAGCTCACCCTGGAGGTAGACGAACGGCAGCAGGACGACGACGGTCGTGAACGTGGCAGCCAGGATGGGGAGCACGACCTCCGTGGCGCCGCGCTGCGCGGCGAGGTGGGCGGGCTCGCCGAGCCTGCGGCGGCGGTAGACGTTCTCGAGCACGACGATCGCGTTGTCTACGACCAGGCCGAATCCCATCGCGAGGCCCATCAGTGTCAGGAGGTTCAGCGACAGCCCGCTGAAGTAGATGACGTTGACCGTGATGAGGATGGAGAACGCGACGGTGGCGAAGACGATGATCGCGGCGCGGGGCGAGCGCAGGAATACGAGCAGCACGAGCAGGACGATGACGGCGGCGATGCCGGCGCGGTTGCGGAGGTCGGAGAGCTGTCGCCGGATCTCGACGCTCTGATCGCGGTCCAGCAGGATGCGGACGCCCGGGGGCAGCGCACCGGCCAGCTGGTCGACCCGCGCGCGGACCGAATCGGCCATGGCCACCGTGTTCGTGCGCGCCTGCTTGTAGACCTGCATCATGACCGCGGGATCGCCATCGAAGCGCTGGTGCTGGCGCAGCTCCTCGAACGTGTCGTAGACCCGGGCGACATCCTGCACGCGGACGATACCCCCGTTGCGCGTGAGCAGAGGCAGGCTCGCGATGTCCGCGGCGGACTGTGCCGTCTGGCGCACGGCCAGCGTGTAGTGCAGGCCCGTGGGCACGGCGACGACGCCGGCCTCCCGGATGATCTCGATCTGGGCCACGCGGGATGCGACCTGCTGCACGGTCAGCCCGAGCGCCTGGATCCGCCGCTCATCCAGCTCGATCTCCAGCACGCGCGCGCGGCCGCCGCTCACCGCCACATGGCCGACACCCTCCACGTTGTACAGCTCGGGAACGATGTGGTCGTCGATGTACTCGCGCAGGTACTCGAGGATGTACGGGCCCGTCACCGTGTACTCCAGCACCGATCGCTGCTGTTCCTCGAATTCGTCGGGGACGTACATCGTGATGCGGGGCGGTGTGGACCCGACCGGGAGCTCCGGCTCGAGCGCTGCAATGCGCTCAGACAGCTCGAGACGCGCGAAGTCCATGTCGGTCTCGCGGGCGAACTCCACATCGATGCTCGCGCCGATCATGCCCTCGCGTGAGTTCGATGTGATCCGTTCCACCCCGCGCACCTGCTGGACCGCGGCCTCCAGCGGCGCCGTCAGGAACGCCTCCACGACTTCCGGCGAGGCACCGGGCCAGGAGGCGGCGATCTGGAGGCGCGGCAGGTCGGTGTCGGGCAGCAGCTCGATCGGCACGTTGCGGAACGCCATGATGCCGAGCGCCGCAATGACGAGATAGATCATCGATACGGCGATCGGCCGGCGGATGAACGCGCGGATCATCAGTCGGCCCCCGCGCGTCCGCCTGCGGCCTCGTGCTCGAGCGCCGGTCCGGCCGCGGGACGCTGCGCGCCGGTATGGTGAACGGGCACACGCCGGCGGGCCAGCCGGGCCTGCGCCGTCGCGATACTCTCGTAGACGACCGGAATCACGAGGAGGGTGAGTGCGGTCGCCGTGAACAGGCCGCCGAAGACGGCGATCGCGAGCGGCGCCTGGAGTCCCGCGCCGGCACCGAGCCCGAGCATCATGGGCATGATCGCGAGCATCGTGGTGATCGTGGTCATGATGATGGGCCGGAGCCGCGCGCGTCCGGCCTCGAGGATGGCATCGTGGACCGACGCCCCCTCGCTGCGGGCATGGTTGATGAAGTCGATCATGACTACGGCGTTGTTGTCGACGATGCCGACGAGAATGACGATGCCGATGAGCGAGACCGTATTGATGCCGGCGCCGAACAGCCAGAGCGCGAGGATGGCGCCGATGAGACCGAGCGGCACGCTGAGCAGGACCGTGAACGGCTGGACGAGGGACTCGAACTCGGCGGCCAGGATCATGTAGACGAGCAGCAGGGCCAGCAGGAACGCGAACGTGAGCTCGCGGAAGCTGCGACGCATCTCCTCGTTCTCGCCGCCGATCTCGAAGCGCATGGGCGGAGTCGGCGGGGTCGGCGCGAGCGTCGCCTCGACGGCGCCGACGGCGGCGTCCACATCCCGGCCCGCAGCGTCGGCATAGACGGGAATCACACGGCTCTGATCGAGCCGCGGGATCTCGACGGGGCCGACGGATTCACGAATGCGGATCAGCTCGCGCACCGGCACGCCACGGACGGTCAGGAAGTCCAGCGTCTGGAGCGATCGCCGCTCCTCGTCCGGCAGCCGAACGATGATCGGGATCTTCCGGTCGAACGCGACGA
Organism: Longimicrobiales bacterium; assembly: GCA_036374995.1. GTDB lineage: Bacteria > Gemmatimonadota > Gemmatimonadetes > Longimicrobiales > RSA9 > SH-MAG3. The sequence continues at coordinate 96,985 of DASUSS010000093.1, read as the reverse complement.
ACGGATTGGCGGCCGCTCTGCCGCGCATCGCGTTCTCGATCACGGTCACGATCTCCGTCGGGTTGATCCCGAACGCGGCCGCGCGCTCGCGGTCGATCTCCACGATGAACTCCGGCTGACCGAGCTCCACGCCGACGTGCACGTTCGTGACCTCCGGGACGTCGCGCATCCGTTCCGCGACGAGCGCGGCGTACGCCATCGCGGAGTCGGTGTCTTCGCCGCGGATCCGCACCGCCAGGTCAGCCTCGCCCGCGCCGAGCAGCCGGCCCAGAGCCGTCGCCTGTCCCGTCTCGAGCGCGATGCTGCCCGATGGCAGACCGGCGAGCTTCGGCCGTAACCGGGCCAGCACGTCGGACGTGCGCTCGCCCTCGTGCAGCCGTACCTCCAGCAGTGCCGTGTTCAGGCCGCTGTTCTCCTCGTCCATGCCGACCACGGCGGCCTGTCTGCCGATGCGGGAGAAGACGGCGTCCACCGCATCGTCCTCGCGGATGAGCTGCTCGAGGCGGGTGGCGATCTGCGCCGTCCGCTCGAGCGGCGTGCCGCGCGGCAGCTCGAGTCGCGCACGGAACTCGCCCTGGTCCACGTCCGGCAGCACGCTGCGCGGCAGCGTGAGCGCGATCGGAATCGCGAGCGCGAGCAGCAGCACGGATGCGGCGAGGACACGGGTGCGGTGACGCAGCGCGGCGTCGAGCGATCCCTGGTAGGTGTCCGCGGCGCGGTCCCAGAAGCGGTCGAACGCGTCGAGCGGCCGGCGGAACGGGACGGTGAACCAGCCACCGGATGGGTTCACGGGGCCGGTCCAGCGCGCGGCCATGGTAGGCAGCAGCGTGACCGCGACCGCGAGGCTCGCGAGCAGCGAGAAGGCGACGGCAAAGGAGAGCGAGGCGAACATCTCGCCGGCCACGCCCTCGACGTAGATGATCGGCCCGAACACGGCGATCGTCGTCAGTGTGGAAGCCGTGATGGCGCGCTGCACCTCCTTCGTGCCGAGCGCCGCCGCCGCCGCGGCGCCGAGCCCCTTCTCGCGGTGCCGGAACACGTTCTCGATGACGACGATCGAGTTGTCCACGAGCATGCCGATGCCGAGCGCGAGCCCGCCCAGGCTCATGATGTTGATCGACACTCCGGAGAGGTGGAACAGGCCGAACGTCGCGATGACGGAGATCGGGATTGCCAGCGAGATCGCGATCGGGTAGCGGGGATCGCGCAGGAACACCATCAGCACCAGGAAGGCGAGGACTGCGCCGAGGATCATCTCCTGGATCAGGTTGGCGATCGCGCTGGAAACGAAGCCGGCCTGGCTCATCGCGATGTCGGCCGTGACGAGCGGGTACTCCTCGCGCAGCTCGGCGAGGACTTCCTCGACGCGCTCGGCCACGCGCACCGTGTTCGCGCCGGACTCCTTGAAGACGAGCAGGCCGATCGCCTCACGGCCGTTGTAGCGCGCCATCGACTCCCGCTCGCGGAAGCCGTCCTCGATCGTGGCCAGGTCGCGCAGCAGGATGCGGCCGCCGGGCCCACCCTCGGCGTTCTGCTGCGTGATCACAATGCCGCCGATCTGCTCGACGGTCTGCAGCTCGCCCAGCGTGCGCAGCGCGTAGCGGAACCGGCCCTGGCGAATCGTGCCGCTCTGCGCGCTCGTGTTCGCGGCGGCCAGTGCCGTCGCGATCTGGTCGATCGTCACGCCGTAGCTCTGGAGCAGCGTCGGATCGACATCCACGTGGATCTCGCGCTCGAGGCCGCCCGTGATCGCCGCCTCCGCCACTCCATCGATCTGCTCGAGCCGCCGCCGGAAGACGGTCTCCGTGAGATCCTTCAGCGACCACAGGTCCATCTCGGCAGCCGCGCTGATCGACATGATCGGCTCGCTGCGCGGATCCGTTCGCAGCACGACCGGCCGCTCGGCGCGCTCGGGCAGCGAGCCGCGCAGCCCGTCGAGGTTCTCGCGCACGTTCAGTGCGGCGAAGTCCATGTCCGTGCCCCACGCGAAGCGCAGCACGACCATGGAGACGCCCTCGCGGCTCACGCTCTCGACATGCTCCACGCCGGGGACGCGGCTGACGGCCGCCTCGATCGGCTCGGTGATGAACCGCTCGATCTCGGCGGGACCCGTGTCAGGATTGCCCGTATAGATGACCAGCCTGGGGTACGCGATGTCCGGCAGGAGATCGACGGGCAGGCGCGTGAACGAGATGACGCCGAGGAAGACGACGGCGATGAAGAACATCGCCACGGCGACCGGCCGGCTGATCGACAGCCCGGGCAGCGACATGGCTCAGCGCTCCAGTCGGTGGCCGAGCTTCTCCTCCAGGACGATGCGGGCGTTGATGAAGCCGAACAGCGCCTCGACCGCCTGGCGCTCCGATTCCGCGGTCCGGTCGATCACGTTCTGGAGCGTGATGAAGTCCGAGCCGCCGAGCGAATAGCGGTCCTGTGCCAGCTGCTGCCGCTCGCGGTTGTACTCGACCTGTTCCTGGGCGAGGAGCAGCGTCCGGTGCGCGTTCTCCAGGTCGATCACGGCCGCGCGCACGTCCCGCTCCACCGCGAGCTGCGCGCTGCGCAGCTCGTGCTGCGCATCCGCAGCCGCAGCGTCCGCCTGCTCGATCGCATCCGATGTCTGGAACCGGCTGAACAGCGGAAGGTCGAAGCTCAGGCCGAAGCTGAAGCCGTAGTTCTTGTCGGGATTGAGATCGCCGAACGCCTCATAGCCGGTCGCCGATACGCCGCGGTTGTAGCCTGCGCTCGCCCGGATGCTCGGCAGCCGCCGGCCGCGCGCAGCCGACGCGCCGTACTTCGCGGACCGCAGTGCCGCGTCGCGCTGCCGGACGATGGGACTGCTCGCGAGCGCGTTCGCGACCAGCGCCTCGACATCCAGCTCCGCCGGATCGAACACGGCCGGCAGCACGGTGTCGACCGTGATGCTCGTCGTGGGATCCATCCCGAGCGTCGCGGCGAGCGTGAGCCGCGCCTTGTCGGCCTCGCCGCGCGCCCGTTCCATGTTCTGCTCCGCCTGCGCCACGTCGGCACGCGCCCCGAGCACGTCCTCCCGATTGCGCGCGGCCAGTCGAAGCAGCGCCTCCGTCCGGTCGAGCCGCTCGCGCGCCGAGGCGAGCAGCGTCTGCTCGAGCGCGATCGTGCGCAGCGCGCGCACGGCCTGGAAGTACTCGCGCGCCACGCGCGCCTCCAGCTGGACGGCCTGCACCCGGATCAGGGCATCCACGCCGGCGAACGCCGCACGCCGGGCCTGGAGGTTCCGCAATGTCGCGCCGCCATCGAACAGGGTCAGCGACGTGCTCACGCCCTGGCTGGCCGAGCTCCGCTTCGATGTCACCGGCTGCGGCGACGGCAACGGGTCACCGAAGGGATCCGTACCGACGAGCGTCGTCGAGCGCGAACCGCTGAAGCTCATCGACGTGCTCAGGTTCGGCAGGAACGCACCCCACGCGGAGCGGACGGCGCTCCCGGCCACATCCAGATCGTTGGCACTCCGCAGGAACTCCGGATTGGCACCGCGCGCGATGCGCAGCGCCTCGTCGAGCGTCAGCACCGTGGGCGCCTGCTGGGCCGACGCGGGCAGCGCGCCGGCCAGCAGCGCTGCGAGCATGGCCGTGTGCCGCGCCCCGATCATTGCGGCCTCGCTCCCTCGGCCCGCACCACGTTGTCGACGAGCCGAACCGGGATGTCGTGCTGGAGCGTGTAGTGACCGGCGACGAGCACGATCTCGCCCGGCGCGAGCATCTCGGTATCCGGATTCTCCACGATCTCGACGTACTCCGCGTTGCTCAGACCCGTCGTGACGTACCGCCACTTCGCCCGACCGCGGTCGCCCTCGCCCTCGAACACGAACACGAGCTGGCGCCGGTCGACGTCGCGCTCGAGCACCGCCTGGCGCGGCACCAGGATGCGGTCGGGGAACCGCTGCGCCGGCAGGGCCGCCTGGGCGAACATGCCGGGCAGGATCCGGCCGTTGGGATTTCGGACCGAGAGACTCACGCGCGCCGTGCGCGATTCCTGCTCGACTACCGGATTGATCGTCTCGACACGACCCGCGAACACCTCGCCCTTGAAGGCGGAGAACGTCACGCGCGCCGTGCGCCCCGCGGCGAGGTAGCCGATGCTGCCCTCCATGACGTTGATGTCGACGCGAATCGGATCCATCGACTGCACCGTCAGCAGCTCGTCTCCCGGGCTCACGAACTGCCCGGGCACCACCTTCAGGTTCGCGATCCGCCCGGCGAAGGGCGCGGCGATCCGGGTGCGGCGCAGATCGTTCTCCGCGCGTGCCACCGCGACGCGTGCCGCGTCCAGGCCGCTGCGCGCGCGCGCGGCACTGTCGCGCTCCGCCCGCACCCGCGGGTCCTCTATGCGGTCATCACCCAGGATCGTCTCCCGGTAGGCGACTTCCGCCTGACGCAGCCGCGCCTGCGCCTCCTCGAGCGCGAGGCCGTATTCGGTCGGATCGATCTCGATCAGGACGGAGCCCTGCGCAACCGCGCGGTTCTCTACGACCCGCACCGCGCGGACCTGCCCGCTCACCTGAGACCGCAGTGCAGTCTGCCGCCAGGACGCCGCCTCGCCGTTCCCATCCACGGTGAGCACGAGCGTGTCGCGGACCACTTCCGCACCCTCGACAGCAACCGCGAGGTCCGTGCTGAACGCGTCCGCCGCGGAGTTCGCCGGCAGGTCGCCATCGGACTGCTGCGGGGTCTCGGCGGACGCTTCACGGTGATCGCTGATGCGCAGATACACGCCGATGCCCGACAGGGACAGTACCAGCAGTACCGCCGCTGCGATGACAACTCGTTTCGAGACTCTCATGCGGCATGTCCTGAAGAGCGGGAGAGGGCCGGGAAGGTGCCGGCCGGCCAGGGTCCGGGTGCCGGGGCGTCGGCTCCACGGTCCGCGTACGGGATTGGATCGATCGTGTCCTGGAGCGGCCTGCGAGGGCAGGGAACGCGTGCCGCGGCAACCGCCCTCAAGGTGTAGGAAATCACAAGCTTACGCAAGGCACGGTGGTGTCCCACGGGGCCATGCATCGGCCCGCAGTCGGATCGGGACGCGACTCCGCGGCAGGCTCGGAGCGCGTACGCGCTCTCACGCGTACGCGCGTGTATCTGCCCGTCGGCGCCCGCATCAGCGCCACGATGACGGCAGACGCCGTACGGCGACCTTCTCCACGCCGAGCTCATCCGTGAGGATCCACGCGGCGAGGCCCGATGCGCTCACCGCGTTCGGCAGCGGCTGTGGCGCGAGCGTCCCGATGTAGCGGCCGTCCGGCATGAGGAGGTCGATCGGACCCGCCGCACTGCCGTCGGCGTGCCGCCGCTGCACCCAGATGCGGCCCTGCGGATCGGTGCGGATCGACGTGACCACGGACATGTATTCCGCGAACGGCGTGTTTTCGAGCGTCATGCGCAGCGTCTCCGTTCCCGGCCCGCGATTGCCGCCGCGGCCGATCGAGACGGACGGGCTCGCGCCGTCCGACCGCGACATGATGACGGTGCGCGGGCCCCCGCCATTCGCTTCCTCCTGCTCGCGTCGCTTCTGCCACTCCTCCTGATCCTTCTTCGTTACCTTCCTCGGCTCGAAGTCACGCGCCAGCGTGCGCACGTGGCGGCCATTCGCGTCCAGGATGCGGATGCCGTACTCCGTCTCATGATGCACGGCCAGCCCATCACGCAGTGCGCCGAACGTCGGACGCGCGCCGAACACCGGGTCCATCCTGATCGCCGTGACGCGTCGCTGACCGCCCGAGCCGCCGGCATCGAGCACGCGGGGCGGTGTCATCGGCACGCGATAGAGCGGTGTGACCTGCGCGTCGGGACCATCCAGACTCTGTCGGAGGATGGTGGAGAAACGTGCGTTCTCCGTCGGCGGCTGATCCGGTCGCAGGCGCGGCGTCGAGCGTGAGATCACGCCGCCGGAGGCGTCGGCGACGACTCCGCCGATCGGGAATCCGAGCTCGTCGGCGAACGGCACGTTCCGGATGTATTCACCCGCGGGCGTGAACAGTATGAAGGCGCGGTTGCCGATGTCGCTGACGACGACCGTGCCGTCTGGCGCGACGTCGAGCGACAGGGGTGCCTGGAGCTCGCCGGGGCCGCCGCCCTGCTTGCCGAACTGTCGCACGAACCTGCCGCGCGCATCGAGGACGACGACCCGAAAGTTCTGTCCGTCGAGGACGTACAGGTTGTCGTTGCGGTCGAAACCAAGTGCGCGGATGTCGGAAAACATTTCCCAGTCGCGGCCCTCGACCGTGCCGACCGTATAGACGTCGGTCGGTCGATCCGTCAGGACTGCATCCTTCGCCGGGAGCCTCACCGTCTGCTGCGCTGCGGCGGGTGAGGCGGTCGCCAGTGCGATCGCCAGACCCACGGCCCATCGAGTGCCGTTCGTCATCTCTGCCCTCCGTGAATGATGCTGCGGCTGCACACCGCGTGACTCGGAGAAGTGTGATCCCGCGGGCCGCGCAAAGGTTGCCCGGAGAGTGAAGCACGGGTGTCGTCGCACTGCCGACGGGGACGCTCGCGAGGCCGCGGGAACATCCGCGCACACGACTTTTGCAGGTTTCGATGTCGGCCCGGATGCATCCAAGCTGAGTCGCCACGCGATGCTCGCGGGTTTGAGCGCACAAGAAAGTTCTTGTGTTTTCGAACGAGTGCGTTTACGCTGTTCTCACTGTCAAACGACATCTCGCTTCGCATGGGTGTCGCGCGACGCGGAACCCGGTTCCGAAATTGCCGTGCAGTCGGGCGGTGCAGAACGTCGGATCCGACGGACGCGTCCAGCGGCCGGAAGCGAACGGGAATGTCGACTCGGCCACCGCAACAAGGAGTGCACATGGCAGCACGTCGTAGCACCAAGGGTGCAGCGAAGAAGTCGAAGGCCAAGCCCCGTCGCAAGCCGGCAGCCCGCCGGGCTTCGACGCGGACCGCTGCAAAGAAGTCGGCACGTCGCCGCACGGCCCGCAAGGGCGCGCGCAAGGCCGCGAAGCGGACGGCTGCGCGTCGGACGACGGCCAAGCGTTCGGCCGCCAAGAAGTCGGCGCGCAAGGGCGCACGCAAGGGTGCGCGTAAGGGCGCACGCAAGTCGACGGCGCGCAAGGGCGCGCGCAAGGGTGCGCGTAAGGGTGCGCGTAAGGGCGCCCGCAAGGCAGCACGCAAGTCGACGGCTCGTCGCTCGACCGCGAAGAAGTCGGCGCGGAAGGGCGCACGGAAGGGCGCGCGCAAGTCGACGGCGCGTAAGGGTGCTCGCAAGGGCGCCCGGAAGGGTGCGCGGAAGTCGACGGCGCGTAAGGGTGCCCGCAAGGGTGCCCGGAAGTCGACGGCTCGGAAGGGTGCTCGAAAGGGCGCCCGCAAGGGTGCCCGAAAGGGCTCCCGGAAATCCGCCGCGAAGAAGAGTGCCGCCGGCAATGGCGGCCTGAAGGCGACGGCGGAGAATGCCATGAGTGCAGCAGCGGGCACAGTGCGGAGCGGCTTCGACGCGCTTCGCGATCGGATGCCTGGCCGTTAGATGGACGACGCCGCAGCGGCGTCGATGTGGTGAAGGGGGAGCGCCACGGGGCAGCCTGTGGCGCTTTCCTCATCTCAGAGGGTGCATGCATGGACGATACGGATCAGCTGGAGGAATACGGCCGCAGCGTGGAGGCGCGCTTCGACCGCCGGATCGAGATGAACGTGCCGGACCGGCGCAACGACCGGCTGCGCGCCTTCATCGAGCGGGTCAACGCCGATGACGAGCTGTACGCGCTGTGGCTGGCGGCGAACGTCAACGCGATCGAGCGGCTCGGCATGACGGACCACGGGCCGGTCCACGTGAAGATCGTGATGAACATCGCGGTCAAGCTGTACCGCCTGCTGGTCGACGGCGGCGTCGAGCCGTCCGTGGTCCGAAACTATGCCATGGACCCGCGCGATGGCGAGGTGATCGTGGCGGCGGCTGCACTGCTTCACGACATCGGCATGTCCATCCACCGCTCCGACCACGAGGCGTTCTCGCTGTTCCTCGCCCGGCCGAAACTCCAGGAGCTGTTCGGCCCCATCTACGATCCGCGCACTGCCGCGATCATGATCGCCGAGACGCTGCACGCGATCATCGCACACCGGTCGGGCGGCAAACCACTCACGCTCGAGGCCGGTATCGTCCGCATCGCCGATGCGCTCGACATGGCGAAGGGCCGCTCCCGCATCCCGTTCTCGCATGGCTCCGTCAGCATCCACTCGATCTCCGCCGCCGCCATCGAGGCCGTGCACATCGAGAGCGGAGCCGACAAGCCGGTGCGCCTGATCATCGAGATGTCGAATTCCGCCGGCGTGTTCCAGCTCGACCAGCTGTTCCGCGAGAAGCTCGCCGGCAGCGGACTCGAGCCGTACGTCGAGCTGGAGGCGCTGATCGAAGGCGAGCAGGAGAAGCGGCTGTTCCAGGAGTTCAGGCTGTAGCGGCTCGTCCGGCGTTCCGCGTCTGCACGCGAAGACCACTGCCTCCGCAGTCCGCCCGTGCCCGGCAGGGCAATGTTCGCAGGCTCCGGCGAACAACGGATTCTCGATCGCGGAGAACTGCCTGAGGACTTCGAGTTCGGGAGCCTGAGCGATGAGTTGACGGTCGCGCGGCTGAAGCTGCCCGGCACGATGCTCGCAACATGGGCACGCCATGGCGAAGCGCGCACGCTCCCCGATCCGTGTCGGCGTCGCAGGCTGGGATTACAGGGACTGGAAAGGGGTCGTCTACCCGGACCCGCGGCCGCGCGGGTTCGATCCGCTGCGCTACCTCGCCGGCTACCTGAATCTCATCGAGATCAACACCTCGTACTACGGTCCGCCGCGCGTACCGGTCGCGCGGAAGTGGCTCGCGCGGGTGCAGGACGTGCCGTCGTTCCGGTTCACGGCGAAGTTGTGGCGCCGGTTCACGCACGAGCGGCAGTCGTCATGGACGCGGGCGGACGTACGCCAGGTGCGGCGGGGATTCGATGTCCTGCAGGAGGGCGGTCGTCTGGATGCGGTCGTTGCGCAGTTCCCGTGGTCGTTCAAGTACGGGGCGGGGACGCTGGAGTGGCTGGAGGACGTCACCGCGGAGTTCGCGTCGTACCCGCTCGTGCTCGAAGTCCGTCACGAGAGCTGGAACACCCCGCAGTTCCTGGCGTGGCTCGGCGAGCGCGGAGTCGGCTTCGTCAATCTGGATCAGCCGCTGTTCCGCCGGTCCATCAAGCCGTCCGCCCACGTGACCTCGGCCGTCGGGTACATCCGCGTGCACGGCCGCAACTATTCCGACTGGTTCCGGAAGAATGCGGGACGGGATGCGCGGTACGACTATCTCTACGATCCGAAGGAGCTGAAGCCGTGGGCGGCACGCGCGAAGCAGGCGGCTGAGAACGCGCAGACGACCGCGGTGGACGTCGTGTTCAACAACCACTACAAGGGCAAGGCGGTGGTGAACGCACAGCAGTTCCGGAAGCTGATCGAGGGAACGCGACCGGCGGCACCGCCGGCGCTGGTGGCGGAGTACGGCGCCGAGCTGCGGGGGTACGTGCGGGCGGACGCCGGGCGGGCGGCGGCGTAGTTTGCCGCCGGTGTGCGGCGACGGTATGTTGCCGCTGGAGCCGAGACCCGACCCGCGAACGCAGAGCGCAGCTCGAAACATGTCCAGCCCGAGCGACAGCGGCCGCGACGCATCCGGTGAGCGCCGCCTGCACCCCGAAGTGTTTCTCGCGCGTCGGCGCGCGCGGCTCGAGCACCTGCTTCAGCATGCGCTGGTTCCGCCGCGACCCTCCGGTCTGAGCGAAGACCGTCGCAGCTTCCTGCGCGAGGAAGCCGAGGAGCTGTACTGGAACGAGCTCGAGTGGGAGAAGCTGACGTCCGAGGAGATGCGCACGGGCGGCAGTGAGCTGGTCGAGCTCGCGTTCCCGGGGTTCCTCGCGTTCATCAACGGGCTGCTGCTGAAGGAAGTGAACCGTGACTCGCAGGCACCGCCCACTCCGCGTCCGGAGGTGGTGGAGGACGTCCTGCTGTTTCTCGCCCGCCGCTATCTGGAGCTGCTCGCGGAAACCGATCCTGCGAAGAAGCTCGAGCGGGAGATGACCGAGCGGCTCATCGACCTCGTGCTGTACAGGCTGCACGGCCTGCGCGTGGACGGCTTCGATCCCTTCGCGCTGTCACGGCACGACGAGGACTGATGTCCCGTCACAGTGTGCTGGCGGGAGCGCCGCTGCTCATCGCGCATCGGGGCGGGTCCGGGCTGGCACCCGAGAACACCCTCAACGCCTTTGTGAACGGTGCACGGCGCTGGGCCGCGGACATGATCGAGCTGGATGTCCGTGCGTCCGCCGATGGACACTGCGTCATCATGCACGATGCGACAGTGGACCGGACGACGGACGGCAGCGGAGCGGTCGCGGCGAAGACGCTCGCCGAGCTGCGCGCGCTCGACGCCGGCTTCCACTTCACGGCGGATGGCGGCCGCACGTTTCCGTTCCGCGGCCAGGGCGTCACCGTGCCGACCATCGACGAGGTGCTCGAGGCACTTCCTGCGACGCGCCTGACCGTGGAGGTGAAGAGCGCCGCCGCGCAGACGCCTCTGTTCGCCGCGATCCGCCGCTTCAATGCGAGCGGGCGTGTGATCGCGGCAGGAATGTACGATCGGGACCGTACGCTGTTCGGTACGTACGACGGCGCGATCAGCGGCTCGCTGGAAGAGCTCAAGCCGTTCTGGCTGCGGCACCGTCTGCGGCTCGGCTGGCTGAAGCGCCCGCCCGCCGACGTGGTGCAGATCCCCGAGATCTGGGAGGGCCGGCGGCTGGTCACGCCGCGCTTCGTGCGCGATCTCCGGCGTCACGGCGTGCCGCTCCACGTGTGGACCGTGAACGATCCCGCCGACATGCACCGACTGCTCGACTGGGGCGTCTCCGGCATTCTCTCCGATCGCCCGGACATTCTGGGTCGCGTACTGCACGAGCGCGTGGGGCGGCCGCTCGCGCCCGGCCATACCGAGCACGACTGATGGCCGGCGTACAGGGCTCTCTGCGGCAGCGCATACGTGCTCACGTCGTGCGCCTCGTCGGCGAGCGGAGCCGCGTCCTCGTCGCGGTGTCCGGCGGTGTCGACTCGATCGTGCTGCTCCATCTGCTCCGCTTCGACACCGAATGTGAGGTCGTCGCCGCACACTTCGATCACGCGATGCGTGCAGCGAGCGGAGCCGATGCTCTCTGGGTCCGCGGCCTGTGCCGCGCCTGGGACATCCCGCTCCAGAGTGCGCGCGCCGAGGATGCTCCGGGCTCCGAGGCTGCCGCGCGCGAGCTGCGCTACGAGTTCCTGCTCGCCGCGGCAGACGTCCTCGGCGCGGATGCGGTCGTCACGGCGCATCACGCCGACGACCAGGCTGAGACGATCCTGCTCCGGCTCGCGCGCGGCACCGGACTGCCGGGACTCGCCGGAATCCCCGCCCGCCGCGGCAACATCGTCCGGCCGCTGCTGCCGTTCACGCGGGCGGAGCTCGAGGCGTACGCGACGGCTCGCCGGCTGCGCTGGCGCGAGGACCCGACCAACCGCGACCTGAGATACGTGCGCAACCGCATCCGGCACCGCGTGCTGCCCGAGCTGGAGCGCGTGCACCGGGGTGCGACCCGGCGGATCGCGCGGCTCGCGCGCGCCGCGGCCGAGGCGGAGCGGGCGTGGGGCGGCATCGTCGCCGCCGCCGTCAATGATGTTGTCGCGAGCGAGGATACCGCGGGTTTCGTGCTTGCCAGAGAGCGGTTGCTCTCGTATGATCCGCACGTTCGCGCGCGCGTGATACGCCATCTGCTCGACCGGCTCGGCAGCCGGCCGGACCGCGCCGGAACCCGCTTCGCGCTGTCGTTTATCAATTCTGGCGCGAGCGGCGGTGTTGTGGAACTGACCGGCGCCATTCGGCTGGAACGCGAGTTCGACCGGCTCACCCTGCGGGTGTCGCCGGTCGAGCCACGGGACGCGGACACCGCACTCCGGATCGCCGATGCGGGGCCGGGGATCGGCACCTTCGTGGCAGGTGGGCAGAAGTATGCGGCACACTGGGCACCGGCCGGGGACCAGGCCGGCGCCGGCCATGCCGCGCGTTTCGATCCCTCCACACTGCGGTTCCCTCTCGAGCTGCGGGCCTGGCGTGCCGGTGATCGGATCCGGCTGCCGTACGGCAGCAAGAAGCTGAAGAATCTGTTCCGGGAACGACGCATCGCGCGCCGCGCGCGCGCCCGCGTACCCGTCCTGTGCGATGACGCGGGGTCGGTCCTCTGGGTGGCCGGCGTGGCCCGCTCCATCGAGGCCCGGCCGGCCGCCGGTCGCCCGGTTCTGGAGATCACGGTGAGCGATGGCGATACCGAGTGACGTCCACGAGCGGACCGGCGGCCAGACGATCCGGCGCATCGTCTACACACAGGACGAGATCGGTCGGCGGGTCGGCGAAATGGGCCGCGAGATCGGGAGCTACTATCCCGCCGGCGAGGACCTGCTCGTGGTCGGACTGCTGAAGGGATCGTTCATCTTCGTGGCCGACCTCGTCCGGGAGATCGCCCGGCCCGTCCATGTGGATTTCCTGGTCGCCGCCAGCTATGGCACGGGCACCGTGAGCACCGGAGACGTGCGTCTGGTGTATGATCCCGAGGCGAGTCTGGAAGGTCGTCACGTGCTGCTCGTCGAGGACATCATCGACAGCGGCAATACACTCAACCGGCTGGTTCCGCTGCTGGAGAAGCGCGGGCCGAAGAGCCTGGAGCTATGCGCCCTGCTGCACAAGCGCATCGCGCCGGGGCTCGTCAGGGATGCGCGCTGGGTCGGGTTCGAGGCACCGCAGGAGTTTCTCATCGGCTACGGCCTCGATCACAGCGAGAACTACAGGAATCTGCCTTTCATCGCCAGCCTCTGACGGCGGCGAGGGCGCGAGGACGAGGAATGCAGGATCGCAATAGCGAGAAGGAGCCGAAGACGAACAGATGGGGACGGTTCAGCCGAACCGCCTCCTTCTGGATCCTGGTCATCATGACCGCGCTCCTGATCACGCAGGTGTTCAGCCCGAACCGGCAGCAGTCGGCGGAGCTGACGTATCTGCCGGAGTTCGTGCGACAGCTCGAAGCCGGCAACATCGACTCACTGACGGTGATCGACGGCAAGCGGCTGGAAGGCACACTGCGCCAGCCGATCACGGTCGATCAGCGCCAGATAACCGAGTTCTGGACGCTGCTCCCGATCCGCGACAGCGAAGAGATCCTGGCGCGGCTCCAGGACAGCGGCGTGCCGATCCGCGGTGCGGAGCCGCGGCAGAACTGGTGGATCCTGATCCTCCAGGCGCTGCCGTGGCTGCTCATCATCGCGCTCTGGATCTTCATGCTGCGCGGCATGCAGGCGGGCGGCTCGAAGGCGTTCCAGTTCGGGAAGTCGAAGGCCCGACTGCTCGCCGGCGACACGCCCAAGGTGACGTTCGCCGACGTCGCCGGCGCCGACGAAGCGAAGGACGAGCTCCAGGAGATCATCGAGTTCCTGAAGGACCCGCAGAAGTTCAGCCGACTCGGCGGCCGTCTGCCGAAGGGCGTGCTGCTCGTCGGCCCGCCGGGAACCGGCAAGACGCTGCTCGCACGCGCCGTCGCCGGCGAGGCGGGGCGGCCGTTCTTCTCGATGTCCGGCTCGGACTTCGTGGAGATGTTCGTCGGTGTCGGTGCATCGCGCGTGCGCGACCTGTTCGAGCAGGGCAAGCAGCATGCGCCGTGCATCATCTTCATCGACGAGATCGATGCCGTCGGTCGTCACCGCGGCGCCGGCCTGGGCGGCGGACACGACGAGCGCGAGCAGACGCTGAACCAGCTGCTCGTCGAGATGGACGGCTTCGAGTCGAACGACGGCGTCATCCTGCTGGCCGCCACGAACCGGCCGGACGTGCTCGACCCCGCGCTGCTCCGGCCGGGCCGCTTCGACCGCCAGGTCGTCGTGGACGCCCCGGACGTGAAGGGCAGGGAAGGCATCCTGCGCGTGCATCTGCGCCGGATCCCGCTCGGCACCGATGTGGACGTGCGCGCGCTCGCGAAGGCGACGCCGGGGATGAGCGGTGCCGACCTGGCGAACCTCGTGAACGAGGGCGCACTGCTCGCGGCGCGGCGCGGCCACGACAAGGTCTACATGGAGGACCTCGACGACGCGAAGGACAAGGTGATGCTGGGAGCCGAGCGGCGCAGCATGGTGCTCTCGGACTCCGAGCGGAAGCTGACCGCGTACCACGAGGCTGGTCACGCGGTCGTCGCGCTGCGCCTCCCCGGTCTGGATCCGGTGCACAAGATCACGATCGTGCCGCGCGGCCGTGCGCTCGGCGTGACCGCGTCGCTGCCGGAGGAGGACCGTCACTCCTACTCGCGTGACTATCTGATCGCGAGTCTGGCGATGTTGTACGGCGGTCGCGCGGCCGAGGAGATGACGTTCGGCCCGGAGAAGATCACGACGGGTGCGGGCAACGACATCGAGCGCGCGACGGCGCTCGCGCGCCGGATGGTCACGCAGTTCGGGATGAGCGAGACGATCGGCCCGATGGCCGTCGGTGATGCGGAGCACGAGGTGTTCCTCGGCCGCGAGATCGGTCAGCGGCGGGTGGTCTCGGAGAACGTCGCCGAACGCGTCGATGGCGAAGTGAAGCGGCTGCTCGACGAGGCCTACGTCAGTGCGATGAAGGTGCTGGGGGAGAACCGCAAGCTGCTCGAGGACATTGCCGAGGCGCTGCTCGAGCGCGAGACGCTCGACCGCGAGGACATCGATCTGCTCGCGTCCGGCGCGCAGCTGCCCGAGGCGAAGATCGTGCGACAGGCTCGCGAGTTCGCCGATGCGCTGCGCCGCGAGAAGGGCTCGCTCGCCGCGCCCGAGACTGCGGAGCGGGATTCCGCCGACGGTGTCGCGGTCGCCGCGGACTCCGATCCGGACAGCCGCCGCTGATGCCGATCGCGCCCGCCGCCGTGCGGCTCCACTGGCGGACTGCGGGCGGCGTGCTGTCTCTGGATCGGCCGGTCATACTCGGCATTCTCAACGTGACGCCGGATTCCTTCTGGGACGGCGGCCTGCACGCTACCGTGGAGGCCGCCGTTCGCCACTCCGCGAGGCTGGTCGAGGACGGCGCGGACGTGATCGACATTGGCGGCGAGTCGACGCGCCCGGGCGCCTCGCCCGTGGACGTGGCGGCAGAGATCGCGCGGGTCGTGCCGGTGATCGAAGCCGTGCGCCATGCGTGGCCCGAGCTCCCGATCTCCGTCGACACCGTGAAGGCGCCCGTCGCGCGCGCAGCGCTCGAGGCCGGTGCGGCGATCATCAATGATGTCTCCGGCCTCCGGCTGGACGCGAAGCTCGCCGCCGAGGCCGCGCATGCGGGGGCGGGCGTGATCCTCATGCACTCCCGCGGTGCCGTGGACCGCATGGCGCGCTACGAGCTGGCCGAGTACGGCCCCGATCCGGTCGCCGATGTGGTGCGCGAGCTGACCACCGCCGTGGACCGGGCGCACGCCGCGGGCATCGCCGAGGACGCCATCGTGCTCGACCCGGGACTCGGCTTCGCGAAGCGAACGGAGCACTCGCTCGCGCTCCTCATGGCACTCGAGCGCGTGGGCGCGCTCGGCCACCCCGTGCTCGTCGGGCCCTCACGGAAGCGATTCATCGGCGAGGCGGCCGGTGGCGCGCTTCCGCCGGAGGCGCGGCTCGAGGGGACCCTCGCCGCCTGCGTCATCGCACTGCTCCACGGCGCGCGTCTGTTCCGCGTGCACGACGTCGCGCCGGCCCGCCGCGCGCTCGACTTCGCCGATGCCGCTTGCCGCAGCAGGATCGCGCACTGATGGGCGCGATCTTCTCGTTTCTGCCCGGACCCCTGGATCTGCTCCAGATCCTCATCGTCGCGGGCGCGTTCTACTACGTCCTGCGCTTCCTCGCGCGTACCCGCGCGATCCAGATGCTCGTCGGCCTGCTCGTGCTCGCCGTGACCTTTTTCATCGGCGAGCTGCTCAACCTCGAGCTGATCGTCGCCATCCTCGAGCAGCTGTTCGACTACGGCGTCATCGCCGCCATCATCGTGTTCCACCCCGAGCTCCGCGCCGCGCTCGCCCGCCTCGGACAGAGCCGCATGATCCGCTTCTTCAACCGCCTGGAAGAGCGCGAGGTCGTGGAGGAGCTGGTGGAGGCCGTGGAGCGGCTGACCCGCGCGAAGATCGGCGCCATCATCGCCATCGAGCGCGACGTCGGACTGGAAGAATATGCAGAGACCGGCACGCGCATCCACGCCCGCGTCGGCGCCGATCTCATCGTCAGCCTGTTCGCGCCATACGGCCCGCTGCACGATGGCGCCGTGCTCATCGAGGGCGACACGATCATCGCGGCCGGCGTGATCCTGCCGCTCACGCAGTTCCCGGTGGCCGACAAGAGCCTCGGCACCCGTCACCGCGCCGCGCTGGGTCTCTCCGAGGAGACCGACGCGCTCGTCGTCGTGGTCAGCGAGGAGACGTCGCAGATCTCGCTCGCCTACCGCGGGAGCCTCTCGCGCAACGTGGGACTCGACACCGTCCGCGATGCCCTCGCCGGCGCCGCCGTCGACACGCTGACGGGCGGCGAAGGACGGTGAAGCTGCGACGTTGACACTCCCGGGGAGGCGGAATACATTTTCGCGGATTCCCGGTACATTGTCCCGCTGACCGTTCCCAGCTGCCCGGAGTTTTCCCTTGGAAGGTACCGACACTGGCGTAACCTATACGCTGCTGACGCTGTTCCACGACGGGGGAGGGTGGATGTATCCGCTCGTCCTCTGCTCGCTGTTCGCGCTCGGCGTCATCATCGCCAAGGGTTACACGCTCTGGGCGGCGCGCCGCCGCTCCCGGGAAGTGCTCGAAGAGGTCGAGTCCCTCGCGCGCGCCGGCCGGATCGACCAGGCGATCCGCGTCGCCGCCGATACGCCCGGACCCGTCGCGGCCATTCTCTACGCGGGTCTGCGGCGCATCCGCGAGCGGCAGACGGGCGGCGACATCGAGAAGGCGATCCAGACGACCGGCGTGATCGAGCTGGGCTTCCTCGAGCGCGGCCTGGCCGTGCTCGCCACCATCTCGAACGTCGCGCCGCTGCTCGGCTTCCTCGGGACCGTGGCCGGCATGATCTCCGCCTTCGGCGCGATCGCCGAGGCGGGCCAGGTCGAGGCGTCCCTGGTCGCCAGCGGCATCAAGGTCGCCCTCATCACCACGGCCGCCGGTCTCACGATCGCCATCCCCGTCAACGTCGCCTACAACTTCTTCGTGACCCGGATCGACAAGCTCATCATGGACATGGAGGAGGGCACCGCGAACGTGCTCAACCTCGCGTGGGACATGGAGCGGACCGGCGGCGCGGCGGCACTTGGCGCGGGCGGTGGTGTACCCAGACACGGCCCGGTGCCGGCCACCGGCTCCGTCGAGGGCAGGGGTACCCCCGATCGGGGCGCCGCTTCCGACACGCACCATCAGCCTTAACCAGCACCGAGCGGAGAGCCTTTCATGACGCTGATGAAAAAGAAGGGTCGTCCGAACAGCGAGATCCCGACCGCCTCGATGGCGGACATCGCGTTCCTGCTGCTGGTGTTCTTCCTCGTCACCACCGTGTTCGACGAGGAGCGCGGGCTCAGCATCGTGCTGCCGGAGGCGCAGAACGAGGTCGAGGTGTCGCCGAAGAACATCCTGTTCCTGATGGTGCAGCCGGACGGGATCGTGAACATCCAGCGCGGCGAGAACCCGCAGATCCAGCCGGCGCGCGCGTCGGAGATCAGCGCGATCTGGCGCCAGGAGTTCGCCAACAACCCGAATCTGATCGCGGCCGTGAAGACGGCCCCGAACGCGCCGTACCGGTTCATGGTCGACGTCCTCGACCAGCTCCAGAGCGCCGGTGCGGACAAGATCTCGCTTCAGGTCCTGGAGTAGCGGCCGATGGCAATGAACAAGGGCGGACTGAAGCGGAAGTCGAAGGCGGCGAGCGAGATCCCGTCCTCCTCGCTGGCCGACATGGCATTCCTCCTGCTCATCTTCTTCATGGTGACGACGACGTTCCGCAAGGAGCAGAAGCGCGACGTCGTGTTCCCCGAGGCGGAGGCGACGGAGAAGCTGGAGCAGCCGCGCAAGGACGTCCTGCACGTGTACATCGAGTCGGACGGGTCGATCTTCATCAACGATCAGCTGTATCCGACCGACCAGGTGTCGAACGTCGTTGCGCCGCTGTACGCGGCGAACACGGCGATGGTCGTGATGCTCCGCTCCGACCGCGACGTGCCGTACGCGACGATCGACCAGGTACTGAGCGAACTCCAGGCCGCTGGCGCGGTTCGTGTAGCATTCTACACGAACCTGGAGCAGCGCATGATCCGTGAACGGAGGTAGACATGGAGACATCGACGTTCAACACTGCCAATGAGCGCTTCAAGCGCGGCTTCGGCGACTGGTTCTGGTACTCCATCGCGGGCGCGGCCGTGTTCCATCTCGTGCTGTTCGCGGTGTTCCCGGAGCTGTCGTCGGCCGACGTCTCGATCTCGAACGAGTCGCTCGAGGCCATCGACATCCCGGATGACATCAAGATTCCGCCACCGCCGGAGCAGATCGCACGCCCGGCCACGCCGGTCGTGAGCGCTGCGGACATCAGCGAGGACATCACGATCGCGCCGACGACGTTCGATGCGAACCCGATCGAGAACCTGCCGCCGCCGCCGAGCGCGTCCGCGGGGGACCGGGACCTCGCCGCGGCGCCCGTGTTCACGCCCATGACGGTGCGGCCGGAGCTGCTGAACCGCGATGAGATCTCGCGCGTGCTGGTTCGCAACTATCCGCCGCTGCTCCGCGATGCGGGCATCGGCGGTCAGCCGACGGTGCACTTCTTCATCGACACGGATGGCACCGTGCTGCGGACGCTGCTCGCGAAATCTAGCGGCTATCCGGCGCTCGATGAGGCCGCGCTCGCCGTCGCGAAGCAGATGAAGTTCTCGCCGGCGCTGAACCGCGACAAGAAGGTTCAGGTATGGGTGGAGATTCCGGTAGTGTTCTCGGCGAAGTAACTCGACCGTCGGGGCGCTGCCGTGCAGCAGGGGAGACCGGTCGAAGGGCCGGTCTCCCTTTTTTCGTACGGCAGATTTCGATTGCTCTTTGTTCTGATGCGGCCTACAATTGCGCCATGTACACGGAGCAGTTGAGGGCGAACCTGGAGCGGGTGGAGGAGCGGATTTCCCGGGCGCTCGAGCGGGTCGGGCGGGCGGACACGGTGCGGGTGGTGGCGGTGACGAAGGGACATCCGGCGGAGGCCGTTCGCGCCGCCGTCGCGTGCGGGCTGCACGACATCGGAGAGAACCGCGTACAGGAGCTCGAAGCGAAGCGGGTGGAAGTGTCGGGGAGCGGGATCGAAGTGCGGTGGCACCTGATCGGCCATCTGCAGCGGAACAAGGTGCGGCGGGCGGTGCAGCTGATGGACATGATCCACTCGATCGATTCGCTGCGGCTCGCGCGGGAGCTGGCGCTGGAAGCGGAGCGTGCCGGCGTCGAGGTACGAGGCCTGGTCCAGGTGAACGTGTCCGGCGAGGAGACGAAGGGCGGATTCGATGCGGCTCGTGCCGTGGACGAGATCGCGCAGGTGGCGTCGCTTGCGCACCTGCGGTGCGAGGGGCTCATGACGATGGCGCCGCTGACCGACGACACGGCCGTGGTGCGGAAGACGTTCGCGGGAGCGCGCGCTTTGCTGGAGCGCTGCCGCGACGAAGACGTCGGCCTGAGCGGCGCCGAGCTGTCGATGGGCATGTCCGGCGAATACGAGATCGCGATCGAGGAAGGCAGCACGATGCTGCGCCTCGGCACTGTTCTGTTCGGGGAGCGAGCACAATGATCGATCTGACGCCGCTCGAGGTCAGGAAGAAGAAGGGTGATTTCCGCCGCGCGATGCGGGGCTATGACGCCGAGCTGGTCGATGACTTCCTGGACCTGGTAGCCGATCGGCTGGAGCAGCTGGTACGGGAGAACATGGCGCTGCAGGAGCGGATCGCACAGCAGAACGCGCAGGTGGCGGACTATCGCGATCGCGAGCGGGCGCTCACCGAGGCGCTGGTGAGTGCGCAGGAGATGCGGGAGGAGGTGCGGCGTCAGGCGACGAAGGAGGCGGAGCTGGCGAAGCGCGGTGCGGAGCAGCACGCGGAGCAGCTGCGCGCGCAGGTCGAGGAGGAGGTCCGACAGCTGCGCAGCACGGCCCAGCAGGAGTCCTCGCGCGTGCTCACGTCGATCCGCGAGGAGCGGGTGCGCGAAGAGGAGATGCTGCGGCAGCTGCGCGCACGCCAGCAGGAGTTCCTTGCCAGCTACCGGGCATTCCTCGAGGAAGAGCTCGCGGAGCTGGTCGTGCTGACGCGCACGACGGGCTCGCCGGTCCGAGGTGCGGGCGCGCGGACTGCGCCCGCGGCCGCGGTCGCCGAGCCCGGGAGCGCGCCGCTGGCGGAGCCGTTCGAGCCCGAGCCGTTCGAGCCCGAATCCTTCGTGGAAGAGGAGTCGGAGCTGGTGTCCGAGACGCTGCACGCCGAGGAGGGCCTTCCGGTGGAGGGGGTGGTGCCGGGGACCTCGGACGAGACGGAGGTCTCGGGTGGCGGATCGGAGCTGCGGTTGTACGACTCGATCGCACCGGAGGAATCGGGTGACGGCGTCACGGGCGCGATCGGCCTGGGCGCGGCGGAACCCGCCTGGCCCGGCCCGCCGGACTGGTCGATGCCCGACCTCGACCTTGTCGACGCCGGCCACGACGGCGAGGACATCGATCTCGACGAGGAGGACGATCCCGAGACGCTCGCACTCCTGCGGAACGCGGCCGCGGCGGGCTACCGCCTCACGCCCGAGGAGCCGGACGCCGAGGAGCTGCTGCTCGACGAGGCCGTGGCCGAGGAGCCGGCGAAGCCGGACGAGCCGGAGGACGATGGCTGGCTGCCGACGCTCCTCGAGGATGAAAAGTGAACCACGACAACCCCGCATGAAGTATCCGGAGTATCCCGCGGGCGTGATCGAGCTGGAGGAGCAGGTGCTCGCGCGCTGGCGCGAGGAGGACCTGTTCCGGCGCACACTCGAGCGGACGGCCGGCGGCGAGGAGTTCGTCTTCTTCGAGGGGCCGCCGACCGCGAACGGCCGGCCCGGCATTCATCACGTGCTCAGCAGGACCATCAAGGACGCGGTCTGCCGGTATCAGACGATGCGGGGCCGGCACGTCACGCGCATCGCCGGCTGGGACACGCACGGGTTGCCGGTCGAGATCGAGGCGGAGCGGCGGCTCGGGATCAGCGGCAAGCGGCAGATCGAGGAGGTCGGAGTCGAGAAGTTCAATGCGCTCTGCCGCGAGAGCGTGTTCACGTACAAGGAGGACTGGGAGCGGCTCTCCGAGCGGATCGGCTACTGGCTCGACTATTCGCGGCCCTACGTCACGTTCGAGCCGCGCTACATCGAGAGCGTGTGGTGGATCCTGAAGCAGCTCGACGTGCGCGGCCTGATCTATCGCGGGCACAAGAGCGTGCCGTACTGCCCGCGCTGCGGCACGGCGCTCAGCTCGCACGAGGTCGCACAGGGCTACGAGGATGTCGCCGACCCGTCCATCTACTTCACGGCGCCGCTGCCGGACGATCCCTCGCGCGCGTTCCTCGTGTGGACCACGACACCCTGGACTCTCCCGGCGAACGTCGCGCTCGCGCTGCATCCCGACATCGAATACGTCGAGGTCGAGGCAACGGTAGAGAGTGCCGGCGCATCTTCGGGCGAGCGCGCCAGTGCGCGCACCTTCATCCTCGCCGCCTCGCGCGTCCCGGCTCTCTTCGGCGATGATGCGCGGATCGTGCGGCGCTTCTCCGCGCGCGAGCTGGAGGGCGTCCAGTACCGCCGCCCGTTCGACGTGATCGATGCGGGGCCGGACGCCGCGAGCGCGTTCCGCGTCGTGCTGGAGGAGTTCGTCACGGCCGACGATGGCACGGGGATCGTGCATATCGCGCCGGCGTTCGGTGCGGATGACTTTGCAACGGGGCAGAAGCACGGACTGCCGCTGTTCCGGCCGGTCGATGATGCGGGGAAGTTCAGGGAGGGGATCCCGCTGGTCGGTGGTCGGTTCGTGAAGGAAGCGGATCCTGTCCTCGTCGACGACCTGCGGGAGCGCGGCGGCGTGTTCCGCTACTCGCTCGAGATCCACTCGTACCCGCACT
Source organism: Longimicrobiales bacterium (assembly GCA_036374995.1). GTDB lineage: Bacteria > Gemmatimonadota > Gemmatimonadetes > Longimicrobiales > RSA9 > SH-MAG3. The sequence goes on along the minus strand of DASUSS010000093.1, from coordinate 74,797 downwards.
GCTGGCGCTGCCGCAGTCCATTGCTCTACATGGCGCGGGACTCGTGGTACATCCGGACGACGCAGGTGAAGGACCGGATGGTTGCGAACAACGCGCAGGTCGGCTGGCACCCGCCGGAGGTCGGCGCGGGACGCTTCGGCGAGTGGCTCGAGGGCAACGTCGACTGGGCGATCTCGCGCGAACGCTACTGGGCGACGCCGCTGCCGTTCTGGGTGTGTGACGCCGATGCCGCGCACCTGCGGATCATCGGGTCGTTCGATGAGCTGAGCTCGCTCGCGGGCCCGCTGCCCGAGCCGTTCGATCCGCACAAGCCGTTCATCGACGAGATCACGTTCCCGTGCGCGTGCGGCGGCACGATGCGGCGCACGCCGGAAGTGCTGGACGTCTGGTTCGACTCCGGTGCCATGCCGTACGCCCAATGGCATTACCCGTTCGAGAACGAGGCGCAGTTCCGGCGCCACTTCCCGGCCGACTTCATCTGTGAGGGCGTCGACCAGACCCGCGGCTGGTTCTACTCGCTCATGGCGATCTCGACGATGCTCGACCTGGGGCCCGCGTATCGCAACGTGGTGGTGAACGACCTCGTGCTCGATGCCGATGGCCAGAAGATGTCGAAGTCGCGCGCCAACGTCGTGGATCCGTGGGACGCGATCGATTCGTTCGGCGTGGACGCGATACGGTGGTATTTCCTCACCGCGAGTCAGCCATGGGTGCCAAAGCGGTTCGATCCGGCAGCGCTCGGCGATGCGGCCCGCCGCACGTTCGACACGCTCGCGAACACGTATCGATTCTTCGCACTGTACGCGAACCTCGAGGGCTGGCAGCCGTCGGATGCCGACCCCGCACCGGGTGAACGCGGCGTGATGGATCGCTGGATCCTGTCCCGGCTGGGTCAGCTGGTCGAGACCGTCGGCCGCAATCTCGACGGCTACGAGCTGACGCATGCGGGGCGCGCGATCGGCGAGTTCATCGTCGAGGACCTGTCCAACTGGTACGTGCGGCGCAGCCGCGACCGGTTCTGGGGCAGTGGAGACGTGGCGGACACCCGCGCTGCGTTCCGCACGCTGCACGAGGCGCTGCACGGGCTCGCGCGCCTGCTCGCGCCGTTCACTCCGTTCGTCGCCGACTGGCTGCACCGCGCGCTCTGTGCGGGCGGCAGCGTCCACGTCGCACCGTTTCCGGAGCCGCTGCCGCGCGACGAGCGCCTGGAGGCGGGCATGCGCATCACGCGCATTCTCGCGCGTCTCGGCCGGTCCGCCCGCGAGGAGGTACGGATCCGGGTGCGGCAGCCGCTAGGAACGCTCCAGGCCGTCGTCGCGGATGACACGCTCATGACGCCCGAGCTGCTGGACGTGCTGCGGGACGAGCTGAATGTGAAGCAGGTGCAATTCCTGCAAGCGGCGGGTGAGCTGGTGTCGCTGCGCGCGCAGCCGAATTTCCGCCAGATCGGCAAGCGGTTCGGTGCGCGGACACAGGAGGCGGCGCAACGGATCCGCGCGCTCGACGCCGCGGCGCTGCGCGCATACGGCCGGGGCGAGCCGATCGGCATCGAACTGGGCGGGACAGAGCACGCGCTCGAGCCGGGTGACCTCGAGGTCGTGGAGGAATCGGCCGGCGAGCTGATCGTCGTGTCGGACGAGGGGTGCACGATCGCACTGGATCCGGGTATCGACGAGCCGCTGCGCCTGGAGGGGATCGCGCGCGAGCTCGTCAACCGGATCCAGCGGCTGCGCAAGGACTCCGGCCTCGACGTGAGTGACCGCATCCAGCTGGCGGTCTTCGGTGATGCGGATCTGATGCGGGCCCTGGACCAGCACGCCGAATACGTGATGCGCGAAACGCTGGCGGTCGGCATCACGACGGGAGATCGAGAGGACGGCGCGTGGCGGGACGCGGTGCAGCAGGTCGATCTGGACGGCCTCGCGGCGCGCATAGCGCTCCGCCGCAGCTGAGCCGGGAGCGGATGGGGAGCGCGGAGAGCGTGAGCACAGCGGAGCGGGAGGACGCGCGCGTCTGGGGCGGGACGAAGGCCGTCCTGTTCATTGCCGTACTGTTCGGCGTGCTGATGCTCGACATCGGCACGAAGCTGCTCGTGCAGAAGCATTTCATGCTCTACCAGCAGATGGACCTGATCGGCGACTACGTCCGCCTCACCTACATCCACAATCCGGGCGCCGCCTTCGGCATCCATCTCGGCGAGCACTCCCGCGGCATCTTCCTCGTGCTTTCGATGATCGCGCTCATCGCCCTGGTCGGGATGTACTGGTTCACGCCCGCCTCCGACCACGTCCGGCTCGTCGCCATCTCGCTCATCTGCGGCGGCGCGATCGGCAACCTGATCGATCGCGTGCGCTCCACGAGCGGCGTCGTCGACTTCATCGACGTCGGGGTCGGCACGATCCGCTGGCCGGTCTTCAACGTGGCCGACATGGCCGTGACGGCCGGCGCGGTCATCCTCGCGCTCTCCCTCTGGAAGGAGGAGCAGCGGGTTGAGCGACGTCCCTGATGCGGAGCGGCAGCGGCTCGTCGTCGCGGACGCGGACCACGTCCGGATCGACGCATATCTGGCCACCCATCACCCCGATCTGTCGCGCTCGCGGGCCGCACAGCTGCTCGAGCAGGGGCGCGTCCTCGTCAACGGAACGCCCGCCCGCAAGAGTCAGCGCGTGGCGGCCGGCGACGTGATCGACCTCGACCTGCCCCCGGCCGTTCCGAGCACGATCGCGGCCGAGCCCATTCCGCTGAACATCGTTTACGAGGACGAGGACCTGATCGTGATCGACAAGCCGGCAGGGCTCGTCGTGCATCCCGCACCGGGACACGCTTCCGGCACGCTGGTGAATGCGCTGCTGCACCACGTGCGCGACCTGTCGGGCATCGGCGGTGTGCTCCGGCCCGGCATCGTGCACCGGCTGGACCGCGATACGTCGGGCCTGCTCATCGTGGCCAAGCACGACCTCGCGCACCGCCGGCTGTCGACCGCCCTCAAGCGCCGCGAGGTGCGCCGCATCTATCTCGCGGCCGCGTGGGGCCACCTGGCTCAGGACACGCTCGTCGTGGAGGCGCCGATCGGCCGCGCACGCACCGACCGCAAGCGCATGGGCGTCGTGCCGGAGGGCCGCAGTGCGCGCACCCGGCTCCGCCGCGTCGCCCGCTGGCGCGCCGCCGATCTGATCCAGGCCGAGCTGGAGACAGGACGCACGCACCAGATCCGCGTCCATCTGGCGCACATCGGACATCCGGTGGTCGGCGACCGGACCTACGGCGCGCATGCGGAGCGCGGCATGAGCGGGCCGGATCGTCGCTGGGCGGCCGAGCTGGCGAAACGGGTGCCGCGCCAGTTCCTCCACGCTGCCCGGCTCCGCTTCCGCCACCCCCGCACCGATGAGGAGCTGCGCTTCGATTCGCCGCTCCCGCCGGACCTGGCTCAAGCTGCGGAATGGGCGGAATCTACGACACTTGGCGGTTGACCGAGGGAGCGGCCGGGCAGTATCTTCAGTCGCCCAACCGAGTGGTAAGGACGCCGCGGAATCAGCGCGCGACGTCGCATCCCAGCGGGAATCTGTGTCGAAGACCGCCGTCGTCGCCGAAGCCGGAACGCACGCGCCCGCAGTTCTGCCGTGGGTGGTGTTCTCGTGCGAGGACAGACGGTACGGAGTTCCGCTGGACGGTGTCAGTGAGATCATAACGCCGCGGCCGTTCACCCGGCTGCCCGGCGCCGGCCGCGAGGTGTGCGGCCTCGTCGGCGTGCGCGGTCGCGTGATCACGGTCTTCGATCTCGGCGCCGTGCTGGGTCTGCGCAGTGCCGCATCTCTCCCCGACCACCGTCTGCTGCTTCTCGAACTGGGAGCGCGCCTCGTGGGCGCTGTCGTTGAAGATGTCGTCGATATCGCGCCGGCACGCATCGATCGGGCGGGCAGTACGCCGGGCGTGTTGGGAACGGGGCATTTGGCCGACACGGCCTTCACGGCTCTGGATCCGCAGTCGCTGCTGGGTCGACTGCTGCCCGGCTGAGCGGAAACTACTGGCGAGGACAACACCCCATGGCGAGAACGGTCCTGATCTGTGACGATGCGCTCTTCATGCGCAGCATGCTCGCGGACATCCTCAAGGGCGCGGGCTTCGAGGTCGTCGGAGAAGCGCAGACGGGAGCGGAAGCGGTGAAGCTGTACAAGCAGCTGCAGCCGGACCTCGTCACGATGGACATCGTCATGCCGGACATGGGTGGTATCGATGCCGTGCGCGCGATCGTCAAGGAACATCCGCAGGCGCGCATCCTCATGTGCAGCGCGATGGGTCAGCAGGCGCTGGTGATCGAAGCGATCCAGGCGGGCGCACGCGATTTCGTCGTAAAGCCGTTCCAGCCATCCCGCGTGCTGGAGGCGGTGCAGCGCGTCCTCGGCTAGTCCGCATGGATCTCCGCAAATTCGTCGACCTCTACGTCTCGGAGACGCAGGAGCACATCCGGCTGCTGCAGCGCAGCCTGATCGAGCTGGAAGCGGGCGCGGGCAGTGATACCGTGGCGGAGGCGTTCCGCGCGGCGCATACGCTGAAGGGTATCTCGGCCGCGATGGGCTATGACGCGGTTGCCGATCTCGCGCACCGGCTGGAGGACCGTCTCGACGCGATCCGTGCGGGCACACTCCGGGCCGAGGCCGAGGTCATCGATGCCCTCCTCGCCGGCGCCGATGAGCTCGAGGACGCGATCAGCGGTGCGGTGCTCACGACGCCGTCCGGACCGCACGGCCCGACCCCCGAATCCGCAGAGCGGCCCGCGCAGTCCGGCAGTGCCCACCGGGCTCCGGAAGGTACCACGACGCTCGCACACGTCCGGCTCCGCGCCGATGCGCCGATCAAGGGCGCCCGCGCCGCCCTCATCCTCCGCGCGCTGGAGAGCCTGCCGGGCATGCTCGGCTCCGATCCCGCCGCCTTCGACGATGAGTTCGACGGTGCGTTCGTCATCTTTCTCGACAGCAGCGCGGATCAGACGGCAGTCGAGTCGGCAATCCGCGGCGCGGGTGACGTGGACACGGTGGAGCTGCGGCGGGTCGGCGCGCCCGGCAACGGCGCAGCGGCGGCACGGCACGCCCGTCAGGTGCGCGTGGATGTGCAGCGGCTGGACGGCCTGGCCGATGGGCTGGGCGAGCTGTCGGTGCTCTACGCGCGCCTGCAACAGGCGCCGCTCCCGACGCAGGTGAGCGAGATGATCGATCGTGTCGGTGCAGTGCTCGGCGAGCTGGAGCACGACATGCGCGCCCTGCGCATGGTACCGGTGCGCGAGGTGTTCGCCCGCCTGCCGCGTGTGGTGCGCGATGCGGCCCGTGCCGTGGGGCGCGAAGTGGAGCTGGTGCTCGAGGGCGAAGACGTCGAGCTGGACCGCGCCATCCTCGACGAGATCGGCGAGCCGCTCGTACACCTGCTGCGCAATGCGGTCGATCACGGGATCGAGGGTGCCGCGGACCGGCGTGCGGCGGGCAAGCGGCCGCGCGGCAGGATCCGCGTGCGCGCCGAGCGTGAGCGGGGCAGCGTGCGTATCGTCGTGGACGATGACGGCCGCGGCGTTTCCGCGGAGCGCGTCGCCGAGAAGGCACGGGCGGCCGGGCTGTATGCTGAGGACGAGCCGCCGGCGACGGACGAGGACCTGTTCCGGCTCATGAGCACACCGGGTCTGTCGACGGCCGACGAGGTCAGCACGGTGTCCGGCCGTGGCGTGGGCGTGGATGTCGTGGTGAACCGCGTGCGGGCTCTGGGCGGTGCGATCGACATGCGCACGAAGCCGGGCGCCGGTACTTCGTTCACCCTGCGTCTGCCGATCACGCTCGCCGTCGCACAGGCGCTGCGCGTGCGCGTCGGCGGAGAGGATTACGCGATCCCGCTGACGCACGTCACGGAGGCCGTCGAGCTGGATGGCGCTGCCATGAACGGCGCGCGCGTCCTGCACGTCCGCAACCATGCCGTGCCGCTCGTCCGCCTGCGGCGCGTGCTGCGCGTGGAGGCCGACGGGACCGAGAACGCGGCCGTGATCGCCGAGATCGGTGATCGCCGCGCCGCGCTCGCCGTCGACGAGCTCGTCGGTCGCGAACAGATCCTCGTGCGGACGTTCGACGGTGTGACGGGAATGCTCCCCTTCTTCTCGGGGGCGACCCTGCTCGCCGACGGGCGGCCGGCTCTGGTGCTCGACCCGCTCAGCGTGATATGAGGTCGTAGATGGATCTACGCACGCTCGACGCGTCGCAACTCGACGCAATGCGCGAAATCGCGAACATCGGCGCCGGCCACGCGGCCACGGCGCTGTCGCAGATGACCGATCGCGTCATCATGATCGATGTGCCCGAGGTCAGCATCATACGCCTCGAGGACGTCGGCAGCGTGACGGGCGCGCCCGACGATGTCGTGGCCGCGGTGATGATGAAGGTGCTCGGCGATGTCACCGGCCGGACACTCCAGATCTTCCCGGGCGCCTCGGCGGTGAAGCTCATCAGCATCCTGACCGGTGACCGCGAGCCCGTGTTCCCGGACGAGTTCACGGACGAGCATCAGAATACGCTCAAGGAGATCGGCAACATCATCGTGGGTGCCTACCTGAATGCGCTGTCGGACTTCATGGGGCTGCTGCTGATCATGTCGGTTCCGGCGATAGCGATCGACATGGTCGGCGCGGTCATGACCACGAGCTATCTCAACTTCGGCGAGGCCCACGACTACGTGCTGTGCGTGAACACCGGAATGAGCATGGGTGAGGAGCACATCCGCGGCCATTTCCTGCTGATCCCCGATGCGGCGTCGCTCCAGATCATGCTGCGTATGATGAAGCTGGCCTGATGAGCACACAGCCGACCCGTGTTCCTGCGTCGATGCCCTGGACGGATCGAGGTGAGGGCGGCCGGCATCCGCCCGGCACCTCGCCGCGCTCCGAGCGCGACCTCGAGATCCTGCGTGCGCTCGCCCGTCGCATCAATCCGCAGGATGCGGGTGCGCACAACAACCTCGGCGTGGTCTTCTACAACAAGGGGTTGTACCAGGATGCGGTCGACCAGTTCGAGCGCGCGCTGGAGATCGATCCGCGGATGCAGGTCGCCGAGCGAAATCTCCAGATCGCCTACTTCGGCACCGGTCACTTCGAGCGGCTGAGCTCGCAGCTGCGGCAGCGGCTGGAGGCGGACCCGCTGGACGCGGAGGCGCGCGACCAGCTGGCGCGGGCCTACTTCAACAGCGGGGACGCCGATGCGGCCGTGCGCGAGTTGCACGAGCTGCTGGCGGTCCGCCCCAACGATGCGGCCGTGTACCAGCGACTCGCGCGGGCGGAGCTGAAGAAGGGCGACCTGGAGGCGGCGCTCGCCGCACTGCGCAGCGCGGAAGCGCTGGACGGAACCAGTGCACGGGTCCATTTCATGATCGGGGAGGTGCAGTACCAGCGCGGGCTGAGCGGCGACGCGCGCGAGCCGCTGGAGCGCGCGATTCAGCTCGACCCCGGTCTGGCCGACGCGCACCATCTGCTCGCCTTCGTCTACGGCGATCTCGGCGACACGGAGCGCGCGACGGAGACGGCGAACCGCGCGGCTCAGCTGAACCCGAGCTACGCGAAGGCCGAGGCGGGGCTGTCGCTCGACAGCTACAGCACGGCGCGCTACGAGGAGCTGGTCGGCGAGCGCGGGACGGGCTCGCCGCGCGTGGCTGCGGGCGGCGAGCTGGCACACTACAACCTCGGCCTGGCGTTCCGGCAGAAGGCGCTGTACGACGAGGCGCTGCGCGAGTTCCGGCTCGCGACCGAGCGCGGCGAGGACACGTATCTGGTGCAGCAGGCGCAGGCGGAGATGCTGCTGCTGCGAGGACAGGGCGAGGAGGCGCTCGAGCTGTACGCATCGCTCATCCAGCAGGAGCCGGCCAGTCCGAAGCTGTGGAACGAGCTCGGCGTGGTCCGGCACCAGATGGGCGACCTGGAGGAAGCCGAGGGGGCGTACTACCGGTCGCTCGAGATCGATCCGAACTACGCACTGGCCTGGAACAACCTCGCGATCGTGCGGCACCATCGCGGTGCGCCGGATGCGGAACCGGCGTTCCAGGCGGCAGTCAGGGAAGGCCGTGCGCTCGGCGATCTGTGGCGCAACTTCGCGCTCATGCTGCACCGCGAGGGGCGCCGGGAGGAGAGTCTGCGGGCGTACCAGAGCGCGATCGAGGCGAACCCGTCCGCCGCGCAGGCGTTGACCGGATACGGGATTCTGCTGCTTGAGATGGGTCACGCGGAGCAGGCGCGGGTCCATCTGCTCCGCGCGGTCGAGCTGGATCCATCGCTGGCCGAGGCCCGTTATCACCTCGCGTTCGCGATGTCGGCGCTCGGTGACTATGCCGGCGCGCTGAACGAGACGAAGCATGCGCTGGACCTCAACCCCTACATTCCCACGCCGCGGTTCCGGCTGCTGATCGATCTGCAGTTCGAGGAAGCGAGCGTGCTGGCGCCCGAGCTGGATCCCGCCGCGCGGGTTGCAGGCGGTGAGGTGATCGATGCGTTCCATTTCCAGCCGGGCGTGCTGGATGAGGTGTTCATCGAGTCGGCCCGGCCGCAGGCACGGCCCGAGGCCGAGGCACCCGGCCGCGACCTGCTGGACGCCGCACGGCAGTCGATGGATCGCGGCATGCTGGAGCAGGCGAGTGCCGAAGCGCAGCGGGCCGCGATGATGGGTGCGCCGCGCATCGATGTGCTGCTGCTCCAGGGCGAGGTCTTCCTGCGGCGTGGGCTGTCCGGCGAAGCGGTGGACCGGTTCAACGACGCGCTGGCGGAGATCGCGCGCAGCGAGGTCGGCGAGGAGGATCAGTCGCTCCGAACCGCGCTGCACGGTGCCGCGCGGTCCCTCATGGATCTCGGCCGCATGACGGAAGCGGTCGAAGCCGCGGAGCGGCTGTGCGAGCTTTCGCCGAACGACGTCGAGGCGCTGCGCACGCTCGGCGGCGCGCTGGCCCGCGTTCACGACTATGCGCGCGCCGCGCTCGTGCTCGAGCAGGCCCGCCTGGCCGCGCCCGATGACTCGCACCTGCTCACCGAGCTGGGGTCGGCATACGCGGCCGCGGGGAACGCGGATGGTGCGGAGACTACGCTCCGTCGCGCCGTTGCGAGCGACACCATGGCGGTGGCAGCGCGCACCGCGCTCGCTCGTGTGCTCGCGCAGGACGGGCGCGTGCAGGAGGCGGAGTCGGAATATCGTGCGGCGTTGCGGGTGCTTCCGAGCTACGGCGAGGCGGCGACGGGCCTGGCGGACCTCCTGGAGCGACGGGGCCGCGTGCGCGAGGCCGTGCACGTCATGATCGATCTGCTGACCATGGATCCGTACGCGATGGAGGCGCTCGTCCGGCTGGCCGAGCTGCTCGTGAAGGACGGCCGCACCGACGACGCGCGCCAGGCGTACCAGCGCGTGCTGCGACTCCAGCCGCGACACGAGCGGGCCGCGGCGGCCCTCGCGGCACTCGGACCGGAGCGCTGAGTCGTGGCCATCGAGGGGGCGCTCGCCGAGCTGAGCATCCAGGATGTGCTCCAGCTCCTGGAGCTGGCGCACAAGACCGGCGTGCTGACGGTGCGCTCGGAGCGGCTGAACGACGAGGCGATCGTCCACCTGTCGCGCGGCGCGATCGTCTTCGCCGTCCGCCGGCGCTCCACGCGGCGCCTGGGTCAGCTGCTGATCCGCGCGGGGAAGCTGACACAGCGCGAGCTGGACCGTGCGCTGGAGCTGCAACGTGCGGACCCGACTCGCCGCCTCGCCGAGATCCTTCTGGAGATGGGCAGTGTAGGGGAGGAGGAGCTGGAGCGTCAGCTCCGGTTCCAGATGGAGGAGACGATCTACGAGGTCATGCCGTGGGATGAGGGGTACTTCAAGTTCGAGGAGCGGGGCGAGATCGGCGAGCAGCGGCTGCTGGCGCGCGTGCGCGTCGAGTCGCTGCTCATGGAGGGAGCGCGGCGGATCGACGAGTGGACACGGCTGGAGGCGAAGGTGCCGAGTCCCGAGGCGGTGCCGGTGCTCGGCGCGAACGCGGACCGGGAGATGACTCCGCTCGAGCTGCGCTCCGATGAGTGGGAGGTGCTCGCCGAGATCGATGGCGAGCGGGACGTACGCCAGCTCGCGGCGGACCTCGGCCGCTCCGCGTTCGATGTGGCGAAGATCGTGTATGGTCTGGTCAGCACCGGCGTGCTCGAGGTCGTCGAGCCGCGCACGCGGATCCCGGAGCTGGAGCTGAGCCAGACGATCGAGGATGTCGAAGCGCTGCTCGCGGCGGGACGTGCGGACGAGGCGCAGAAGCTCGCGACGCAGCTCGAGACGTCGTACCCGGAGCGCGGCGATCTGGCCGTCCTGACCGGTCGCACGCTCGTCGCCCAGAACCGGATGCGGGCTGCGACGGAATCGTTCTCGCGCGCCGTCGGGCTGGACGCGACGTCACTGGACGCGCACTACCTGCTCGGCTTCGCTGCGATCCGCACGGGCGAGCTGGAGCGCGCGACGAAGGCCTGGGAAACGTTCCTGCGGCTGGCGCCGAACGGAGAGCCGAGACAGCTCGCGGCCCAGGCGCTCGCGTCGCTGCGCGCGCTCACGCAGATCGTGCGGCGCGTGATCACGAATTGAGATGATGAAGACACCGGCACAGGCCGACCTGCAACGCTGGAGCGAGGAGGTGGCGCGCGATCCCCGATCGCTGGCGTTCCTGCCGCTCGCGCGTGCCTATCGCAAGCAGGGACTGCGCGCCGCCTCGCTCCAGCTCTGCCTGCGCGGCCTCGAGGCGCATCCGGCGCACGTGGAGGCACATGGCCTGCTCGCGATGCTGTACCTGGACCAGGGCGATCACGAGAAGGCCGCCGACGAATGGTCGATGGTGCTGCGCATCGATGCCGACAACTTCGAGGCGCTGCGCGGCATGGGCTTCTGCTTCCTCGAGCAGGACCGGCTCAGCCGCGCGCGGCAGATGCTCGAGCGGGCCGCCCTGATCCGGCCCGAGGATCCGACCGTGCAGGAAGCGCTGCGCGTGCTCGGCACGCGTCAGGAGATCACGGAGTCGGGTCTCGCACACGCCCGCGACATCTCGTTCAGCGATGATCCGTGGGCTGCCGCGGATGCCGGCCCCACGTTCATGCTCGAGCCCGCGGGCCCGCGGGAGGAGGACGCGCCGACCGCTGATGCCCGTGCGCAGCCACCGGCCGCCGATGGCCGTGCGCCGGCGCCGGCCGCCGAGGACGATGCGCCCGACCCGTCCGCCGAAAGGCCGCGCGAGGTCCGCCCGGAACCGTCGATCGCCGCCGTCGCCGGGCCGGTCACGCTCGATCCGACCCTGCTCTTCGACGATCTGCTCTCGGCCGGGCCGCTGCTCGGCGCGCTGCTCGTCGATCGCAAGGGGCTCGTTCTGGCCGGTCGCCTGACCGAGGCGATGCGCGGTGACGCCGCGGTGCTCGGTGCCGTGCTGGGTGGCGCGATCGGCGAAGCGACCCGCACGGCGCGTCACCTCGCGCTGGGCACGTGGCGCGGCATCCTGCTCGATGCCGAGCACGCGCTGCTCCACCTCACGCCGGCCGGCGTAGATGCCGTGCTCATGCTCGCGGCGCGGCGCGACGCACCCGCCGGCTGGCTCGTGCGCGCGTCCGCACACGCGGTCGGTCAGGCGCGGCAGTACATGGAGGAATACGCATGAACGCGCTGTTCACGGCGGCGGTCGAGCGGCTGAGTCGCGTGGCGGGCGTGCGAGGCGCGCTGCTCGTCGAGAGCGAAGCCGGCGTGCCCGTCGTCTCGGAGCTGCGCGAGGGCGTGAACGAGACGGCCGTCGCGGCGCTCGCGGCCTCGCTGTTCCGCCGAACCGCGGTGGCGAGCGAGACCGCGGATTTCGGCCGGCTGAACACGCTCCAGCTGGAGGCGGATGAAGGGCACGTCGTGGCTGTGGATGCCGGCGAGCTGATCCTCGTGGTCGTTGCCGACCATGACGCCCAGCTCGGTCTCGTGCGCTACGAGGCGCACCGCGCGGCGGAATCGCTGGCATGAGAGGAGCCGAGCTCCCGCGGCTGATCGACGTCCTGCGGGACCCGATCCAGCGTTTCGTGCGCGAATCGCGCGTCCGCATCGCGCTGCTCGTCAGCCACGCCGGACAGGTGCTCGCGCAGCACGGGTTCACGCGGGCGTACCAGATCCGCAACATCGCGTCGCTCGCAGCAGCCACGCATGCTTCCTCCAATGCACTCGCGCAGCTCGCGGGCGCGGAGCGGTGGGAGCACCTGTATCATGGCGGCCGCGAACGGCAGCTGTTCCTCGCGCCGCTGCGAACGCCGATCGAGGAGCTGATTCTCGTGGTCATCTTCGATGCCGACTCGTCGCTCGGCATCGTCCGGCTGTTCTACGAGAACCTCGAGCGGGAAGTATCGGCGCTCCCGGAGTTCCAGGAGCAGCGGGAGCACAGGGACCAGACGAGCTTCGAGCACGACCTCGAAGCCGGGCTGGAGTATACGTCGCCGGACGCAGCAAGCGAGGACTAGATGTCGCTGGTCAATTATTCGACCCGGGAGATCACCTGCAAGATCGTCTACTACGGTCCGGGCCGGTCCGGAAAGACGAGCAACCTGCAGTACATTCACGCGTTCGTGCCGGAGGACCGGAAGGGGCCGATGGTCTCGCTCGCGACGGAAACCGATCGCACCCTCTTCTTCGACTTCCTGCCGCTCGACCTCGGCACGATCTCGGGGTTCCGTACGCGCATGCAGCTCTACACCGTGCCCGGCCAGGTGTATTACAATGCCACACGCAAGCTCGTGCTGCGCGGCGCGGATGGTATCGTGTTCGTCGCCGACTCCCAGCCGGAGCAGTGGGAGGAGAACATCGAGAGTCTCCGCAACCTGCACGAGAATCTGCTGGAGGAAGACATCGACCTGAAGACGTTCCCGATGGTGCTCCAGTACAACAAGCGCGACCTGCCGGGCATCATCCCGGTCGCACAGCTGGACGATACGCTGAATTTCCGCGGTGCACCGTCGTTCCCGGCGGCCGCGGTTTCCGGCGAGGGGGTATTCGATACGCTGAAGGCTGCGAGCAAGCTCGTGCTCCAGAACCTCTCGCGCCGCTTCGGCCAGGAGATACAGCAGCCGTGATCGCCACTGCATGAAGCAGGATCTCTCGCCCGGTCTGGACCCGCGGAACACGTTCGACAGCTACATCGTCGGCACGTCGAACCGCCTGGCCGCAGCGGCCGCGAAGCGCGTCGCGGAGTCGCCCGGCTCGGCGTACAACCCGCTGTTCCTCTACAGCGAGTCCGGCCTCGGCAAGACGCACCTGATCATGGCGATCGGCAATCACGTCCGCCGCGTCCATCAGAACATCGAGGTCCTCTACGACACGCTCGAGCATCTGATGGAAGGCGTGATGGAGGCGATCCAGGCGGGCGAGCGTGATGCATTCCGCGCGCGGCTGCGCGGCGCGTCCGTTCTGCTCCTCGATGACGTCCAGTTCCTCGCCGGCCGGCGCGGTGCGCAGGAGGAGCTGCTGCGGTCGTGGGATGCGCTGATGGCCCGGGGCGGGCAGGTCGTGCTCGCGAGTGATCGTCCGCCCTCCGAGATCGACGGGCTCGATCAGCGCCTGCTCTCCCGCTTCTCGGGCGGGCTGATGGCGGACCTGAGCGTGCCGGACTACGAGACGCGCGTGGCGATCGTGCGGCAGAAGGCGGAGGAGCGGGGACATCTGCTGTCGACGGGCGTGGCGGAGGCGCTGGCGAAGATCGGATTCGGCAACGTGCGCGAGCTTCAGGGCGCGCTCAATCGCGTGATCGCCGTGCAGGAGCTCGATCGGCGGCCGGTCAGCGCGGAGGAGGTGCCGGAGCTGCTCGGTCGAGCGGAAGAGCCGCGTGGTTCCGACGAATTCGGCTCGTTCATGAGCGAGGTCGCGGGCACGCTCGGCCGCGCGGTGGCGGGGGTCACGCCGGCGCAGAAGGTCGGCGACGCGGTGCTCCGCTGGGAGGCCGAGGGCTACCGGACGTGGCAGCTCGAGGCGGCGCTGAAGGACGACCTCACGGACGAGGACGCCGAAGCGCTGCTGAGCCGGTACGAGGAGACGGTCACACGGCTGCGGGAGATCGCCGCGAAGATCCGGGAGCTGGACCCCGCGGCGGCCGAGCTGGCGCGACTCGACGTGCTGCGCAATCCGGATCGGCTGGAGGAGGCGGAGTCGATTCTGGAGCAGGTGCGCGAGCGTATGCGCCCGCTGCCTCCGCCGCCGGAGGAGCCGCGCTTCGAGCAGCTGGCGCTCGACCGCGACCTGCTCGCCGTGCGCGCGGCGCGCGCCGTGGCGCAGCAGCCAGGCGACCGCTACAACCCGCTGTTCGTGCACGCGCCGGACGGCGCGGGCAGGACCGCGCTCGTCACAGCGCTCGCGCTGCTGTTCCGCGAGCGCGATCGCGATGGCGGCATTGCGTTCCTCACCGGCGAAGACTTCGCCGCCGAGCTGATCGGTGCGCTCAAGCGGAACCAGGTCGACAGCTGGCGCGCGCGCTACCGCCGCGCGCGCCTCCTCATCATCGACGGCATCGATGCGCTCGAGCAGACGGAGCGCGCGCAGGAGGAGCTGTTCCATTTCTTCGACAGCGCGCGCCGGTCGGGCGTGCAGCTCGTGTTCACGGCTGCTCGGCCGCCACGCGAGCTGCACGGCTTCGAGGACCGGCTCCGCACACGGCTCGAGAGCGGCCTGGTTGTGGACCTCACGCCATCGGCGCAGGACGCGAGGCTGGGTGCCGAGCTGGACGCCGCGACGGACTCCGCGCCGGCGATGCCGGCACTCCAGGTCGATGACTGGTTCCTGAATCGCGAGAAGCTGCTCTGGCAATGGCCCTACATCCAGGACAGCGTGATCCAGGAGATGGAGTAGCATGGCCATCAAGGGCAGCCTCAAGGAAGCCAGCCTCGCCGACGTCTGCCAGCTCCTCGCGCTCGGCCTCAAGTCCGGCTGCCTCTCGGTCGCCGACGGATCGCGCTTCGGCCAGATCTACTTCGACAAGGGCCGCATCACGTACGCGCGCATCGTCAACCGCCGCGACCGGCTGGGCGACATCCTCGTGCGCGAAGGCGTGCTCGCGCAGCGGCAGCTGGAGAAGGTGCTCGAGCACCAGGCGCGCGAGCCCGACCGCCGCGTCGGTGAGCTGCTCGTCTCCTACAACTACATCACGAAGTCGGAGCTGAAGCACTACATCCGGCTCCAGATCGAAGAGGCGATCTACCACCTGTTCACGTGGTCGCGCGGCAACTTCTTCTTCGAGCCGGACGCCACGCCCGATGAGGCCGATCTCGTCGTCACCATCAATCCCGAGAGCCTGCTGCTCGAGGCCGCTCGCCGGGTCGACGAGTGGAGCATGATCGAGAAGAAGATTCCGTCACTGGATCTGCTGTTCGACATCGATCGTGACCGCGTGCGCAGCTCCGACGCGGTGCTCACGCCGGAGCAGCAGCAGATCATCCCGCTGGTCGATGGCACCCGCACCGTGCAGGAGGTGGCGGATCAGACGCGGCTCGCCGAGTTCGATGTCGGCAAGGCACTGTTCGGGTTGATCCAGGCGGGCTTCGCGCATCGCGTCGGCCGGAAGGCGGAGGAGACGGTGCGTGGCCGGGAAGCGGAGCTCCAGGAACGCCGCAACCTCGGCATCGCGTTCTACCGCACCGGAATGATGGATGATGCCACGCGGGAGTTCGAGCGCGTTCTGGAGCTCGACGAGAAGGATTTTCCGGCCCGGTACCACATCGCGCTCGTCAGCCTGCGCGAGAAGCAGTATCGCGATGCCGTGAAGCAGCTGCGCACCCTGCTGGAGGAGCGCGGTGCGCATTACGGCGCGTTCATGAACATGGCGCTCGCACTACGCCTGCTCGACCGTCCGTCCGATGCGCTGCTCGTGCTCGACGAGGCGGAGGCCGTGAAGCCGGGACTCGCGCGCACCGAGCTCGCGCGCGGCATCGCGCTGCTGCACACGTCGCGCTACCTGGAGGCGCGGTCCGCGTTCGATGAGTTCCGCGCGCGTCTCCGCCCCGGCGACCGGCCGACGGCCGACTACTTCTATTTCGCGGCGCTCAACCTGGCCACCATGGACCAGTTGAACGAAGCGGAGTCCCTCGTCGCACAGGGCCTCGACATCTACGGCGACTCCGCGCCGCTGCTGCTGCTGCTGGGTGTGATCAGCGAGCGGCGCGGCGACCTC
This sequence comes from Longimicrobiales bacterium, assembly GCA_036374995.1. Classification (GTDB taxonomy): domain Bacteria; phylum Gemmatimonadota; class Gemmatimonadetes; order Longimicrobiales; family RSA9; genus SH-MAG3. The sequence continues at coordinate 58,609 of DASUSS010000093.1, read as the reverse complement.
GACAACGCGGACCGTTCCTATCGCCAGGCGCTCGACGAGGACCCCGCGCTCGCGCAGGCACACCGCAACCTGGGAGATGTCGCATATCGGCGGGCCGCTCACGACGAGGCGCTGAAGCACTACCTGCGTGCGACCGAGCTCGATCCGCGCCTGGGCGATGACGTGTTCGCCCGCATCGGCAACCTCCAGTACAAGGCGCGCGCGCTCGACGCGGCCGTCGAGGCCTGGAAGCGCGCGCTCCAGCTCAACCCGGACAACGCGATCGTCCGCAACAACCTCGACATCGTCGTCAATGCCGCCGGATGAGCGGTCGCAGCGGACCGCCCCGGCAGGCAGTCACAGTGAAGCACAGCCGTCCGGCGTACCGCCGCTCCCGCTCGCGCACGGTGACCTGAGCGATGCCGACGCCGCAGAGCTCCGTGCTCTCAAGCAGCAGATCCAGGCGACGGTCGGGTTCTTCTGCGAGGGCTACAAGGAGAAGTGTCTGCGGCGGCGTATTGCGGTGCGGATGCGCGCGCGTGGCGTCCACAGCTACGCACAGTACGCGGCGCTGCTCGCGTCGGACGGGGCGGAGTACGAGCAGCTCGTCGATACGCTCACCATCAATGTCAGCAAGTTCTTCCGGAATCCCGAGGTCTGGGAGATGCTCTCCCGCAACGTGCTGCCGGAGCTGGCGGCGCGCGAGGATCCGGTGATCAGGATCTGGAGTGCGGGCACGGCGGGCGGCGAGGAGGCGTACTCGGCCGCGATCATGGTACAGGAGTTCGCGCAGGAGCGCGGTGTGGACCCGGACCGGTTCGAGATCCTGGGAACCGACATCGATCGTGAGAGTCTCGCGTTCGCCCGACGTGCGGAGTATACGGAATTCGCGATGACGGACATCGAGCCGGAGCTGCGGGACCGCTGGTTCGATCACGATGGGGTGTACCGACTGAAGGCGGGGGCGCGGCGCAACGTGCGATTCGAGACGCTCGACCTGATCCGCGAACCTCACCCCCGCGACCTGCACCTCATCTTCTGCCGCAACGTCATCATCTACTTCGAGCGCGCGGTGCAGGAGCAGCTCTTCAGGCAGTTCCACGATGCGCTCGTTCCGGGCGGCTACCTCGTGCTGGGCAAGGTCGAGGCGTTGTTCGGTGCGCAGTCCGGCCTGTTTCAGACGATGGCGAGCCGCCAGCGCATCTTCCGCCGCGCATGATGGAGGAGCAGCGCAGCTCCCGCCGCTCGGTGCTGGAGTTTCGGGCCGAGGCGACCGAGCACGTTCCCGTCCACATCGGTGATGTGAAGGCAGCGGCCGGCTCGAGCGTGCTGTATACGGTCGGCCTCGGGTCGTGTGTCGCCATCGCGCTGTACGACGCGTACGAGCGGATCGGCGGCCTGGCGCACGCCATGCTGCCGCATCCGGACAGTGGGCGGCGCGATGCACCTCCCGGCCGCTTCGCCAGCACGGCGGTGCCCGAGCTGATCGAGCTGATGGAGGCGCGCGGCGCGTCGCGCAGCCGCCTGCGTGGCCGGCTCGCCGGCGGTGCCTCGATGTTCCGCGCGATCCTCGACCGCGAGGGATTGAAGCTCGGCCGCCGCAACGTGGACGCGGCCCGGGAGGCGCTCGCCGCTGCGGGCGTGCCGGTCGACGGCGAGGACGTGCTCGGCACGTACGGCCGCTCCGTGTTCCTGCGTACCATGGATGGTCAGCTGCTCGTCACATCCGTGAACCATGCCGATGTCATCCTCTGAGTCGCGCCGTGCGCGCCGCGTGCTGATCGCGGATGACAGCGATCTGATGCGATCGCTGCTGCGCGAGCACATCACGGGCAGCGGAGACTTCGAGGTCGTGGGCGAGGCGGCGACCGGGTACGAGGTGATCCGCATGGTGCACGAGCTGGATCCGGACATCATCACGCTCGACCTGGCCATGCCGGATCTCGGCGGTGGCGAGGCCCTCGACTACGTGCTGCACGAGGCGCCACGACCGGTCGTGATCGTGTCCGCGCACGATCGCTCCCTCGTCGACTCCGCGCTGAGCGCCATGGAGGCCGGAGCGGTCGAGTTCGTCGCGAAACCGAACGGCTCCTCGTCTGCCGAGATGGCTGCGTTCGGCACGCGGCTGCACCAGGCGCTGCGTGCGGCCTCCGTCGCGCACCTGCTGAACCTGCCGCGGCGCCGGCAGCTGTGGCAGAAGCGGAGCGCGCGGCGCCACGAGGGTGCACCGCCCGCGCGCTGCGCCGTCGCGATTGCCGCATCGACGGGCGGGCCGCGCGCGCTCGCGGAGATCCTGCCGCGGCTGCCCGAAGACCTTCCTGCCGCCGTGTTCATCGTGCAGCACATGCCCGCGCTGTTCACGAGCGCGTTCGCACGGCGGCTCGATCAGATGTGCGCGCTGCCCGTGCGCGAGGCCGAGCAGGGCAGTGTACTGGAGGAGGGCGTCATCTACATCGCGCGCGGCGGCCTCCACCTCGACCTCCAGCGTGACGCCGGCGGCGTCCGGATCCTGCTCACCGAGGCGCCGCTGCTGTGGAACGTGAGGCCGGCAGCGGACGTGCTGTTTCGAGCGATCGCACGGACGTTCGGTCCTGCGAGCGTCGGCGTCGTGCTCACCGGGATGGGGCGTGACGGCGCCGATGGGCTGCGCATCATTGGCGCGGTTGGCGGGGGCACGATCGCGCAGGACGAGGAGACCTCCGTGATTACCGGGATGCCCCGGGCCGCTGCCGCCTTCGCCGAGGTCGTAGTGCCGCTCGGTGAGGTCGCCGACGAGATCGCGCGCCTGACTGCGGCGCGCGCGCGCACCCGGCGGGAATGAGATCGTTGCGCGGCGCGCTGCTCGTTGCGGCGGGCATGCTGCCGGCGGCCGGTGCGACCGCGCAGCAGGGGGCGCTGCGGCTCGACGACGTGGTCATCCACTACTGGCCCGGACAGGACCGGCTCGCAGCGTCGCTGCTCACGTCGGCGGCCGGCCTGACCTTTCCCGGCCTCCCGGCCGACATCCTGCGACGCGGCAGCGACATCGACGTGTACCTCGCCCCCGATGCCGCGCGCTTCGATTCACTGACGGGAGGGCGTGCCCCGGAGTGGGGGGCCGGCGTCGCGCTGCCGCAGCGCGGTGTGATCATCGTGCCCGGCTACGTCTCGTCGCGCGCCGGCACGCACGAGCTGCCCCACATCCTGCGTCACGAGCTCGCCCACGTCGCGCTTCAGCGGCATCTCGGCGATGCGCTCGTGCCGAGGTGGTTCACGGAGGGCTACGCGACGTGGAGTGCCGGACAGCTCGACGCGAACGCCGGCTGGCAGCTGCGCCTCGCGCTCGCCACCGAGCGCGCGCCGCCGCTCGATTCGCTCACGCTCGACTGGCCCCTGCTCGCCGTCGACGCCCGGCTGGCGTACCTCCTGTCCGCGAGCGCAGTGCAGTACCTGTACTCGCTCGGCAGTGCGGCAACGCTCGAGCGGCTGTTCGCGATGTGGGCGGAGTCCGACGACTTCGAGGCATCCCTCCGGAGCGTGTACGTCGTATCCTCGCCGCAGTTCGAGCGGCTCTGGCGCGCGCACGTGAAGCGCCGCTTCGGCTGGCTCCAGATCCTCGCCCAGACGATGTTCATCTGGGTAATCGCGGCGCTGCTCGTGCTCGCGCTGTTCGTCATGCGTCGCCGGCGTGATCGGCGCCGGATGCAGCAGCTGCGCGCCGCGGAGCCGCCCGACGAGCCGGCGTACTGGCTGGAGCCGCCGCCCGACGAGACAGCCGGACCGGGCACTGACGCCGACCGTCCAGCTTGACGATCACCCCGATAGGGTTAGCTTCCAGCCATGGGAAACAGGACCCGGAAAAGGGCCGCTGCGACTGCGGAATCGCACGCGTCGCTCAAGTTCTCCGCCATCAACGGCGTGCTGCTGCTGCTCGGACTCGCCGCGATCACCGCCGGCTACATGCTGCTCGCGCGCGGCTCCACGGTCGGTGCCCCGCTGCTGCTCGTGCTCGGCTATGCCGTGCTCGTGCCGCTCGCCATCATCCTGTGACATCGGGCGCTTAGCTCAGCTGGTCCAGAGCACCTCCCTTACAAGGAGGGGGTCGCAGGTTCGAATCCTGCAGCGCCCACCTGTCCGCTGAAGCCCCGCATCCGACCGGTGCGGGGCTTCGCCGTACCCCGGTAAATTGCCGGCGGCGCGGCAGGACGAGTATCTTCGGCGTCACGCGTGCGACCCGATGCTCGCCGCGCATCCTTGTGGAGGGATCATGCGGATCTTCCGTTCTCTGATGTTCGTCCTGTGCACGGCGTGCGCTGCTACGCCGCAGACCGTGCTGCCGGACGCTGCGCCCGCGCCGGAGCGCGCAGCGCAGATTGCACTGCCGCCATTGGCCGATCCGGAGCCCATCGCGGCGGCGGAGTATGCCGCACGCCGGCGCGCGCTTCTGAGTCAGATCGGCGATGGCGTGCTGGTCGTCTTCGGTGCGCCACCACCCGCGGCCGACTACCTGCCGTTCGCGCAGCTGCCGGATTTCCGTTACCTGACCGGTATCATGGAGCCCGCCGCCGCCTACGTGGCGGTGAAGCACGGCGCGCGTGTGCAGGAGCAGCTGTTCGTGCTGGACCGTGATCCGGCGCGCGAAGTGTGGGAGGGTGCGCGACTGGGGCCCGAGCGTGCGCGCGCGCTGACCGGCATACCCGCGCAGTCGGCGCGGCGGTTCGGCGCCGTGCTCGACTCGCTCGTCCGCACGACGGCCGCGCTCTACTCGACGATTGCGCCGCCGCTCGATGCCTCGCTCACGGCCGACGTGAGCTACCCGCAGCAGGTTCTGGCGCGCGTCCGCGCGGCGAACCCTGCCCTCGAGGTGAAGACCGTGCAGAGCGTGATCCGCACGCTGCGTGGCGAGAAGTCGGCTGCCGAGCTGGACCGGATCCGGCGCGCCGTCCACATCTCGGCGCTCGCGCATCGCGAGGCGATGCGCAGCACCGAGCCGGGCATGAACGAATTCGAGATCCGTGCGCTCGTCGAGTACATGTTCCGGCGCAACGGCGCAGAGGGGCCGGCGTACGGGTCGATCGTCGGATCCGGGCCGAACTCGACGACGCTGCACTACCAGGCCTCCGACCGATTCATGCACGACGGCGAGGTGCTGCTCATCGACGCCGCGGCATCGTACGGCGGCTATGCAGCGGATGTGACGCGCACGTTCCCGGTCAACGGGCGCTTCTCGGCCGAGCAGCGCGCGATCTACGAGGTCGTGCTCGCGGCGCAGCGGGCTGCGGCTGCGAAGATCCGACGCGGCGCGACGTGGCGTGATCTGAACGATGCGGCGAACACGGAGATCGCGAACGGACTCGCGCGCCTCGGTCTGATCGATGCCGCCGATGCGACCTACGAGCCGGCACCGGGCCGCAGCGCGCCGCAGAGTCGCCTGTTCTACATGCATGGCCTCGGCCACGGCGTGGGCCTCGCCGTGCACGACCCGGACATCTCGAACGGCGAGAGCGGGTTCCAGCCGGGCAGTGCCGTGACGATCGAGCCCGGCATCTACGTGCGCGGCGACGTGTTCGACCACCTGCCGGACACGCCCGCCAACCGTGCCATGATCCAGCGGCTGCGGCCGGCGGCGGAGAAGTACCGCGACATCGGTGTCCGCATCGAGGACGTGTTCATCTTCGACGAGCGCGGCGTCGAGCGCGTCTCGGCTGGAGCGCCGCAGGAGATCGACGAGATCGAGGCGCTCATGCGGGAGGCGGGGATCGGCGACTCCACGCGTCGCGGCGACATCGTAGAGTGGTTCCGGGGAAACAGAGGACGATGAGATCAGCAGTACTGCTGCTCAATTTCGGCGAGCCGGAGCGGCCGCTGCCGGAAGAGGTGGTGCCGTTTCTTCACCGCATCTTCAGCATCAACGATGCACTGGAGGGGCGCAGCGGCGAGGCGGCGCGCGAGCGGGCGCAGCGGCTCGCGGAGATGCGCGCGCCGGGACTGATTGCGGAATACGAGATGATCGGCGGCTCGCCGCTGCGCGCGCAGGCCGGGGACCAGGCATCGCTGCTGGAGGCGGAGCTGAAGCGCCGCGGTCACGATGTGATCTGCATCCTCGGAATGCAGTTCACGGAGCCGTTCATTGTCGACGCCGTGAAGCGTGCGCGCGGCGCTGGAGTGCAGCAGATCGTTGCGCTCCCCGTCTATCCGCTGTGCGGCCCGTCCACGACCGTCGCGGCGCTCGACCGGCTCGAGTCCGACATGCGCGCCCAGCTCTGGTCCGCACCCGTCCGCCAGATCTCTGGCTGGCACCGACATCCGGCCTACCTCGAGTTCCGCGCGGACGCGATCCGCCGCGTCCTGGGGCAGCACGATCTGTCGCTCGATGACCCGCGCACGAAGCTGGTGTTCTCCGCACACGGCACGCCGATGAAGTACATCCGGGAGGGCAGTCGCTACGACGTGTACGTGCGAGACTTCTGCGCGGACGTCGCGCGCAGGGTCGGAGCGCCGGAGTACGTGATCGGATACCAGAACCACACGAACCGGCCGATCGACTGGACGCAACCGGATGTCGGGCATGTGATCGAGGAGATCGATGCGGACCGCGTGGTCGTCGATCCGGTGAGCTTCATGCACGAGCAGTCGGAGACGCTGGCCGAGCTCGACCACGAGCTGCGCGAGACGGCCGAGGCGCGCGGGCTGGAATTCTTCCGCGTACCCATCGAACACGCTGCACCCGCGTTCATCTCGTTCCTCGCCGACCTCACCGTCCCGTTCCTTGCCGAGGCCGCCGGCGAGCCCGCGCGGCCGGCCGGCAGCGAGGCGCCCTGGCAGGAGTGCCGCTGCAAGCCCGGAGCGTACTGCCTGAACGCATTGTCGCGCGCCTGACGCGCGCGGCCGTGTCGTCGATCAGCGCCCGCCGAGCTGCTCCGCAATGCGCGCGGACATGATCAGCCGGCCGGGAATGCCCGGCCGCGCGTGCCAGTTCGCATGGATGTGCAGGTTCGGCGGGAGGCCGAGCGACCGGATCGCCGCCCAGCTGCGGTCCCACGCAGGCATGGTCTCCTGGGCGACCGAGAGAACCCGCGCGTCATAGCCCGTCACGGCACGGAACTCGGATGCCGCGATCCGGCCCGCATTGTCGGCGGGCTCGTGAGCGATCCATGCGTTCTTCGCACCACCGAGGTACGCGGTGTAGACGCCGTCGCGATCGAACAGCGAATCGTTCCACGTGACGCCGCGCGTGACCAGTGGCTCTGCGAGCGAGACCTGATATCCCAGCCCGCGCAATCGGGTCTGCGCGAGCAGGTGGACTACCGTGAGCGGATTGTAGCCGAGAGCCGCGACGCTGGCGGCCGCGGCCGGGGCTACGCCGCGCAGCAGGCGGGCGGCAATCGGTGCGGGCGTCGTGATGACGACGTGCTCGGTCTCGATGCGCTCCCGGTCGGTGGCCACCGTGTACCCGGCGCCGACCTGGTCGATGCTGCGCACGGGCGTGCTCAGCCGGATGTGCGCGGCGTGGCGGGCGTGCAGTGCGTGCGGCACTGTCTCGAGGCCATCGCGGAACGAGCACGCATCCGGCGGCGCCACGCGGCCACCGCGGCGCAGCAGTGGCAGCAGCATGCTTCGCCGCACATCGAACTCGCGGAGCACGTGCCGGAGCGAGAGCCCCACGATCATCTGCTGCGGGTCCGATGCATAGAGTCCGCCGTACAGCGGGCCGGCCAGATTCTCGTACGCTTCGCGCCCTACCTTGCGGATGAAGAAGTCCGCGACTGTCTCGTCATCGCGCGCACCGCGCGTGAACGGCTCCAGCAGCAGACGCAGCTTGCCCTTCAGCGACAGGATGTCCGATCGCGCGAAGGCGGCGGGCGTGAACGGAACCCGGCGCAGGCGGCCGCCCCGGAACACGAACAGCGGCAGGTCGTGCGGTGCGGTAATGAGCTGGTCGCGGAGGCCGAGCTCCTCGATGAGCCGCACGAAGGCGGTGGTGAGCCGTGCGCGCTGCGGACCCCACTCGAGGAGGTGTCCCTCGACGCGGCCGCTGCGCATCACGCCGCCGACGCGTGAAGATGCCTCGAGGAGGAGAAAGCGGCGGTCGCGGCGCGCCAGCTCGTGCGCCAGCGTCAGGCCGCTGATGCCGCCGCCGATGATGACGATCATGAAGCCGCGGCGTGAGTGCGCCTCACGCCGGCACTACTCAACGGTCTGCCGGTCGACCTTCGGCACCGCATCGCCCATTCGTGCTTCGACGACCTCGGGCGGCTGCATGCGGCCGAGGTCCAGCTCGAAGTCGGGAGCGACACGGTCACGCAGCTTCTCGAGCAGCTCGCGACCCTCGCGTGGCGACAGTCCGTGCGCTGCGAGCGCGGCCAGCCTGATCGTCGAGCCGGCACGGACGCCGACTCCGTCCTCCGCGATCGCGAGGAGCGAGCGCAGCGCCGACAGCTCGCCACGGCTGAGATGGGCGCCCGCGACGTCGTAGTCGATCCATGCCTCGTACGTGAACGGGGCGACGCGCTTCACCATGCCCGCCATGACCTCGGCAAAGGCGCGGATCTCGAGCTGGGCGTGCGGGTCCACGCGCAGCGTGAGGAAGTGCAACAGATTGTGCAGGTCGATCTTCCAGTACCACTGCGTGTAGGTCGAGAGCGGCAGATCGATGCGGGCGAGCTCGCGAGCGACATCCTCGGCGACGAGCCAGCCGTACGTCTCCGCGGCATCCGCGCGCATGCGCTCCCACCGCGCGACCGTCTCCTGGTAGAGCGCGGCATCCGCGGCCTCGCTCGAGCGGCCCTGATTGTTCTGCTCGCTCTGGAGCGCGAAATCGCTCGGCTCCGGCGTATAGAACAGCAGCGGCATGAGCGAGTAGCGGCCGCTGTACTCGTTGACGTTCGCCGTGCGGTGACGGATCCACTGGCGTGCGACGAACATCGGCATGGCGCAATGGAACTTCAGCTCGACCATTTCGCTCGGCGTGGTGTGCCGGTGACGGCGCAGATAGCGGATGAGACCGCGCGTCTGACTCGACTTGCGCGTGCCGTAGCCGTAGCTGACACGTGCCGCGCGCTCGATGCTCTCATCACCGCCCATGTAATCGACGAGAGAGACGAAGCCGTGGTCGAGAACGGGGAAGTACTGGCCGAGTATTTCCTCGGCGGCCGGATTGGTGGGTCGCTTCGTTTCCATTGGCTCACGCTCCGGACGGGCCCTGCAGCGGGCTGGCGCGGAAAATAGAACCCGCGGCAGCGCGCCGGGCAAGCGGGCATGCGGTCGCGTGCGGAAGCGGCGCTGCTGCTTTGACGGACGGCCGCGCCGGGGCTACGTATTAAGGCCGGTTGCGCAGCTCATTTCTCCTGTGAGTGGTCACGATGCTGGTGCTCTCCCTGCTCCTCGCCGCTGCCGTCGCCCAGGACACCACGTACTTTCAGCAGCACGTGGACTATCGGATCGAGGCGCGCCTCGACGAGGCCGCGGACGTGCTCAACGGACGGCTGCGGCTCCGGTACCGCAACAACGCGCCGGCCCGCATCGACACGCTCTGGTTCCACCTCCACCTGAATGCGTTCCGGCCCAACAGCGCCTGGGCGCGCCGCGAGCTGGAGTTCGACGAGCGCCGCTTCACCGATCTCGGACCCGACGAGCACGCGTTCGAGCGGGTGAAGCGCGTCACGATCGGCGGCGCCGGCATCACGCCCGTATTTCCGGGCGCGCCCGACTCGACCGTGATGGGCGTACCCCTCCCGCGTGCCGTTCCGCCCGGCGGGACGGTCACCGTGGACATCGAGTGGGATGCGCGTCCGTCGACGACGCCGCGCCGCCAGGGCCGGCGCGGGCGACACTACGACTTCGCCCAGTGGTATCCGCGCATCGCGGTATACGACCGCGGCGGCTGGCAGGTGCAGCCGCTCATGCCGCAGGGCGAATTCTATGGCGAGTTCGGCAGCTACGACGTGACGCTCGATGTGGCCGCGGATCAGGTCATCGGCGCGACCGGCGTTCCCGTCGAGGGTGACCCCGGCTGGACGAGCGCGGCGGCCGCCGGTGCCCGGCCGCTGCTCCGCCGCGACGCGTATGCGCCCCGCTCGCCGGCGCGGCTCGGGCTGCTGTCCGCACAGGCTGCCCGCGGTCGCAAGCACGTGCGCTGGCGCGCCGAGCAGGTTCACCACTTCGCCTGGACGACGAGCCCGGAATACGTCTACGAGGGCGGTGCGCTGCGCGACATCGCGGTGCACGTGCTATATCAGCCCGGCGACACGGCATGGGACGACGGAGTAGCCGTGAGCCGCACGATTGCGGCGCTCGAGTGGTTCGAGGAGATCTTCGGGCCGTTCCCCTGGCCGCAGATCACGAACGTGCACCGCATCGAGCCGGGCGGCACCGAGTTCCCGATGATGGTGATGGACGGCTCCGCGTCCGAGGGGCTCATCCTGCACGAGGTCGGTCACAACTTCGTGCACGGGATCCTCGCGAACAACGAGTGGCGCGAGGGCTGGCTCGACGAAGGCTTCGTCTCCTACCTGACCAACTGGGCGTTCGCGGCGTCCGGACGGCCGGTGAGCTGGGAACAGAGTCTGAACCGCATCCGTGAGATGGAGCGCGCCGGCGCGACACAGCCGATTGCGCTGCCTTCCGCCGAGTTCCGCGATTTCGCGACGTACAACGCCATGACGTACACGAAGCCGTCGCTCGTATTCCGTATGCTGCACTGGCTGATGGGCGACGAGGCGTTCCGGGCGGCGCTGCGGAGGTATTACGCGGACAAGCGGCTCGAGCACGTCTCGGAGCCGGACCTGCGCGCCGCGGTCAATGCCGCGAGTCCGCTGGATCTCGACTGGTTCTTCGACCAGTGGATCCATACGACGGGCACGCTCGACTACCGCATAGGCGAGCTGAGCACGTGGCAGGCGGCCGACGGACGATGGATCGCCCGCATCGAGGTGATTCGCGACGGCGAGGCGTGGATGCCCGTCGACATCCGCGTCGGCGACACGGTGCAGCGCCTGACATCGCGTGAGACGCGCCAGATCGTGCTCCTGAGCACGACCGCGCGACCCTCGTCCGTCACTCTCGATCCGGACAACATCCTCCTCGACCTCGATCCGGCAAACAACACGAAGGAATTCCCCCGCTGACCTGGGTGAATGGGCCGGGAGCGGCCGGGCCGAAACCCCGGCCCCGCGTCATCCGTAGTCAAGGCGAGTGAGTCGTCGTGCGAATGCCGGGAAACAATGGAGGCCCGTCGTGGGAGCGCTGGTGCCGATTTCGCTGTTCATGTGTGTCGCCGCAGTCCTCATTCTGCGGCCGGTCACGAAGAAGCTCGGCGGCCTGCTGGAGGCGATGACGCGGGAGCGTGTGCCCGTGCGCGTGGCCGAGGATCCGGTGACCGCGCGCACGCTGATGCTGCTCGATCAGGTCAGCCGACGGCTCGATCTCATCGAGGAGCGGCTCGACTTCACCGAGCGGCTGGTTTCCGCTCGAAGCGGCGAATCACGCCGGCCGCTTCACCGGCAGCCCCTCGGCGAACCCGAGCTCCTCGTGCGCTGAGCCGATCAGCGCATCTGCACCAGCCCGATGTCCGCATCCTGAAGCAGCGCCTGCACGGCCGCCGCGGGCGTAGCGCTCACCTCAAGATGTGACCGAAGACGCCGGAAGCTGGCGCGCAGCCGGCGCTCCAGCTCGACGTCGTCCAGCTCCACCACCTCCTCAGCCACCCACTCCGGTGGCGCCTGCTGCGACGCCTCGCCCATGTCCTGCTCCGGCGCCTCCAGCTCCCGCACGCCCAGACCCGATCGCACCAGCTCGAACGCGAGCACCGGCTCGAGATCCTCCTGCTCCGCAAGCGCGTAGACCTGCTCCGCATACGCGCGCTCCAGGCCCAGCTCCGTATCCGCCCACTCCATCAGCGCCTCGTGACGGCGCTCCAGCGCCTCGCCCGTCAGCGCCGACACCGACGCCACCAGCGTCGCGCGCGCCCGCGCCTCCTCCGCGCTCATCTCCCGGCCTGCTGCCCTCATGTGACCCTCCCTCCGAGTGTCTCCCGCGGGTGCAAGGGTTGTTCCCTGTAGAGGACATGCCACACCGACCCGCAGGACTCCGGGCGGGACGAGTTGCAGAGTTCCGTCCTTTTTCGGCCTCCGTCCGGGGACCGCACGGGGTGTGATACTTGCAACGCAGTCCGGATGCGGGTAGTATTTGCCGGATATTCCCGCAATCCGGTACCCGGCACCTGCCACCCGCTGCACGGAATGCACCAAAGTCCTTGAGATCGGCGAACTTTCCGCGCAGAAAAGGTTAACAATTATCATTCGTAGCCACCTCCTGCCGGTGGTGGTACAGGGTTCCTTCGGGATGGAGAACCGAGAGATGGCACGCACGTCCAATCGTCGCTTCACGGTGTTCGGAGTCTCGCTGCTGGCCGGCGCACTGTTCGCCGGGCATGCAGCGCCGGCGTCCGCGCAGGCGCAGAGCCGCATGCGCGTGCTCGTTCCCGACTTCGTGAATGCCCAGGGCAGGACCACGAAGAACGGCGAGCGTATCGCCGATCGGATCCGCGATCAGATCAACCGGATGCCGACTCACGCTCCGGCGGAGGAGAAGGCGATCAAGGAGGGTCTGAAGAAGTACTCGCTGAAGGAAGACGAGATGGACTGCATCAAGTGGGTGCAGCTCGCGTCGACGACGAATGCGGCGCAGCTCGTCCTGTGCGGCACGCTCGATGAGGCGACAGGGCAGGTGACGGCCGAGTTCCGGCCGGCGGGTGGCGGCGATGCGTTCGAAGTCCCATCGTTCGCCTTCCAGTCGCCGGACCAGGGCGCGCAGCAGGTGGTGCAGTCGTTCGAGACGTACGTCAAGCAGCTGTCGCTGATCCAGTTCTGCAACGACTACATCAACAGCCAGAGCTGGCAGCAGGCGCTCGATCTCTGCACGCAGGCCGTCGAGATCAACCCGAACTCGGTGTCGGCGAACTACGCGCGCGGCTCGGCGCTGCTGAACATGGATCGCGGCGAGGAAGCGCTCGCGGCGTATCAGAAGGTGCTGGAGATCGAGCCGATCCACACCGACGCGCTGAAGGCCGCGGGCATCGTGGCGTCCAAGCTCGGGCGCAATGATCTCTCGCAGCAGTACTTCGCACAGTACCTCGAGCTGAATCCCGGCGACGAGAACGTGCGCCTCACGATCGCTCACGAGCTCGCGAATGCGGGGGACCCGGCCGGTGCGCTGCGCCTCGTCGAGGAGCCCGCAGGCGCGACCGACGCCTCCGCTGCGCTGGTCGAGTACGCCGGCCACTTTGCCATGAATGCCGGCCTCAAGCTCCAGCAGGCGGGCGGCCCGGCGAACGGCAACACGGAGCAGGCGAACCAGTATTTCCAGAAGGCGATCCAGCACTACCAGCGCGCCGTCGACATGAAGGGCGACTCGGCCGATGCGACGGTGCTGCGCAACCTGATGCTCGCGTACAAGAACATCGGCAACCAGGAGCGTGCCCTCGCGGTCGGTGAGCGCGCGACGAGGGGCTCCGACGACGCACAGGCGTGGCTCGTCTACTCCGATGTGCTGCGTGAGGCCGGCCGCACGGAGCAGGCGATCGCAGCCATGGATCGCGCTTCATCGCTCGATCCGAACCTCTCCGGCATTGCGTTCCGCAAGGCCGTGATGCTGCTCGAGTCGGGTCAGCTCAGCCAGGCGCTTGCCGCCGCGAAGTCCGGCCTCGCGAACAACTCGCTCGCCGCGGATCAGGCCGAGACGCTCGCGCAGCAGATGTCGCTCAAGGGATTCCAGACTACGCAGGCGGGCCGACCGCAGCAGGCGCTGCCGTTCTTCGAGGCTGCGCGCGAGATCGGCAAGTCCGAGCGGACCGTCGGCATGATCAACTTCTTCAACGGCTACGCGCTGCTGAAGCAGGCGGACGGTATCCTCCGCGAGGCGACGACCGCAGAGCCCGCGCGTCGCGCCAAGCCGATGCTCGATCGCGCGAAGGTCCTCCTCGAGAGCGCGTCCGCTTACACCGAGCAGGCCTCGCTCCGCGCGCAGCTGCTCCAGCAGGTCGCGCAGTATCTCGACGTCGCCGACGCGCTCATCCGCTCCGGCCGCTAGTCACAACTCTTCATCCCGAACAACCAGGGCCGCCCCCGCGAGGGGGCGGCCCTTTTTTTCGCTGGGCGGCCGGTGGCGGACGCGGCACCAGATTTCTGATACGTCCCATGCGCGCAGATCGGTGATCCACGCCACGGCGCCAGCGGCCGCGTCAGCGGCTCCGGCGCAACGCACGCGCGACCGCCCGGATATCCCGGCCGCCCATGGCGCCGGGCGGGAATCTGCCCGGATCGGACATATCAGAAATCTGGTGCCGCGTCCGCCACGACCACCGGCTGACCCCGCTTCAGCAGCTCGTACCGCAGCACGCGTCCCGCGACCGGCTCCCCGTCGGCATTCACTGCCACGTCCCCGTGCGTCTCCACCTCGAACCGCCGCGCCCGGTAATAACTCACATGCGGGCTCCGCAGATGCGTGCCCCGGCGCAGTCGCGGCAGCAGACGGATGAACTCCAGACGCGATACATCCCGCACCAGCATCACATCCAGGCACCCATCATCGACGTCCGCCAGCGGAGCGACGGGCGTGCCGCCGCCCGTCTGCCGCGCATTGCCCACCGCGAAGAACACGAATTCGCCGGCGTACACCACTCTCCCGTTCACACGGAACACACCGCCGTGGAGACGGAAATCGAGCAGGCCCTTCACGCCGCGGACCACGTACGCGAGGCCGCCCGCGTACCGCTTCAGACCCCGGCCCGCCGCCTGCGACAGGTCCGCACCGAACCCGCCCGTCGACACGTTGATGAAGCAGCGCCGATTCACCCGCGCCACGTCGACGCACACCGACCGTCCGAACGCCGCCAGGCGCAGCGCCGCATCGATGTCCTCCGGGATCCCCAACCCCGCGGCAAAGTCGTTCGCCGTGCCCAGAGGCACGATGCCCAGCACCGCATCATGTCCGGCGCGGGCAAGCCCGTTCACCACCTCGTTCACGGTCCCGTCCCCACCCGCCGCCACCACCATATCCCACCCCGCCCGCACCGCCGACCGTGCGAGCCGGCGCCCATCGCCGCGCTCCCGCGTGCGGCGCACGGCGACCCGCACGCCCTCCTTCCGGACCGCGTCCACCGCCTCCCGCAGAGCCTTCAGCTTCTCGGCCTCCGCAGGGGGTCTCACGATTACCGCAATCTTCCGCTCCATGAGCCTCCGTGGAGCGGAGAAACATGCAAGGACCGCCCCGTTCCCATCGCTGCGCGGGTCCGTCCCATCTCGGAGCAGAACACTCTTGACCGCCCTGGAGCAGCGGGGTACCTTGGTGGGGCGAAGTGGGGTGAGGTGGTGGACAATGGCATCCCAAGCCACGAACGGACGGCACAGCGGAGCATGGCGGGTACCCGATCCCCGGTCCGGGGAGGGAAGTTCCTGGGCAGCTTTCAGCATCAGCTGGACGACAAGGGTCGTCTGAGCCTGCCGGCGCAGTTCCGTCGGGAGGCGACGGATCAGCGGTTCGTGCTGGTGCAGCCGTATCCGCCGTCGCTGGCGCTGTACCCGGAGACGGAGTGGCTGGAGGTGGAGGAACGGATGCAGGACATGATGCGTGATCCTGCGGGCCGGATGTGGGTGCTGTCGGTGATGTCGAATGCGGTGGAAGTGACGCCGGATGCGCAGGGCCGGATCCTGATCCCTGCGGGCCTGCGCAGTGCGGCGGAGCTGGAGGGTACGGCGTTGCTGGTGGGCGCGATCAACAAGGTGGAGATCTGGAATCCCGGGAAGTTCGAGGCGGCGGTGAAGCGTGCGACGCCGGACTTCCAGCAGTTTGCCGCGAACATCTTCCGCTAGTGGCAGAGGCGGGCAGCTATCACGAGCCGGTCATGGTGGCGGAGGTGCTGTCGTACCTGCGGCCGGAGCGCGGCGGTCTGTACTTCGACGGGACGGTGGGAGCGGGCGGTCACACGGAGGCGATACTGCGGTCGGGTGCGGCGGCGAGGGTGATCGGCGTAGACCAGGACGCGGAGGCGCTCGAAGTGGCTGGACGTCGGCTGGAGCCCTACGGGGATCGGGTGGAGCTGGTGAACGCGAATTTCGCGGATGCCGCGGAGACGGACGGTCGCACCCTGGCGGGCGCGCTGCTGGATCTGGGCGTTTCCTCGCATCAGCTGGACGCCGCGGAGCGCGGGTTCTCGTTCCGGGCGGGGACACCGCTGGACATGCGGATGTCGAGCAACGCGGCGGCGCCGACGGCGGCGGACGTGCTGAACGACTGGCCGGAGTCGGAGCTGGCAGATGTGTTCTACCGGTACGGCGAGGAGCGGCGCTCGCGCCGGCTGGCGGCGGCGGTGGTACGTCGGCGGAGCGAGCGGCCGTTCCGCACGAGCGATGATCTGAACGAGGTGCTGGATCGGTTCTACGGTCCGCGGATCACGGTTCAGGATCGTGCGCGGATCTATCAGGCGCTGCGGATCGCTGTGAACGACGAGCTGGCGGTGCTGGAGCGTGCGCTGGTGGCGTTGCGTGATCGGCTCGAGGCGGCCGGCGTGTTCGTGGTGCTGTCGTACCACTCGCTGGAAGACCGCATCGTGAAGGATGCGTTCCGCGAATGGAGTCGGGACTGTGTGTGTCCGCCGGAGCTGCCGGTGTGCCGGTGCCGGGGCGTGGCGCTCGGCGGGGCGCTGACGCGCAAGCCGGTGATGGCGGGAGAGGCGGAAGTGGGATCGAACCCGCGTGCGCGCAGTGCGCGACTGCGTGCGTGGAAGAAGGCGGTATGAGTGGCGGTACGGGCGCGATCCGTATGGGCATCGCGTGCGCTCTCCTGTTCGGCTCCCTGAGCCTGGTGGTGTGGCGGCAGAGCCGTGCGCTCGACGAGCTGCGCGGTCTGGACGCGGCGCGGGCGGAGCGCGTGCTATTGCAGTCGGAGCGGTCGGAGCTGCAGCGCTCGATCCAGCAGCTGGAGAGCCGTTCGCGGATCGTAGCGGTGGCGGCGGCGCGTCTGGACCTGCGCACGCCGACACGAAGCGAGATCGTATTCCTGCACGCACCGGCGTACGCGGCTGCGGGAGAAGGCGGTGAGTCTATGGGGCGCGGCCTGCTGACGGCGGCGGAGCGGCGCTGATGGCGGCCCGGGGGAGCGGACGAAGCCCGGAGGTGCGACGGCGCATCCTCCTGGCCGGCGTACTGCTGAGCGCTGCGCTCGCCTCGGGCCGTGCTTTTCAGCTGGGCGCGCTCGAGGGCGCGTCCTGGCGCACGCGCGCGCTGGCGCAGCAGGGCGACACGCTCACGCTGCAGGCGCCGCGGGGCACGATCTACGATCGTGACGGTGTTCCTCTCGCTGCGAGCCAGGAAGTGTTCAGCATTGCGATTGCGCCGCGCGAGATCGCGGAACGCGATCGGGTGGTGTCGCTCCTGGTGAAGCACGTCGACGCGACGAGATCGGAAGCGCGCCGCTACACCGACCGCAGGCGCAGCTGGGTGGTGTTGCCCGGCCGTTACGGCCTCGCGGTGCGCGATGCGCTCGATGGCGTGCCCGGCATCCACTTCGAGGCCGTGCAGCGACGCTTTCATCCGAACGATGACGTGGCGCGCGAGCTGCTCGGCCCCGTGCGGCTGGACGGAGTGGCGCAGGGCGGTCTCGAGCTGGAGCTGGACTCGATCCTGAGCGGGCGACCCGGTCGCGCGATCGTGCGGCGCGACTCACGCGGGCGGCCGCTGCCGGGCGCAATGCTACGCGTCGTGGAGCCGACGCCCGGACGCGACGTGTACCTCACGATCGATTACGACCTGCAGGCGATTGCGGAGGCGGCGCTGGCGGATGCAATCGCCGGCAACCGTGCGCGCGGCGGCGAGCTGGTGATGGCCGATCCGCAGACGGGCGAGATCCTGGCGGCGGTGAGCCGGCGCGGCGATGCGCGTGCGCGGAACTGGCGCGGTGTGACGGAGCCGTACGAGCCGGGCTCCACACTCAAGCCGTTCACGGTTGCGGCACTGCTGTCGCTCGGGCGCGCGACACTCGGCGACAGCGTGTTCGGTGAGGAGGGCGAATACGAGCGCCTGCGTCTGACGGACTCGCACCCGCACGGCTGGATGACGCTGGGCGAAGCGCTGCGGGAATCGTCGAACATTGGCGTTGCGAAGGTGGCTGAGCGACTCGCCCCGCGCGAGCAGTACGTCACACTGCGCGATTTCGGGTTCGGTACACCGACGGGAATCGAGTATCCATCGGAGTCGAGCGGCGTGCTGCGTCGGCCGGACAGCTGGTCGGCAACGTCGGCCTCGCGCCTCGCGATCGGGTACGAGATCTCGGTCACGCCGCTGCAGATGGCACTCGCATACGGCGCGATCGCGAACGGCGGGCGTCTTCTCGCGCCGCGGCTGGTACGGGAGGTGCGCTCCCGGGATGGACGTGTGGAGCAGACTTTCGAGCCGCGTGTCGTGAGGCGTGTGATCCCGGAGCAGGTGGCGCACGCGATCCGCGACGTCCTGATGGCCGCCGTCGAGGACGGCACGGGCCGCGCCGCTGCGCTCGGTCCGTTCGAGGTGGCCGGGAAGACCGGTACGGCGCGCATCGCGGAGCACGGCCGTTACCGTGCCGGTGCGTACACGGCATCGTTCGCCGGCTTCTTCCCGGCGGCCGAACCGCAGCTGGTCCTGATCGTGAAGCTCGATGAGCCGGGCGGCGGTCGCTACTACGGCGCGCAGGCGGCGGCGCCCGTGACGCGCGCGACGCTGGAGGCGGCGCTCGCCGCACGCAGTACGCCGATCGATCCGGCGTCGATCGCACGAGCGGCATCCGTGGCGGGCCGTATGGCGTATGCCGTGCCGAGCGCCGCGCGCGTACGCACGAGTGTCGCCCGCATCCCGGCGCCATCCCGCTCGGACGCTGCCGCAGCGACGGGCGCGGACCCCCGTGTCGTGCCGGACGTGTCCGGCATGTCGCTGCGCGACGGTGTGCGCCGCCTGCACGAAGCGGGTTTCCGGCTCCGCGTGGAGGGCCGCGGCCGCGTGCTGCGGACGATTCCTGCCGCCGGCGAGGCGTCTATGAGTGCGCGCGTGATCCGTGTCATCGGAGAGGCGATCGAATGACACGGTCGCGCAGCACGACGCTCACGCTCCTCACGCGCAGCCTGCACGACGCCGGTCTGCTCGTGGAGGCAGCCGGAGTCGAGGCAACGATCACCGGAATCGCGGATGACAGCCGCGACGTGGCCGGTGGTGACCTGTTCTGTGCCTGGGCCGGCTCGGAGTCCGATGCACACGCATACGTTCCCGCCGCGGCGCAGGCGGGCGCCGCAGCCGTACTCGTCGAGCGCCGCGTAAGCGATGTGGCGCTGCCGCAGATCCGGGTGAGTGACGGCCGCCGCGCAGCGGCCGTCGCCGCGAGCGTCTTCTACGGCGAGCCGGAACGCTCGCTCCGCATGGCCGGCGTCACCGGGACGAACGGGAAGACTACATCCGTATGGGTGCTACGCCACATGCTGTCGCAGCGCGAGCCGACGGCCTCGCTCGGCACGCTCGGCGCGATTCTCGACGACGGCTCGACGCTGCCGGGCAGCGAGTCGCTCACTACGCCGGGCCCGGTTCAGCTCGCCCGTACGCTGCGCCTGCTGGTCGACCGCGGCGTGCGCACGCTCGCGATGGAGGTATCGTCGCACGCACTCCAGCAGGGGCGCGTGCACGCGCTCAGGTTCGACGTCGCCGTGTTCACGAACCTGAGCCGGGACCATCTGGATTACCACGGCACGATCGAGACGTACCTCGGCGCGAAGCGTTCGCTGGTGAAGCTGCTGCGGAGCGGCGGTTGCGCGGTCGTGAACGCGGATGACGCGGCGTGGGACGGTCTGGCACAGGAAGCGCCGGAGTCGCTGACGTTCGGCATCGACAACCCGGCCGATGTCTCGGCCAGCGGGATCGAGCTGCGCGCCGATGGCTCGCGGTTCGTGCTGCGCACACCGGACGGGATCGCGGCCGCATCGCTGCCGCTGCTCGGCCGCTTCAACGTCGAGAACGTGCTCGGCGCGGCTGCGGCGTGCCTCTCGCTCGGATTCACCGTACAGGAGACCGCGGCTGCGATCACGACGGTACCGCAGGTGCCCGGACGGCTGGAGCGGATCAGTGAGGTGCCGTGTCCCGTGCTGCGCGACTACGCGCACACGCCCGACGCGCTGGAGCGCGTGCTCACCACGCTGCGGCCGCTTACGAAGGGACGCCTGATCACGCTGTTCGGCGCGGGCGGCGACCGCGATCGCGGCAAGCGCCCCGAGATGGGTGCGGTCGCCGAGCACCATGCGGACGTCGCGATCGTCACGTCGGACAATCCGCGCACGGAGGACCCCGACGCGATCATCGATGAGATCGAGGCGGGGATGACGCGCCCGCACGTGCGCATCACGGACCGGCGGAACGCCATTGCGCATGCACTGCGCACTGCTTCTGCCGATGACGTCGTTCTGCTGGCCGGCAAGGGACACGAGACGTATCAGGTGATCGGCCGGGAGAAGCAGTCGTTCGATGAGCGCGTGATCGTCGCCGAGCTGCTGCGGGGTGCGGCATGAGTGCGTGGAGCGAGGCCACGGTGACCGCCGCGCTCGGCATTGCTGCGCGCCCGGGCGATGAGTCGGTGCTCTTCACGGGCGTCAGCACCGACACCCGGCAGTTGAAGGGCGGGGAGCTGTTCGTCGCGCTGCGCGGCGCGACGCATGATGCCCATCGATACCTCGCACAGGCGCGCTCGGCGGGCGCGCTCGGCGCCGTCGTGGATACCGTGCCGGAGGATGCGCCCGCTGACCTGCGCTATTACGTCGTCGGCGACACGCTCGAGGCACTCGGCCGCCTCGCGCGCTGTCGCCGGCGGCAGCTGCGGGCGCGCGTCTGCGCGGTGGCCGGCTCGAACGGAAAGACGACCACGAAGGAGCTGCTGCGCGCCGCACTCGCACCGAAATACAGCGTGCACGCGACCCGCGGCAACCTGAACAATCTGATCGGCGCGCCGCTCACGCTGCTCGACACGCCGGAGCCGGCGGATGTCGTGATTGCGGAGATCGGCACGAACTCGCCCGGCGAGATCGCGCAGCTCGCGGCGATCGTGGAGCCCGATGCGGCGGTCGTCACGGGTATCTCCGCCGAGCACCTCGAGGGTCTGGGCGATCTGGAGGGTGTGCTCCGCGAGGAGACTTCCGTGCTCCCGTGGGTGCCGCTCGACGGTCCGATCGTCGTCGCGGATGACCCGCCGAGTCTCGCCGTCCGTGCACGCGCCATGCGCGGTGCCGTCCGGGTCGCGGGACTGACCGCCGCGGCGGACGAAGAGCTGCGTGGCTCCGACGTGCGGCTGGACGACGAGGGCCGCGTACGCTTCCGCTGGAGCGGGCGTGACGTCGCACTCGAGCTGCGGGGCCGCCACAACGCACGCAACGCGCTCGTGGCTCTCGGCATCGCCCTGGCGTGGGAAGTTCCGGCCGAGGCCGCGATCGCCGGCATCATGTCGCTCGAGCCGCCGAAGATGCGCACCGAGTTCCATCGCATCGGCGACATGGTCGTGATCGCCGACTGCTACAATGCAAATCCTGCGAGCGTGCGGGCGGCCGTGGACCTGCTGGCTTCGATGCCGCGCCGTGGCGGTCGCGTCGCCGTGCTCGGCAGCATGCTCGAGCTCGGGCCGACCAGCGCAGAGATCCATCAGGAGCTGGCGACCGAGATCGCCCGCTCGGATTTCGACCTGGTCGTCGCGACGGGCGAGTTCGCGGCTGCGTTCGGCCCGCACCGCGCTGCCCTCGGCTCACGTCTGATCACCACGGAGGATGCGCTCGATGCGTGGGAGCCGCTGAAGGCGGCGCTCACGGGGAACGAGCTCGTCCTGCTGAAGGGTTCGCGCGGCGTGGCGCTCGAGCGCCTGCTGCCGCGCATGGAAGAGGAATGGGGGTTGCTCCACCCGCACGGGGAGGCCTTCGGGTCGCGGGCGATCGACACGACCACCGCATCGCGTGAGGACGCGCGAGCGGCGGAGCACCCCCAGAGTCATTCCAGCGGCCGGCGGATTCACTGATGCTGTACCACCTCCTCTGGCCGCTCTACGAGCAGACGGGATTCATCCTGTTCAACCTGTTCGGCTACGTGACGTTCCGCGCGGCCGGCAGCATGGCGACCGCGTTGTTCATCTCGCTCGCGCTCGGGCCTCGCGTGATCCGCTGGCTGCGGCGGCTGCGCGTCGGCCAGGTCGTCCGCGAGGAGGGCCCGCAGTCGCACCTGCAGAAGGCGGGCACGCCGACGATGGGCGGCGCGCTCATCATCATGTCGACGGTGAGCTCGACCTTGCTGTGGTCCAGGCTGAACACCGGATTCACGATCATCGCGCTCGTCGTGCTCGTGTGGCTCGGCTCGCTCGGCTTTCTCGACGACTACCTCAAGGTCGTCCGTCGTCGCACGGAAGGCCTCGTCGGCAAGTACAAGCTCGTCGGCCAGTCGGTGCTCGGGTTCATCATGGGAGCGGCTCTGCTGATGTTTCCGCTCAGCGGCGTGGCGCCGACCTGGACGAGCCTGCCGTTCTTCGCCGAGTGGCACATTGCCATGGCGCCGCTGCTCTTCGTGCCATGGGTCATGTTCGTGCTCGCCGGCGCATCGAATGCCGTGAATCTGACCGACGGCCTCGATGGCCTCGCTGGCGGCCTCGCCGCGATCGCCGCCGGCACGTTCGGCATATTCGCGTACCTGATCGGCCGCGTCGACACCTCGCGCTACCTCGGTCTCTTCTACATGCCGGGCGCGGGCGAGCTGACGATCTTCTGCTTCGCGCTCGCCGGCGCCTCGCTCGGCTTCCTGTGGTTCAATGCGCATCCCGCGGAAGTGTTCATGGGCGACACCGGCTCGCTGGCGCTCGGCGGCGCGCTCGGCGCCGTCGCGATCATGCTGAAGTCCGAGTTCCTGCTCGTGATCATCGGCGGCGTGTTCGTGCTCGAGGCGATCTCGGTGATGGCACAGGTGTCGTGGTTCAAGTACACGGTGCGCACGCGCGGCGCAGGCGAGCGCCTGTTCCTGATGTCGCCGCTCCATCACCACTTCGAGAAGGCGGGCTGGGCGGAGAGCAAGATCATCGTGCGCTTCTGGATCCTCGGGCTGCTGTTCAGCCTGATCGCATTCAGCACGCTGAAGATCCGGTGAGCATCATGCGCGTGGGCATCCTCGGACTGGCACGGAGCGGCAGCTCGGCCGCGCGGCTGGCGCGGGCGCGGGGTCACGATGTGTTCGCCTCCGATGCCGGCTCCTCGACCGAGGTGGAGCAGGCCGCCGCGGCGGTGCGCAGTGCGGGCGGTCGAGCGGAGACGGGCGGCCACAGCGCGGTCGAGCTGGCCGGCTGCGACCTCATCGTCCTGAGTCCGGGCGTGCCACCGACCGCACCGATCCTGAGGGACGAGGCAGTCGCCCGCGTGCCCCGCATCTCCGAGCTCGAGTTCGCGTTCCGCGAGCTGCGCGCGCCGGTCGTCGCGATCACGGGCACGAACGGCAAGAGCACGACGACCGCTCTGACGACCCATCTGCTCGCTGCATCCGGATTCGATGCGGCGGCCGCGGGCAATATCGGCATCGCGCTCTCGGATGTGGCGCTCCGCACGGAGCAGCCGGACTGGGTCGTCGTGGAAGCGAGCTCGTTCCAGCTCGCCGATATCGACACGTTCGCGCCGCGTATCGGCGTGGTCACGAACCTCTCGCCGGACCACCTGGACCGGTATCCGTCGGTGGCGGCGTACTATGCAGACAAGGCGCGTCTGTTCCGCAATGCGACGCGCACGAGCATCTGGGTGTTGAACGCGGAAGATGCGGCGGCAGTTGAATTGCCTGGGGAGGCGGATGGTTGCCGTCGTGTCTTCCGCGTCAACACCTCACTTGCCGCGGGAGAGGAGGGCGGCTGGGTGGATGCCGCCGGCGATCTCCGCATCCGCATCGCCAGCACCGAGACGCGTCTCGTGCATCAGACGGAGCTGCGCGTGCTCGGCGAGCACAACCGTGCGAACGCGCTCGCGGCCGCCGTAGCCGCCGTATCGGCGGGCGCCCGCACCGATGCGGTCGCCGAGGGACTGCGCACGTTCACGGGCCTCGAGCACCGTCTCGAGGTCGTGGCCGATGCCCACGACATCCTGTGGATCAACGACTCCAAGGCGACGAACATCGGGTCGACGGTCGTGGCGTTGCGCAGCATGGATCGTCCGGTCGTGCTGCTGCTCGGCGGCCGGCACAAGGGTGAGCCGTACACCGGGCTGCTGGAGGCGATGCGCGGCCGCGTGCAGCGCGTGATCGCATACGGCGAGGCGGGCGCGGTCGTCGAGCAGGACCTGGCCGGACACGTGCCGGTCGAGCGGGTCGATGGCGCATTCGAGGACGTCGTCGCGCGTGCCGCGTTCGTCGCGAACCCGGGCGATGCGATCCTGCTGTCGCCGGCGTGCGCGAGCTTCGACATGTTCCGCGATTACGAGGATCGCGGCCGCCGCTTCAAGGAGCTGGCAGGTCGCTTCGCGGGAGTCGCGCGATGAGCCGGGCGACGGTCATGCGGATGTCCGCCGCCGAGTGGAGCGGCGCGGCGGAGGCGTCGCGCCTGCGGCAGGGCTGGGAAGCGCCGGCGCTGCTGCTGCTGACGCTCATGCTGCTGTCGGTCGGCATCGTCTCCGTCTACAGCGCGAGCTCCGTGCTCGCGCAGACGCGTGGCGAGCCGGACTACTATTACGTGATCCGCCAGGTCACGGGCGCGGCCATGGGGTTCGTGCTGCTCGTGGTGATGGCCTACATCGATTACCGCCGGCTGCGCATCCTCGCCTGGCCGATCCTGCTGATCATCGTCGCCGCCCTCGTGCTGACGCTGATCCCGGGTTCGCATTCGCTGGTCGCGAACGGCGGCCGCCGCTGGCTCCAGGTCGGCCCGGTCGCACTTCAGCCATCGGAGCTCGCCAAGCTCGGCATCATCATCTGGACTGCGGCACTCACGTTGAAGAAGCAGGACCGGCTCAACAGCCTGTCCCGCGGACTGCTCCCGTTCCTGCTGGTGTGGAGCGTGGTCGTGCTGCTGATCTTCCTGCAGCCGAGCATGTCCGCCGCGGTCATCGTGCTGCTGCTCGGCTCACTCGTCGTGTTCGCCGGCGGCGCACGCATCGGCCACTTCATCCTCCTCGCCATCGTCGGCGTGCCGCTGCTCTGGTCCCAGATCGGCGCCGCGGCGTATCGCGCGCGGCGGCTCGCGGCGTTCTTCGATCCGACGCACAGCCCGGACAACGTCAGCTATCAGATCACGCAGTCGCTCATCGCGATCGGCAGCGGCGGCATCTTCGGTCGCGGTTTCGGCCACGGCGTGCAGAAGTTCGGGTACCTGCCGGAGCCGCACAACGACTTCATCTTCGCGATGATCGGCGAGGAGTGGGGCTTCCTGGGGTTGTTCGTGGTGATTTCAGTGTTCACTGCTTTCGGACTGATCGGATTCCGCATTGCCCGTCACGCGCCGGATCCGTTCGGGTTCCTGCTCGCCATCGGTATCACGAATCTTATCGTCGTGCAGGCACTGCTGCACATCTTCGTGAATATGGCACTGATTCCGACGACCGGCGTCACGCTGCCATTCATGTCGTACGGTCGCACGAGCCTGCTCGTGTGCCTCGCCGCAGTCGGGATCCTGATCAATATCGCGCGCCGCGCAACGGAGGTGACGGCATGAAGAACGTCATCTTCGCGGGCGGCGGCACGGGCGGTCATCTGTATCCCGCGCTCGCGCTCGGTGCCGCTCTCGAGCAGCGCGATCCGGACGTGCGCGTGCACTATGTCGGTGCGAAGCGTGGCGTGGAGTCGCGCGTGCTGCCGGCACAGGGCGTGGCGCACACGCTGCTGCCGATCCGGGGCTTTCAGCGCGACGGCGTGTGGCGCAACTGGCGTCTCGTGCCGGCGGTCATCGGGACGTTCGCGGGGTTGTCGAAGCTGTTCGTGCGGCTGCGCCCGGCGCTGGTCGTGGGCACGGGCGGGTATGCGAGCGGGCCGGCGGGGATGTGGGCGGTACTGACGGCCGTGCCGGTCGCGGTGCAGGAGCAGAACTCGCATCCGGGCTTCACGACCCGTCTGCTCAGTCGCTGGGCGCGGCAGGTCCACCTCGGCTTCCCGGAGGCCGCCCGCCTGCTGAGGCCGGGGCGGGACACGGAGATCTTCTCGCTCGGCAATCCGATCCGGCCGCCGGACGTCACGATCGATGCGGCCGGCGCGCGCGCGCGCTTCGGCCTGTCGCGCGATGCCGTGGTGCTGCTCGTCGTCGGTGGCAGCCAGGGCGCCCGTGCCGTGAACGAAGCGCTGCTCGGCGCCCTGGAGGGCGTGGCCGCAGGCAGCTTCGCGCCGCGACCGCCGAGGCTCGAGATCCTGTGGGCCACCGGCCCGAATCACATCGAGTCGATCCGCACGCGGCTCGCTCCGCTCGGACTCGAGTGGGTGAACGCGGTCGGCTACATCGAGGCGATGCCCGACGCGCTCGCTGCGACCGACGTGGCCGTGTCGCGCGCCGGTGCAATGGCGACCGCCGAGCTGCTCGCGTGGGGCCGCCCGATGCTGCTCGTACCGCTGCCGACGGCTGCGGCCGACCATCAGACGCACAACGCACGCGCCCTCGCCGAAGCGGGCGCGGCCGCGATGCTGCTCGAGACCGAACTGACGCCGGCGCGGCTGTGGCAGGAGATCCTGTCGCTCACGGCCGATGCCGGACGCCTGGCGCGCATGAAGTCGGCCGCGGTCGAGCGCGCCCGGCCGAATGCCGCGCGCGAGATCGCCGATCACCTCCACCGCCTGATCGCATGATGACGGAGCGGCGCGACGAGTCGTGGCGGAACGTGGACCTGCGCGCCCTCTCCCGGCGCGGGCCGGTGCACTTCATGGGCATCGGCGGCGCCGGCATGTCGGCCCTCGCCGAGCTGCTCGCGCGCGCGGGCGGCACCGTGACCGGTTGCGATCTGCGCACCGGCGCGGTTGCGGATGCGCTGCGCTCCCACGGTGTTGCCGTTCTCGCCGGACACGACACGCAGCACGTGGCCGATGCCGCGGGCCTCGTGATCACGTCCGCGATCCCCTCGACGCATCCGGAGGTCGCCGCCGCACGCGAGCGTGGCATTCCGGTACTGAAGCGCGCGCAGGCGCTCGCCTCGATCGTGAGTCGCGGAACGGTGCTCGCCGTCGCGGGCACGCACGGCAAGACGACGACGACTGCGGCCACGACCGCGATCCTGGAAGCGGCCCGGCTCGAGCCGACCGGCCTCGTCGGCGGGAGGATGGCAGCGTGGGGCGGCGGCCTGCACGCCGGTCGCGACGAGATCTTCGTGGTCGAAGCGGATGAGTACGACCGCTCGTTCCTGACACTCACGCCGTCGGCTGCGGTGATCACGTCCGTCGAGGCGGATCACCTCGACATCTACGGCGACCTCGGAGCCGTCGAGCGCGCGTTCCTCGATTTTGCAGCGCAGGTACGCGCCGATGGGATCATCGCGGTGTGCAGCGATGACGACGGCGCCCGGCGCATCGGGGGCCGGGCGGGCGGACCCGCGCGCATCATGACGTACGGCACGGACGAGCCGGCCGAGCTGCGCGCCGTCGACGTGCGGCAGGAGGGGCGCCGCATGACGTTCGCGATCGAAGACCGGGGTGAGCATCTGGGCACGATCACGCTCGGCTCGCCGGGACTGCACAACGTGCGCAACGCGCTGGGCGCGTTCGCGCTCGCCCGGCACGCCGGCGCCACGTTCGATGCGGCGCAGACCGCGCTGCTGTCGTTCACCGGCGTAGCCCGCCGGTTCCAGGAGCTCGGCAGCGCGCGCGGCATCACGGTCATCGACGATTACGCGCACCACCCTACGGAGATCGCGGCGACGCTCGCGACTGCGCGCGACACGTATCCCGGCCGCCGTCTCATCGCCGCGTTCCAGCCCCACCTCTACAGCCGCACGCGCGACCTCGCGGGCGAGTTCGGACGCGTCCTGGCGGCTGCGGATGTCGTGTGGGTGAGCGATGTCTACCCGGCGCGCGAGGCGCCGATCGCCGGCGTGACCGGCGAGCTCGTGACGCGTGCGGTCGAGGAGACGGGCAACGCGCAGGTGCGTTATACGCCCACGCTCGACGAGATGGCGCGGGCACTGCGCGAGCACCTGCGCGAGAACGACGTGCTGGTGGCGATGGGTGCGGGCGACATCGATGAGATGGCGCACGACCTCCTGGGCACTCTCACGGGCACGGGCGCATGAGGACCGCGCTCCGCCGCATCGGTCTCATGGCGGCCGTCGCGCTGCTGCTCGTGGGCGGCGCCGTCTTCGCACCTCTGGCGCTGCGCGCGCTCGGCATGTTCCGGGTCCAGCGCGTCGAGCTCGTCGGCGGACGTCACCTGACGGCAGCCGCAGCGGCCCGTGCGGCCGGCATCACGCCGTCGACGAACGTGTTCGACGACGCGGCGGTGTGGGCCGAGCGGCTGCGTGCGAATCCGCTCGTGGCGGACGTGCGGATCCGGCGGCGCCTGCCCGGTACTCTCGTGCTGCACGTGGCGGAGGCCGTTCCGATCGCATTCGCGCGGACGCCCGAGCTCAGGCCGATCGGAACGAACGGCCGCATCCTGCCGGTGGATCCGTCCGCCGATGCGCTGGACCTGCCGGTGCTGGCGGTCCGCACGCGCGTGTCCGGCAGCGGCCGCGCGGTCGATCGCGAGACCCTCGAGATCATCGGGTTCCTGGCGGACGCAGGGCGGTCGGAGCCGGGCCTCATCGGCTGGATCTCCGAGATCGGCATGCACGGCGATGCGATCCGTCTCGTGCTCCGCACGGCCAGTGCCGCGGAGGTGCTCGTTCCCGCGCGGCCGGCGGCTGCACGGCTGCGCGAGCTGCACATCACGCTCGGCGAGCTCGCCGCAGCCGCGCCGGCGGCCGCAGGTGCAGCACGCGCCGACGAGCCGGACCTCTCCCGCGTGAAGAGGATCGACGTGCGCTTCCATGACCAGATCGTCGTATCGCTGCACAAGGGAAAGAGCTGAAGATGCGACCGAATCTGGTTGCAGGACTGGACATCGGGTCGACGAAGACCTGCGCGGTGATCGCCGAGGTGGTCGCGGATGCGCGCGGTCGCCGGTTGAAGATCCTCGGCGTCGGACAGGCACGGACCGTCGGGATGCGCCGCGAGGTGGTCACCGACATCGAGGGCACGACGGAATCCGTGCGTGCGGCGATGAAGGAAGCGGAGCTGATGGCCGGTGTCAGCATCGCACGCGTCTGCACGGGTGTGGCCGGCGAGTACATCCATGCACGCACGTCGAACGGCGTCGTCGCCGTGCATGGTGAGGAGATCTCGAGCGCCGATGTGAAGCGGGTGCAGGAGGTGGCGCGCGCCGTCGTCGTGCCTGCCGACCGCGAGGTACTGCACGTGCTGCCGCAGGAATACATCGTCGATCACCAGCACGGCATTCGCGACCCGATCGGCATGGCGGGTACGCGCCTCGAGGCGGAGGTCTACATCATTACGAGCTCGATCACCGCGACGCAGAATCTGCGCAAGGCGGTGAGCCGTGCCGGCTACCGCATCGAGCGCACCGTGCACGAGCCGCTCGCGACATCGCTCGCCGCGATCACGCCCGACGAGAAGGATGTCGGGGTCGCGCTCGTCGATCTCGGCGGGTCGACGACCGAGCTCGCGATCTTCCGCGATGGCAAGATGCGCCACCTCTGCTCCATCCCGTGGGGTGGCGGCACCGTCACGAACGACCTCGCCAAGGGGCTCAGCATCACCTACCTCGAGGCCGAGAAGGCGAAGGAGAAGCACGGCGTCGCCTACGCACAGCTCGTCGATCCACGCGAGACCGTGGAGCTGCCCGGACCGGGACCGGGCACGCGGCGCGAAGTCGCCCGCGAGCTGATCGCGCACATCATCGAGCAGCGGCTCGATGAGATCCTCGGGCTCGTGGCGCGCGAGATGGAGAATGCCGGCGAGCTCGGCAAGCTCGGCGCGGGCGCCGTCCTGACCGGCGGCGGCGCGGCACTGACCGGCGCCGTGGAAGTCGCGCAGCACGCGTTCGGGATGCCCGTCCGCGTCGGCGTCCCCGGTGAAGGCCTGATCGGCCTTGCCGACTCCGTGCGTCGGCCGCAGTTCGCGACCGCGACCGGTCTCGCGCTGTTCGCCGGTGAGCAGATGAGCGAGAGCGCGTTCGGCGCGCGCCTTACCGAGAGTCTCGTCGGCCGCATGGTCGCCTGGATCCGCGAGTTCTTCTAGCAGTCGCCGTACCGGTCCACCGCGTGGCGGCGGTGACCGGATAACCTGAGGGAGGGAACGATGATGATTTTCGAATTCGAAGAGGGTGCGGCGCAGAACGCACGCATGAAGGTGATCGGTGTCGGCGGCGGCGGCGGCAACGCGGTGAACCGCATGATCGCCGAGGACCTCGACGGTGTCGAGTTCATCAGCGTCAACACGGACGCGCAGGCGCTGAAGCTCGCGCAGTCGCAGCACAAGGTGCAGATTGGCAAGAAGCTGACGCGCGGTCTGGGCGCGGGCGCGCGGCCCGAGATCGGCCGTCAGGCGATCGAGGAGAGCCGTGAGGACATCGCGCGGATCCTGGAGGGCGCCGACCTCGTGTTCGTCACGGCGGGCATGGGGGGCGGCACGGGCACGGGCGCGGCACCGGTGATCGCGGAGATCGCGCGGGAGATGGGCGCGCTCACGATCGGGATCGTCACCAAGCCGTTCCTGTTCGAGGGTCGCAAGCGTATGCAGCAGGCGGAGATCGGCCTCTCCGAGCTGAAGCGCTCCGCGGACACCGTGATCGTCGTGCCCAACGAGCGACTCCTGTCCGTGGTCGGGAAGGGAACTTCTTTCCGGGATGCGCTAAAAAAGGCCGATGAAGTCCTCCTCCATGCGACCCAGGGCATCAGCGATCTGATCCATGTGACGGGCGAGATCAACGTCGATTTCGCTGACGTGAGAACGGTTATGCAGAGCCGCGGACCTGCCATCATGGGAACGGGTTACGGCCGTGGCGAGAACCGTGCAATGGAGGCCGCGCAGGAGGCGATTTCCAGCCCGCTCCTGGACAACGTCACGATCCAGGGCGCTGCCGGGGTGCTCATCAACATCACCGGCGGGATGGATCTCGCTATTGACGAGGTGACTACCATCTCGTCCATTATTAAGGAAGCAGCCGGTGACGACGCGGAGATCATCTTCGGTGCGGTGCACGATCCCACACTCGAAGCTGACGTGCGCGTGACGGTGATTGCGACGGGCCTCGACAGGGACGAGCAGCAGCCCGTGCGCGACAACGTGATCCGGCCGCACTTCGGCACGCGCTCGACCCACGCGGCGCCGGCCTTCGCGGCGGCCGGCGGGGACGGCGGGTTTGCCCGCAGCGGCGGCGGTGCGGCGACGCTGGCGGCGCCGCGCGGAACCGATTACGCCGAGGCGCTTCCGTTCTCCAGGCCGCCGCAGACGCCGATCGCGCGGCAGCAGCTGACGGATCTCGACATTCCGACGTTCATCCGACGTCAGATGGACTGATCAGCTTCACACGTACGACTCTGTGAAGGTTTGATGCCGAACCCGTACAAGGTCATCTCGCTGGTGCTCATCGCCGCGTTCAGTCTCGGCGCGGTGACGCTCATGCCCGCGCGCGTCGAGGAGCCGGACCCATCGAGCGCGCCGCGGCTGGGAGTACTGTACGCGGCGCCGCTGGAGCGGACGGAGACGCACGTGCTCCGCTCGGGTCAGACGCTGTCGACGGTGCTCACGCAGGCGCGCATAGGCGGTCAGGAGCTGGCGGACCTGCTGATGGGTCTGCGCGAGCACGTCGATCCACGCCGACTCGCGCCCGGCTCGGAGGTGACCGTCCGTCGGTGGTCGCGCGACGACCGGCCGCGCGCGGTGGAAGTGCGGCTGGATGCCGATCGCACGGTCCGCCTCGTCAAGGCGGATCTCGGCTGGGACGGCCGGATCGTCATCACGCCGATCCAGCTCGACACGGTCTACGCGGGCGGCGTCATCGCGGCGGGCCGCCCGACTCTGTACCAGACCGTCGTGTTCGATCCGGCATCGCAGCTGAATCCGCAGGAGCGGCCGCAGCTGGTCAGCGAGCTCGCCTCGATCTACGAGTACCGCCTCGACTTCACGCGGGAGATCCAGATCGGCGACTCGTATCGTGTAGTGTACGAGCGCGAGCGCCGACCGGACGGCAGCGCGCGCAGCATCCGGATCATCAGCGCGGAGATCGTATCGCGCACCCAGTCGCATCCGGCGATCTGGTTCGATGTGCCGGAGCACGCGGGCTACTACGACGAGGAAGCGCGCCCGCTCCGCAACGGCTTCAGCCGGTATCCCGTCGATTTCGCACGTGTCACCTCGGCATACAATCCGCGCCGCTACCATCCGGTCCTGGGCGTGTACCGCGCGCATCAGGGCACGGACTTCGGTGGCCGGACGGGCACGCCCGTCAAGGTGACGGCGAACGGCACGATAACGTTCGCGGGCACGAACGGCGGGTACGGCCGGATGATCGAGGTGCGCCACGTGAACGGATACACGACGCGGTATGCACACCTCAGCCGGTTCGCGAAGGGGATCCGGGTCGGCGCGCGGGTGCAGCAGAAGGACGTCATCGGCTACATCGGTTCGACGGGGCTCGCCACGGCTCCGCACCTGCACTACGAGCTGCGCAAGAACGGCCGCGCCATCAATGCCATGAAGGTGGAGCTGCCGAAGGCGCCGCAACTGCCGGCGAAGCTGCGCGACCAGTTCATGGCCATCGCGACGGAGCGCTCGTCCCTCCTCGAGCGCGTGTCGTCGACGGGCCAGTTCGCCGACACGAATCCGGCGCAGGCGGGCGCCGCTCGCGCCGTCGACGAGACCTGAGATCTGGCGCGACGCGGTTCGCGGCATAGGTTGTAGAAACAGCCCGCTGGCCTGATGCCGGCGGGCTTTTTCACACCCGAGCGGACGGGCATGAGCGCGTTGAGCTGGATCCTGTGGCTGCTGCTGAGTGCGGCGGTCGGGGCCCTGAGCCTGTGGCACTATCGTCGGCGCGAGACGCCGGGCCGGGGCCGCATGCTGCTCGCCGCGCTGCGCGCCGGTGCCATCGTCATCCTGCTCCTGATCCTGTTCGATCCGAATCTCCCCGCGACCGGCGCCGGAATCGGCCGCGGTTCGCAGGTCCTGCTCGACGCTTCGCTCAGCATGCGGCTGCCCGCCGACTCGAGCGCGACGCGCTGGACGCGGGCCCGAGCGGAGGCGCGCGCGCGTGCCGATGACAGGCCGGTCCTGCTGTTCGGCGAGTCCGCGCGCCCGCTTTCCGCGGACGCACTCCCGGATTCGGCACCGGGTGATGATCGCACACTGCTCCTGCCGGCGCTCCAGGCAGCAGCGGAGGCCGGCGTGCGCAGGGTCGTCGTACTG
The DNA here is from genome assembly GCA_036374995.1 of Longimicrobiales bacterium. Taxonomy (GTDB): domain Bacteria; phylum Gemmatimonadota; class Gemmatimonadetes; order Longimicrobiales; family RSA9; genus SH-MAG3. The sequence goes on along the minus strand of DASUSS010000093.1, from coordinate 25,217 downwards.
ACCGATGGCGGGATCGAGGATGCGGATGCCGTCGCCCGCTGGGCGCCCCGGCTCGGTCTCGTGGTGGAGACCGTGCGCGTCGGCGATGATATCGCCAACCTCTCCCTGGTCGAGGCGTCCGCACCGCAGTGGGTCGACGCGGGCCAGCCCGTGAACGTGGACTTCGCCGTCGCCGGCGCGGCCGCGGACTCGGTGCGCGTCGTCGTTCGTCGCGACGGCCGGGTGCTCGCGCGCAGCACGGTGCCGGGCGCGGCGAGCGGACGTCTCGCGGCCGGTGCCATCGAGTTGCGCCTCGAGCCGGCGGAAGCGGAGGATGGCCGGGTCCGGCTCGAGGTCGAGCTCGAGAATCCCGACGCCGCGGCGGCCGACAACGTGCGCACGCTCTACGTCCAGGTCGGCGAGGAGCCGGCCGGGGTGGCGCTCGTCTCGTTCCGGCCGGACTGGGAGCCCCGCTTTCTCGCGCCCGTGCTGGAGCGCAGCCTGGGCCTTCCGCTGCGCGCATATCTGCGCAGCGCGACCGGCCGCTATGTACGGCTCGCGGGCGGACTCGAGGCGGGGGGTCCGGCAACGGAAGAGGATGTCCGGGGCGCCGTCGAGCGGGGCCAGCTCGTGGTGCTTCACGGCCTCGGTGTGGACGCGCCGGACTGGGCGCATGAGGCGGCAGGCACCGCCGGACACATCCTGATCTTCCCCGCAGATGACGCGACCACGCTCCCGCTGCCGGCGCCGATCGGCGCGGCGATCCCCGGCGACTTCTTCCCGTCCGCTGCCGTCCCGGCGTCACCCGTGGCGGCGCTGCTCGCCGATCTCGACGTGACCGGTTCCGCGCCCCTGTCCACGCTCCGCCCGACGTCGCTCCCGGAGGGCGTGTGGGCGCCGCTCATGGTGACGCGCGGGCGTCAGGGCCAGCCGATGCCGCTCGCCATCGCCGGCGGCAGCGACGGCCGCAGATGGGCGGTTGCGCTCGGGACGGGCTACTGGCAGTGGGCGTTCCGCGGCGGCGCCGAGAGACTGCTCTACACTCGGCTCTGGAGTGCGCTCGCCGGGTGGCTGACGCAGGAACGGACCATCGCGGCCCTCCCACCCGTCCGGCCGGCGCGATCGGCGCTGCCGCGCGGCACGGCCGTACCGTGGGTCGCGCCCGGGATCCGAGCGGACTCGATGCACGTGATGCTGGCCGACGCGGCCGGAAACGTCGCGCTCGATACCGTCATCGCCGCCACTCCCGGCGATACGGTGTTCTCGAATGCACCGGCGCCCGGCGAATACAGCTATCGCGTTCGCGCCCATGCCGACACTAACGTCACGGAAGGCCGCGGGCGCGTGACCATCGAGCAGTACTCGCCGGAGTTCGCGCGCACGCCGATCGATCCGGCGCGACTCGAGGCCGGCGGCACGATGGTGCGGTCCGGCGAGGACAGCGTGCGCCGCGGGACCCCGCTGCATGCCACGGCGTATCCCTATCTGCTGCTCGTGCTGCTGCTCGCAGCGGAATGGATCCTCCGGCGGCGCTGGGGGTTGAGGTGAACGAACGGAAGTGAGCATCCATGAGGCTGGCGAAACGAGCGGGCGAGAAGCCGTCGCTCTGGAAGAAGATCAAGGACATCGCGCTGACGGACGTCGGCGTGCTGGTCCGCGGGCTCGACGAGGGTTCGCTCGAGAGGATCGAGGAGATCCTGCTGGCGGCTGATTTCGGCGTGCCCGCGACGATGCGGCTGATCGATGTCGTCGAGGGGCTGTCGCGCAGCGGGCGCATCAGGACCGAGCAGCAGTTTCTGGACACCGTCGAGCGCGAGATCCTCGCGATCCTGCGGGAGGGCAGGACGGACGCTTCTCTGACGACCGCGGCCGAGCCACCCACGGTCTATCTGATGGTCGGCGTCAACGGTGTCGGCAAGACGACTACGATCGGCAAGCTCGCGCACCGCCTGAAACGGGAGGGCCGGCGGGTCCTGCTCGCCGCGGGCGACACGTTCCGCGCCGGCGCCATCGATCAGTTGCGCGTGTGGGCGGATCGCGTCGGCGTCGGCTTCGTCGGGGCTCAGCCCGGAGCGGACCCGGCGTCGGTCGCGTTCGATGCGATCGACGCCGCATTCGCGCGTCAGGCGGATGTCGTGATCATCGATACTGCCGGACGGCTCCACACGCAGGACGATCTCATGACGGAGCTCGCCAAGATCGCGCGCGTCATCGACCGCCGCCTGCCGGGCGCGCCGCACGAGACGCTGCTCGTGCTCGATGCGACCGTCGGCCAGAACGCGGTCGCGCAGACGCGCACGTTCGGCCGGGCCCTCCCGCTGTCCGGCCTCGTCCTCGCCAAGCTCGACAGCACCGCGCGTGGCGGCATCGTCGTCGCCCTCAAGCAGGAGTTCGATCTCCCCGTCAAGCTCGTCGGTACCGGCGAAGGCATCGATGCCCTGGCCACGTTCGATCCGGAGCAGTTCGCGAAGGACGTGCTCGAGGCCTGATGGCATTCACTCCGCTAGACCAGGCCGCGCAATTCCTCAAGAGCGTCGGCCCGCGCCGGGCGGAGGCGCTCGCGCGACTCGGCGTCCACACCGCGCGCGACCTGCTGTTCCACGTGCCCCGCCGCTACGAGGACGCGAGCACGGTCACCCGCATCGGCAACGTGCAGATCGGCGACGACGTCACGGTCATCGGCGAGGTTGCGGCCAAGGGCGTGCTGCCGACACGGTCCGGCCTGCGGGTGTTCCAGCTCGTGCTGCGCGACCCGAGTGGGAGCATCGAGTGCGCGTTTCCCGGGCAGCCGTTTCTCGATCGCACGTTCCGCCGCGGTGACATCGTGCTCGTGACCGGCCCCGTCCGGTTCTTCCATGGCAGGCAGATCCAGCCTCGCGAGTACGTCGTGCTCGGCAACGCCGACGAGGGCGTGGAGGCAGCCGGCAGAGTCCTGCCGATCTACGCCTCGACGGAGGGCCTCTCCCAGAAGGTCCTGCGGTCCATCATCGATCAGAACATCGACCGCCTGCTCCCGCTCCTCCAGGCCGAAGACGCCGTGCCGCGCGAGATCACGTCGGCCGCGTCGCTGCCGACTCTGATGCAGGCCATCGCCGCCGTGCACCGGCCCGAGAGCGTGCGCGACGCGGAACGCGGCAGGCGCCGGCTCGCGTTCGACGAGCTGCTGTTCCTCCAGCTCCTCCACGCCGGCGCCCGGCGCCAGAACGCCGTCGAGCGCTCGGGGAAGGCATTCGTACGGACCGACGAGCTGATTGCGCCGCTGTATCGCACGCTGCCCTTCCAGCTGACCGGTGCCCAGACCCGCGCGATCGCCGAGATCTTCGAGGACATGATGTCGCGGCGCCGCATGAATCGCCTGCTCCAGGGCGACGTCGGTTCCGGCAAGACCGTCGTCGCCGTCTTCGCGATGCTGCTCGCCATCGAGAGCGGCCACCAGGCGGCGCTCATGGCGCCCACCGAGATCCTCGCCGAGCAGCACGCCCGCACCATCCGCGCGCTCCTCGAGCCGCTCGGCGTCGCCGTCACGCTCCTCACCGGTCGCCTGCCCGCCGCTGCCCGGCGCGCCGCTCAGGAGGCGATCGCGTCGGGCGAGGCGCGCATCGCCATCGGCACGCACGCCCTCATCCAGGACGCCGTGCAGTTCCACCGGCTCGGGCTCGCCGTCACCGACGAACAGCACCGCTTCGGCGTGAAGCAGCGGCTCGCCCTCGCGCAGCACGGTGCGGACGTCGACGTCCTCGTCATGTCCGCAACGCCGATCCCGCGCTCGCTCGCGCTCACCCTCTACGGCGACCTCGACCTCTCCATCCTCGATGAGCTTCCGCCCGGCCGTCAGCCGATCCGGACCGCCGTGCGCCCCGAGTCCGCCCGCGACCGCGTCTACGCGTTCGTCCGCGAGGAGGTCGCGAAGGGACGGCAGGCGTTCATCGTCTATCCGCTGGTCGACGAATCCGAGAAGCTCGAGCTTCGCGCCGCCACCGTCGAGTACGAGCGCCTCGCCACCCATGTCTTCCCCCAGCTCCGGCTCGGTCTGCTCCACGGCCAGATGAGCGGCGAACAGAAGGATGCCGTCATGCATGGCTTCGTCACCGGCGACATCGACATCCTCGTCGCAACCACCGTCATCGAGGTCGGCATCGATGTGCCGAACGCCACCGTCATGGTCCTCGAGCACGCCGAGCGCTTTGGCCTCTCCCAGCTCCACCAGCTCCGCGGCCGCGTGGGGCGCGGTGCCGAGCAGAGCTTCTGCATCCTCATCGCCGGCGAGGGCGCCGAGCGGCTCCAGGTGCTCGCCCGCACCGAGGACGGATTCGAGATCGCGCGCGCCGACCTCGCGCTCCGCGGCATGGGCGACTTCTTCGGCGCCCGACAGCACGGCCTGCCCGATTTCCGCTACTTCGATCCGCTCCGCGACGAGGACCTCATGTTCCGCGCGCGCGAGGCCGCCGACCGCATCATCGCCGCCGACCCCACGCTCTCCCGCAGCGAGCACGCCGGCCTGCGCCGCGTGCTCACGCACCGGTTCGCCGACCGCGCCGCGCTGTACGGCGTCGGCTGACTCGCCCGACTTCCGGACATCGTCCGATTCCCGGACAGACCCGCGGTTCGCGCACGGTGCGAACCGAAACGTTCCCCAACGACGCCCGACAACCGGCGGAGCCGTCCGGAAACCGGACGGGTCACGACTTGAGAAGATACACGAAATGGCGATGGTCAAAGTGTTGAAAGTATTGGGAATATGTGCCATATTCACGTGCGGAACGGAAGTGGCCATGCACGGCTATGCGGACTGTCCCGGCCGGGCGGTTCGCCAGAATCGACAAGTGAAGGCATAGAGGCGATGGAGCCGGCAGTACGGGGGAGCGCGCTGGTCGTGGAGGACGACGCCGCGACGCGATCGCTGATTTCGCGCCATCTGGGGCGCACGGGACTGGATGTCGTGGCCGTGGGGTCGGGGGAGGAGGTGCTGCGGGAGGCGGCAGGAGGCACGTCGTTCGACGTGGTGGTGCTCGATCTCCATCTGCCGGGGATGTCGGGGCTGGATCTGGCGAGTCTGATCCAGGCACGGCGACCGGAACAGCCGATCGTGCTGATTACGGGGGATCCGGATCCCGGTCTGGCTCGGGAGGCGCTGGCGCGAGGCCCGGTGAAGTTCCTGCTGAAGCCGTTCGAGATGAGCGCGCTGCAGGCGGCGGTGGCGCAGGCACTGACGCTGGCGGTGCGGGCGGAACGGAGGTCGGCACCGGCGGGGTGGCTGGACCTGGTGGAGCGATCGTACATGGGGTCGGTGCATGCGCGCCGGGTCGGCCGGGTCGCGCTGGCGCTGGCGGAGTCGATTCCGGGGGTGGAGCGGCGGCTCGAGATCCGGGATCTTCTGGTGGCCGCGTGGTCGCACGAGCTGGGTCGGACGACGGCGGGGGAGCCGGTCGGGATCGCAACGGAGGGCGCGCGCATGCTGTCGGAGCTCGGCTCGGCGACGAACGTGGTCCAGGCGGTCCGGCACCTTGCGGAGCGCTACGATGGCACGGGTGGCCCGCGGGGCTGCTCGGGCGATGCGATTCCGCTGATCTCGCAGATCGTGAGCGTTGCGGACGCAGTGGAGCATTTCGTCGTGGAGAGCTTTCTGGCGGGTGAGGACACGGTGGCGGCCGTGGATCGGGCGCTGGCGGCGGTGACGCCGCAGCGCGGTGCGGCATTCCGTCCGGAGGTCGTAGACGCGGCACGGCGGCAGCGCTCGCGACTGATCACGATCTGCGCAGACCTCACGGTCGAGTCGGCGCGGCAGTCGACGGCGGCCGCATGATGGCCGGGGTCGCCGTCGGCGTGCGCGCCGGGCGCCGGCTGGCGGGCGAGCTGCTGGCGTCATCGGCCTCCGCCGATGCGCGCATACTCGTGATCGATGACGATCCGGCCAACGTGCGACTGCTGTCGCGGCTGCTTGCACGGATCGGGTATCACAACGTGCGCGGCATCACGGACGATCGGAGTGCATTCAGCGAGTATGGTGATTTCGCACCCGATCTGGTGTTGCTCGACCTGAAGATGCCGCACGTGGATGGCTTCGCTCTGCTGGAGCGGATGCGACGCGCGCGCCCCGACGAGGCGATGGCGCCGGTGCTCGTGCTGACGGCGGACAGCTCGCCGGAGACGCGGCGTCGGGTGAACGAGCTGGGGGCGAATGCGTTCGTCACGAAACCCTACGACCTCGATGAGGTCGCGCTGCGGGTGGGCGCGCTGCTCGAGCTGCGGGCGCACGCCCGGGCCGCGTTCCGGGCGGTGCCGGAGCTGTCCGCGAATGCGCTGCCTGGTGCCGGTGCCGACGAAGTGCAACTGCTCCAGCAGCTGGCGGAGACGTGCATCTACCGCGACCGCCTGTCGCCCGGCCACACGGCGCGTGTCGGCTGGCTGGCCGCGGTGATCGCGAGTGAGCTGCGGCTGCCGGGCGCGGCGGTGGACGTGCTGCGCCGTTGTGCGCCGCTGCACGATCTCGGCAAGGTCGCGATTCCCGATGAGATCCTGATGAAGCCCGGTCCGCTCTCGCCGTGGGAGCGCAAGGTCGCCGAGGGCCACACGACGATCGGCGCGTTGATTCTCTCCGGCAGCCGGTATCCGCTGCTGCGGCTGGCTGCCGAGATCGCACTCACGCATCACGAGCGCTGGGACGGGACTGGCTACCCGCGCGGGCTGAAGAGCGGCGACATCCCGATCGCGGGCCGCATTGTCGCCGTCGCGGACGTCTACGATGCGCTGACTCACGAACGGCCGTACAAGGCCGCGTGGCCCGTGCCGCAGGCGCTCGCGGAGATCCTCTCGAAGCGGGGTACCCATTTCGATCCGATGGTCGTCGACGCGCTCGTACGAGCGCTCGATGCGATGCAGCGCACGGAGGCCGCGTAACGACGTTGCATCGCCTCCGCGCGGCCGCTTCCTCTCGATTGACACCCCCGAACTGCCCCGAATAAGTTCCCGCCCCGGTTCCGCCGCACGGCGCGCACGTGCAGTCCGGTGCGGCAGAACCATCTGCGAGAGCGAATCGATGGCTCCCGTTTCCGATATCAGGCACCTCGGCCGGCACGAGGGCGCGGTCGCGTCCGTCCGCGGCTGGGTTCAGACGACGCGGATCCACGGCCGCGTCGCGTTCGTCGTGGTGCGCGATGGCACCGGCATCGTGCAGTGCGTCGTCGTGCAGAAGGACGTCGCCGGGGAGGTGTGGGAGCTCGTCCAGCGGCTGACGCTCGAATCGAGCGTGAGCGTCACCGGCGGGATCCGTGCGGACGCCCGTGCGCCCGGCGGTTACGAGCTCAGCGTGAGCGAGCTCATACTGATCGGCTCCTCCGAGGACTATCCGATCCAGCCGAAGGAGCACGGTGTCGATTTCCTGCTCGATCACCGGCATCTGTGGCTGCGCTCCAGTCAGCAGCGCGCGATCATCCGCGTGCGCAGCGAAGTCGAGCAGGCGATTCACGACTTCTTCTACGAGCGCGATTTCGTCCGCATCGACACGCCCATCCTGACCGGCTCGATCGGCGAGGGCGGTGCGGGGCTGTTCGAGGTGGATTACTTCGAGGAGACGGCGTACCTGGCGCAGACGGGTCAGCTGTACGGCGAGGCGGCGGCGGCCGCGTTCGGCCGCATCTACTGCTTCGGTCCCACGTTCCGCGCCGAGAAGTCGAAGACACGCCGCCACCTCACCGAGTTCTGGATGTGCGAGCCGGAGGTGGCGTGGATCGATTCCGCGGCGAACATGACGCTCCAGGAGGAATTCGTGTCCAGCCTGGTGCAGCGTGCGCTGGAGCGGTGCGGCGAGGAGCTGGCGGTGCTCGAGCGCGACACCGCTCCGCTCGAGCGCGTCCAGCCGCCGTTCCCGCGACTCGACTATGGCGAGGCGGTCCGGATGCTCCGGGAGCGGGGCCACGAGATCGAGTGGGGCGATGATCTCGGCGCTCCCGATGAGACCGTGCTCGCGGATCAGTTCGACCGGCCGGTCTTCGTGATGAACTACCCGAAGCAGGCGAAGGCGTTCTACATGAAGGAGAACCCGGCGGACCCGCGCACCGTGCTGTGCGACGACCTGCTCGCGCCGGAGGGGTACGGCGAGATCATTGGCGGCAGCCAGCGCGAGGACGACCATGACCGTCTGCTCGCCCGCATCCGCGAGGAGGGCCTGCCCGAGGACCGCTACAAATGGTATCTCGAGCTGCGTCGCTTCGGCACGTTCCCGCACTCCGGCTTCGGCCTCGGCCTCGAGCGCACCGTCGCCTGGATCACCGGGCGCCCGCACATCCGGGAGATGATCCCGTTCCCGAGAATGCTGAATCGGCTGTACCCGTAGCCGGATGGATCCGGTCGGAGGAGGGAGACGGGCCGGAGGTGAGCGATTCCGTCACGCCTCGCTGTCCCGATCCCGATCCCGGGCGCGCTCCCGATTTCGTTCCTTGATCTCGTCCCACAGGCGGTCGAGCTCCTCGAGGCTGGCGGTGCCGAGCGCGACGCCGCGGTGGCGGGCGAGGGTCTCGAGCGCCTCGAAGCGGGCGGCGAACTTCGCGTTGGCGCGGACGAGCGCGCGCATCGCATGGACGCCGGCGAGTCGGGCGAGGTTCACCACGGCGAACAGCAGGTCGCCGATCTCCTCCTCGAGATCGGCGCTGCCGTGGTCGGCGATGAGGTCGCTCACCTCCCGGACCTCCTCGCGCACCTTCTCCAGCGCGCCCGAGGCATCCGGCCAGTCGAAGCCGACGGCGGCGACGCGCTCCTGGATGCGCTGGGCGCGTGACAGCGGCTCGAGGCCGCTCGCGATCCCGTGCAGGATCGAAGGCGGCGGTCCCGCCACCCTCTCGCGCTCCTGCCGTTTCAGGATCTCCCAGTCGGTGCGCGGGCCATCCCCGTACAGGTGCGGGTGGCGACGGCGCATCTTCGACTCCAGGGTCCGGACGACGTCTTCGGCCGCGAACGCGGCGCGCTCCTCCGCGAGCACGATCTGGAACGCGATGTTGAGGAGCAGATCGCCGAGCTCGCTCCTCAGCTCGGCATCGTTCTCCGCAGCGACGGCGTCGGCGGTCTCGTGCGCTTCCTCGAGCAGGTAGGGCAGCAGGGAGACGGGGGTCTGCGCGGCATCCCACTCGCAGTTCGCGCGCAGGAATCGCACGAGGTCGAGCGATCGGTCGAGCGTCCGTCCGGAATCGGCGATGTCGCGTGGATCGTCCGCGTGCGGTGCGTCGGAGGGCACTTCCGGATCCGGTTGCGAGGGTGTCACAGCGCGCCTATACTACCCGTTCTTTGCCCGGGATGTCAAACGACTTGCAGGCGCGTGCGTGGGTCGAGGTCGACCGGTCTGCGCTGCGCGACAACTTCAGGGCGGTTCGGGAGGCGGTCGGCGCGCGGACGGCCATCATTGCGATGGTCAAGGCCGACGCGTACGGGTTGGGTGTGGCGCGGGTGGTGCGCGTCCTCGAGCCGCTCGAGCCGTGGGGCTACGGCGTCGCCACGGCAGATGAGGGCGCTGCACTCCGGGACCTCGGCGTGCGGCGCCCCATTGTCGTTTTCGGACCCCTGCCGCCCGCCGCGGTCGGGACGGCGGCCCGCGCGGGACTGGTCGCGACGATCTCCGATCTCGCCGGGCTCGAACGCTGGGCGGCGGCCGCGTCCGCCGGTCCGCTGGACTTCCATGCCGAGATCGACACGGGCATGGGCCGGGCGGGATTCGACTGGCGCGAGACGCCGACCTGGGCGGAAGCCGTGCTGGAGCAGTGCGCGGGCGGCCGCGTCCGCTGGACGGGCGTGATGACGCACTTCCATGGCGCGGACAGCGCGGACGCGACGGCGTCGGCCGCACAGTGGGAGCGATTCCGGGACGCGCTCGGGCAGTTGCCGGTCCCGCGCCGGCAGCTCATGGTGCACGCCGCGAACAGTGCGGCCGCGCTGCGCTGGCCGGAGTACGGCGCGGATGCCGTGCGGCCCGGTATCTTCCTGTACGGCGGCCATCCAGCACCCGGGGCGGCCGGAACGGCGGCGCCGCGACCGGTGGTATCCGTCCGCGCGCGGCTCGTGCTCGTGCGGGATGTGCCGCCGGGCAGCACCGTCGGCTACGGTGCGACGCACATCGCGAGGGAGTGGGAGCGCTGGGGCACGCTGGCGATCGGCTACGGCGACGGACTGCCGCGCCGGCTCGGAAACCGGGGCTCCGCGGTGGTGCACGGCACGATCGTGCCGTTCGTCGGACGGATCTCCATGGACATGACGGTGGTAGACTTAACCCGCGTGCCCGCGGCGCGGACGGGGGACGTGGCGACGCTGATCGGGTCGGATGGCGGTGCGACGATTTCCCTGGACGAGGTGGCGGTGCAGGCGGAGACGATCAGCTACGAGATTCTGACGGGGCTGCGTCCGCGTCTGCCGCGAGTGGAGACAGGCGATTGAATCGGCACGAGCTCATTGAGGCGGCACGCGTGGCACGGGACCGGGCCTATGCGCCCTACTCGCGGTTCCGCGTCGGCTGCGCGCTGGAGACGGGGGGCGGGGACGTCTATACCGGGTGCAACATCGAGAACGCGTCGTACGGGCTGACGATCTGCGCAGAGCGGGTCGCGTTCGTAAAGGCCGTCGAGGCCGGGGAGCGGCAGTTCGCACGGCTGGTGCTCGTCACCGACGGGCCCGCTCCGGCCTCGCCCTGCGGCGCGTGCCGCGAGGTGATGGCCGAGTTCGCGCCTCATCTGAACATCGAATCGGTCGCGCCGGACGGCACATCGAGCGAGTGGACGCTCGACGAGCTGCTGCCTGCGCGCTTTCAGCTGCCTGAAGCGGAGGTATCGCCTTGAAGCGCTGGTCGTGGACGTTATGTGCGGTGCTGGTGGCCGGCGCATGCACGCAGGACAGTCCGACGGAGGCGGGGGCGGGGCTGCTGCCGCCCGATGCGATCCGGACGTACGAGATCGTGCTGACGCCGGACCGGTTCCTCCAGTCGGACACGGCGTTCGGCCTGTACAGCGAGCCGGCCAGTGCCGACTACACGTTGCTCGCCAACACGTACGAGGGTTCGCTCAACGCTCGCGCACTGCTGCGCTATCTGATCCCGCAGGCGATCACCGTGATCGATTCGGCCGGTCTGACCCAGATCGATTCGATGCCGATCTTCTTCGAGGGACGGCTGGTGGTTGCGATCGATACCGTCGCCAGCAGTGAGCCGCCGGCCACTCTGAACGTGTACCGCTCCACGGAGCTCTGGGACCGTTCGTCGGCGAGCTGGCAGTTCCGCGTGGATACCGGCGGTGTCCAGATCCCCTGGACGCAGCCGGGCGGGTCGCCCGGCGTGCTCGGCGGCTACGAGATCTGGCAGGGCGGCGACTCGGTGTTCGTGCGCGTGGACTCGGCCACGATCGCGGTCTGGGCGGACACGACGAATCCGGCGTCCGGCGCCGTACTGGAGGTCGGCACGGCGGACCGTCGGCTCCGGACGGCGCCGCCGGTGCTCCGGCTCAGGGCACGGAGCACATTGCATCCGGACACGGTCTTCGAGGTGAATCTCGCGCCGGGTCGCACGTTCATCTACGAGCCCGACCTGCCCGATTCAGTCGCCACGCCGCGCGTCGGCGGCACGCCGTCGTGGCGTACGGTGCTGCGGCTGCGCGAGCGACTCGACACCCTCACCGTGCCCTGTCCCGGCGTCCCGGGATGCACGGTCCGGCTCGGGGACGTGACCATCAACTATGCGGCCCTCCGGCTCCAGCCGGTCCAGCCGCCGGCCGGCTTCGCGCCGGAGCTGGCGCTCGACGTGGCGATGCACGCGCTGCTGCCCTCGCCGCTGCTTCCGCTCCAGCGCTCGCCCCTCACCAATGCGGTCGGGTTCACGAACACGCCCGTGCCGGTTTCGAGCTTCACCGCTCCCGGCGCGCCGGTCGTCGAGGTGCCCGCCACGGAGTTCCTGCGCCTGGTGTTCGCACCGCCGGACACCGCCGTCACGTTCGTGCCCTCCCACCTGGCCCTGCTGCAGGCGGGTCCGATCCGCACGTTCGGGTTCGGTCAGTTCGCGGAGTTGCCGAGCATGCGCCTCATTGTCACCCTCGGCCGGGAGCTCCAGGTACCATGAACGGAATCCGCAGCATCGGTGCGGTCGCGTTGCTCGCCACCGTCGCAGCCGGGCCGGCAGCCGCGCAGAGCCTCTTCGCGACGCGCGGCCTCGGCGTACCCGTGGCGCCGGTCGACGCGCGCGCGGCAGCGCTCGGCGGCATCGGCGTCGGACTGCTGGGCTTTCACACCTCACTCGTGAATCCGGCCGAGATGGCGGGACTGACGCGCCGCGGCGTCTCCGCGGCACTCCAGCCGGTGAGCACGAGCGTGGACGTGGAGGGCGCCGAGGACGGCACGTCCGGCACCCGCTTTCCGCTCCTCGCCGTGCTCTATCCGATCTCCGAGCGACTCGTTCTCTCGGTCGGGTACGGCGGCTACCTCGACCAGACCTGGGGCGTCACCACCGAGACGGAGCTCATCATCGACGGCGAGAGCGTGACGGTCGATGACGTGTTCCGTTCCACCGGCGGCATCTCGCAGCTGCGGCTGAGCGCTGCATGGTCCTTCGCACCGACGTTCTCGATCGGTGTCGCGGCCGGACTCATGGCCGGCAACGTGGACCGCGTCGCGATCCGCTCGTTCGCCGACTCCGTCGGCATCATCCGACCGTTCCAGGAGCGGATGTGCTGGCGCTACTCCGCGCCCATTGCGGCGGTGGGAATGCGCTGGGATCCCGCGGAGCGGCTGCGGCTCGGCGCAAGCGCCATGATGGGCGCGGACATCACCGCCGAGACCGACGACGAGAACGCCCAGGACCACGAGTACGGCGCGCCGCTCGAGGTGACCGGCGGCGCGAGCTTCCGGATCTCGTCCCTGCTGATGGCGTCCGCCGGCGCCGCCTGGAGTCGGACACCCGCGCCGACCGGACCGACGGTCGGCGATGAGACGGTGCGCATCGGCGGCGGGCTCGAGTACCAGGGACTCCGCTCCGGACTGCGCGCCTACCCCGTCCGGCTCGGCGTGCGCTGGGGCCAGCTGCCCTACCGCTTCGACGACGAGTCGCAGCCCACCGAATGGGGAGCCGCGCTCGGACTCGGGTTCCGACTCGGCGACCCGATGGATCCCGCGGCCGTTGCCGACATCAGCATCGAGCGCGGCGCACGCAGCGGTCTGGCCGGCACCGCCGTCAGCGGCGGCGTAGACGAACAGCTCTGGCGGTTCACGTTCTCGCTGTCGCTGTTCGCCCGCTGACCCCCGCCATGGCTGCGGGGTAGAGGAGACAGGCTCCGCCGCTCGACGGCGGATTGCGGCCACCCGCACGCGAATTCGACCCGACTGGACATGGTGACGCCCCGGCAGATGAACCACCTTTCCGGCACGCGCACGAAGGCCTACGTCGAGACGTACGGCTGTCAGATGAACGTCAGCGACGGCGAGCTCATGCAGGGGATCCTCGCCGGCGCGGGCTACGACATTGCCGAACGCCCCGAGGACGCCGACGTCGTGCTCGTCAATACGTGTGCGATCCGCGAGCACGCCGAGCAGCGTGTGATCGGCCGCGTGGGCGAGCTGTACCGCCTGAAGGCGGCGCGGCCGGACATGGTCATCGGCGTGACGGGGTGCATGGCCCAGCGCCTCGGGGAGCGCCTGCTCGAGCGCGCCGGCTACGTCGACCTCGTCATGGGGCCGGACGGGTATCGGTCCCTGCCGGAGACGCTCCGCAGGCTGCGGCAGGGGGACCGCGGCAGCGCGGCCGGAGCGGTGACGGCGCCTCACGCCCGGCGACGATCGCTGCCCGTCATGAGTGCGCCGAACGAGTACGAGCCGGAGCGGCTCGCCGTCGTTGATTTCCGGCAGGAGGAGAACTACGAAGGGCTCGAGGTCCGGCGCGCATCGAGCATCAGCGCATGGGTGCCGGTCCAGCGCGGCTGCAACTATCGCTGCACGTACTGCATCGTGCCGTACGTCCGAGGCGCGGAGAAGAATCGCGCGCCCGACCGGGTGCTGGACGAAGTGCGCGGTCTGGCGAAGCGCGGTATCACGGAAGTGACGCTCCTCGGACAGACGGTCAATTCATGGGAGCACGGCGAGTGGAGGTTCCCGGAACTGCTGCGTGCCGTTGCGCGCGTGGATGGAATCCGCCGGGTGCGCTTCACGTCGCCGCACCCGAACGACGTCACGCCCGAGCTGGTCGAGGTGATGGCGACGGAGCCGAACGTCTGCCGTCAGCTGCACCTGCCCGTGCAGTCGGGCCATGACCGCACGCTCAAGCGGATGCTGCGCCGCTACACGGTGGCGGAATACCTGGAGCGCGTCGAGCTGGTGCGGGCCGCGATCCCCGGGATCGCGCTCTCGACCGATGTCATTGTCGCGTTCCCCGGCGAGACGGACGAGGAGTACGAGGCGACGCTCGACCTGGTGCGCCACGTCCGGTTCGATGATGCGTTCCTGTACAAATACTCTGAGCGCGAGGGCACGCCCGCGACGCGGCTGCCACGCGAGCAGTTCGTCGATCCGGACGTCGCGCAGCAACGGCTCAAGCGGCTCATCGATCTCCACCGTGACATCCAGTCGGAGATCAATGCGGCCGAGATCGGCCGCGAGGTCGAAGTGCTGGTCGAGCGCAGGGCTCGCTCGGAGGGCGATATGCTCGGCCGCACCGATGCGTACAAGGTGGTTGCGTTCCCGGGCGGCGAATCGCTCGCCGGCCGCTACCTGCACGTGCGTCTCACCGCGACGACCGGTGCGACGTTCCGCGGTGTCGCCGTCGACGCGCCGGCCGCGGAAACCCGCGTGGCCTGACCTCTCACTGCACTCCACCGTACGGCGAACCGGCCGCTCCCTCGTTCCAGGGGCGGCCGGATTTCTTTTCGGAACGTGACGCTGCTGCTGTGGGTCACGCTCGGCTATGCAGCGGGACTGCTCGCAGGGCTGCGTCAACCGCTGCCGCTCGCGGTCGTGGCGGCACTCTGCGCCGCCGCGCCTGCCGCGCTATGGCTGCGGCCGCGCGCTGCCGCCGTAGCGGCGTTCGCGGGTATCGGCGCAGTGGTCGGGGTCACGCGCGCGGACGCGGCGGCGCGCGACTGCCGGGAACACCTCCGCGACGGTGTGGCCGTCGCGCTGATCGGCGTCCCGCTCGTCGTGCCGACACCCGGTGTCACACTGCCGCTGCACGCAGGCTCTGTCACGGCCGGTAGCGTGCACTGCGCCGACGTCGTGATCGGCGTGCGTGCGGCAGCGCGCCACCACGCGGTGCTCGACTCTGCGGTGCGGATCCGTGCGGCCGTCGCCGTACGGGGCCGCTGGATGGCCTACTCCCGACGCAACGGCTGGCCGCGCAGGCCGGAGCATGCCGGCGCGCTGCTCGTCGATCGCGTCACGATCGCTACGGCTGCCGGGGCGCCGGACGCCGTGACTCGCATGCGCACCGCACAGCAGCGGCGCCTGCGCGCGATGCTGCCGCGGACGTGGGGTCTCGCCGAGTCGCTGCTGCTCGCCGAACGCGCCGGCCTCACTCCGGACGTGCGCATGCGCTGGGTGTCGGCAGGCCTGGTGCACCTGCTCGCGATCTCGGGCCTGCACGTCGGCCTCATCGCGGCCGGCGCACTGCTGCTGTGCTCGCTCGCCGGCCTGCCGCCGCGTACGGGTCGCCGCGTCGCGATCCTCGTCAGCGCAACGTACGTCCTGTTCCTCGGCGCACCGAGCGCGGCGCTGCGGTCACTGCTGCAGGCGGCACTGCTGCTCGCATCCAGCGAGCTCCAGCGGCCGGCAGAGCCGTTCACCGCACTCGCGGCCGCGGGCATCGGCATCCTGCTGCTGGAGCCGCTCGCCATACTCGACGCGGGCTTTCAGCTCAGCTTCGCGGGCATGATCGGACTGATCGCGTGGCGCCGACCGATCGCGGACGCACTGCCCGCCACGCTGAACCGCTACGTCCGTGAGGGGCTCGCCACCGGCATTGCCGCCACGGCGCTCACGACGCCGGTGGCCGCACTGCACTTCGGCACGGTCGCCTGGATCGGCATTCCCGCTACGCTGGTGGCGGCACCGCTGCTCGCTGTCGCGCTCGCACTGCTCGCCACGGCCATGCTGAGTGCGGCATTGCTCGGCGCCAGCGCGGGGCCGCATGCGTGGGCCGCCGAAACCGTGCTGCGACTGCTCGACCGCATCGCCGAGACCGCCGCCGCGGTACCCGGTGGTCACGGCTACGTCGCGTGGACGACCGTGCTCGTGGCGCTCGCCGCATGCGCGGCGGCGCTGCTCGTGCGCGCCGTGCAGCGGGCGATCCCGGAGCACCCGCCGCCCGCACACGCGTCCGCGGCGGCACATCGAAAGCACGCGACGCGCGCTCGCAGGCGTCGCATCCGCGCCGGCGTCGCGGCCGCTGCGGCACTCGCGCTCGTTGCATGGGCGCCGCTCGTGCTGCGCCCGCACGACGATCGCGTCGAGATCCACGCCATCGATGTCGGTCAGGGCGATGCCATCGCCGTACGCACGCCCGCGGGACGATGGCTGCTCGTGGACGCCGGGCCGCGCACACCGCGCTCCGACGCCGGACGCGATCGCGTCGTGCCCTATCTGCTGCGCCACGATGCCCGCCGCATCGAGGCGCTCATCCTCACACATCCCGACGCCGATCACATTGGCGGCGCCGCGGCCGTGCTGGATGCGCTCGGCACCGGTCTCGTCGTCGATCCGGGACTGCCCGCCGGCAAGGACATCTTCATCGATCTGCTCGCAGCCGCGCGACACTCCGGCCAGCGCTGGGCTGCGGCGCGCGCGGGCATGACCTTCGACATCGACGGCGTGCGCATCACGCTGCTGTATCCGCGGCATCAGGTTGACGGTACGCGCGATGCAAACGATAATAGCGTCGTTTTCCGGCTGGAGTTCGGTGCCTTCGCCGCGCTCTTCCTCGGCGACGCGCCGCTGTCGGTCGAGGAGGACCTCGTGGCGCGTCACGGCGGCGGTCTGGGCGCGGCCGTGCTGAAGGTCGGCCACCACGGCAGCGCGACGTCCACCGGCGAGGCGCTGCTGCGGGCGGCGCGGCCGAGCGTGGCGCTGCTGTCGGTCGGTCGCAACAACCGCTACGGCCACCCCAGCCGTGGTGTGCTGCGCCGTCTGGAGAATCATCAGGTGCGAGTCTTGCGCACGGACCGGCTCGGAAGTTTCGTGGTTCGCGCCACGCGTACCGGACGGATCGACATACTCGCACGCGAGCGTGCCACGGCCGCCAGTCCGCGCTGACCGATTCGTGATCGATGCTGGGTCGCCTGCTGGGCCGCGAGCTGGACCGGACACCGAACGTGCCTCGGGATGTCGTCATCCGCGCGGGGCGCCTGATTCCGGAGCTCGGCGGCCGGCTCTCCGGCCTGGCCGGCCGTGCGGCCGCCGTGACGCTCGGACGGACCATCATCGTGCACCCCGATGTCCACCTGACGGAGCGGTTGCTGCGGCACGAGCTGGCGCACGTTCGCCAGTGGCAGCGCGCACCGCTTACATTCCCGCTGCGCTATCTATGGCAGCATCTGCGATACGGCTACCGCGACAACCCGTACGAGGTCGAAGCGCGCGCCGCAGAACGGGGCTCCTGAGCCCGCCGGAGGCCGGATGAGTCAGCGGATCGTCACGATAGAGCGCCACATCATCGACATGGAGCGCCAGCACCCGGAGGCGACCGGCGCGTTCAGCACCATCCTCTATGACCTGGCGTTCGCCGCGAAGATGATCGCACGCGAGGTCAACATGGCCGGCCTCGTCGACATCCTCGGCGGCACGGACGAGCGCAATATCCACGGTGAGCAGGTGCAGAAGCTCGATGCCTGGGCGCATGACGTCATCTTCAAGGCGCTCGACCACTGCGGCCAGCTCGCCTGCATGGCCTCCGAGGAGGCCGACGAGTTCATCCCGATACCCGACAAGTTCAGGGCAGGGAAGTACGTCCTGCTCTACGACCCGCTCGATGGCTCGTCCAACATCGACGCGAACGTCTCGATCGGCACGATCTTCTCCATTCACCGCAAGATCACGACGGGCGAGCGCGGAACGGAACAGGATTGCCTGCAGCGCGGACGCGACCAGGTCGCCGCCGGCTACGTGGTCTACGGTTCGTCGACCATGCTCGTCTACACGACCGGCTACGGCGTGCACGGCTTCACGCTCGACCCGTCGATCGGTGAGTTCCTGCTGAGCCATCCCGACATCCGGATTCCATCACCCGGCAAGCGGATCTACAGTGTCAACGAGGGCAATTACGCGAACTGGTCCGGCGGCCAGCGCGCGTTCGTCGACCACCTGAAGAACGTCGACGGCAGCAACGCGAAACCGTTCTCGTCGCGCTACATCGGCTCGCTCGTCGCGGACTTCCACCGGACTCTTCTGTACGGCGGCATCTTCATGTATCCGGCCGACAGGCAGAACGTGAACGGCAAGCTGCGCCTGCTCTACGAGGCCGCACCGCTCGCGTTCATCGCCGAGCAGGCCGGCGGACGCGGCTCCAGCGGCGAGCAGGACATTGCCGATGTGGTGCCGACATCGCTGCACCAGCGCACGCCCCTCTATCTCGGCTCGAAGGAGCTGGTCGATCGCGCGGAGCAGTTTCTGAAGCAGGATGCCATGCCGGCCGCCGGTCACGTGGCGTCGGCGGCCGCCATCGCAAGACCGTAGTCCGCCGCCAAGCACGGCATCGGCTGTCGACCGCCGCCGCCGGTCGCGGTGGCGACGGTTGAATCCGCTCGAGATGCCGCCAGCTGCGCCGTTTTTCGCGCGGTTTCGCGACCTTAGCGGAACTCCGCGCGGCAAACGCTCCCAGTGGCTCGCGCACCCCTGCAACTGTGACTCCCCGTTTCGTGTCGAGCCCCTTTCCGCGTTGCCGGTCGGTTACGATATTGTGGCCCAGCGGACGGGCAGGCCCACTCGCCGGCCGCTACGTTCCAGCAGTTCGGCTCGCCAACACCAAACCAACAAGGCAGGATTATGAACCGCTGTATACGGTTGCTCCTCGCGTGCGGGATCACTGCGTTGTGCGCGCTGGCACCCGCACCGGCGTATGCGCAGGGAGTCACGACATCGACTCTGACGGGTCGGGTCACGAGCGAGGACGGTGCGCCGCTCGCGAACGTCGAGATCGTCATCACGAACGTGTCGACGGGTGCGCAAGTGCGGACGCTCACGCGCGAGGACGGCCGATATCTGATGCCGGCGCTACGGCCCGGCGGTCCCTACCGCATCGAGGCGAGCACCATCGGGTACGAGGCGCAGGCAATCGAGAACGTGCGGCTGGCGCTCGGCGAGACGCGGGCTGTCGACATCAGACTCACGACGCGCGCGGTCGCGCTCGCGGGAATCGAAGTCACCGGCCGCCGCGGCACGGATGTGTCCGGCGGCGTGCGCACCGTCGTCGATCAGGCGACGATCCAGAACATGCCGACGTTGAACCGCGAGATCGTCGATGTGGCGCGGCTCACACCGCAGGCTTTCGTCAGCAACGAGGACGATGACGGCGCCGCCATCTCGATTGCCGGGCAGAACGCCGAGTTCAACGGGCTGTTCATCGACGGCGTCGTGAACAACGACGTGTTCGGCCTCTCCGCGCAGGGGACTCCCGGCGGCCAGACGGGCGCGCCGCCGATCAGCTTCGACGCGCTCGAGCAGATGACGATCGCGATCTCGCCCTTCGATGTCACCCAGAGCGGCTTCACCGGCGGCGCAATCAACGCCATCACGCGCTCCGGAACCAATGAGTTCACGGGCTCACTCTACTTCCAGACGCGCGGCGCCAGCTTTGCCGGAAAGACGCCGGGGCCGGACTACCTGTTCAGCTCCGCCGCACCACGCCAGGATCTGCCAGACTTCACGAACAATCGCTACGGCTTCCGGCTCGGCGGGCCGATCCTCCGCAACAAACTGTTCTTCTTCGTCAACGGTGAGCTGTACCGCTCGGAGACGCCGCGTCCGTTCCAGCTCGCCTCCTACCAGGGCGACTCGCAGGCGCGGATCGACGAGATCCGGCAGGTCGTGCTCGATGAGACCGGCTACGATCCCGGCGACTTCGGTGACAAGGCGAGCACGCTCGACGACAACAAGCTCCTGGCCAAGATCGACTGGGCCATCAATGACGACCACCGCATGTCGCTGCGGCACAGCTACTCGCAGTCCGACAACATCGACGCGTTCGCGAGCACGACGGATGAGATCAACTACGCGAACACATCGGAGGTCTTCCCCAACACCACGAACTCGTCCGCGCTCGAGCTGAACAGCCGGCTCGGCGGTCAGTTCGCGAACCGGCTCCTGCTCGGGCTCAACTTCGTGAACGACGACCGCGGCTTCGCCGGCGACCCGTTCCCCTTCGTCACCATCGATGATGGCAACGGCGAGATCGTGCTCGGGTCCGAGCCGTTCTCGACCGGCAACATCCTCGAGCAGACCGTCTTCTCGGTCACCAACAACCTGAACTGGTTCCAAGGCGCTCATACGCTCACGATCGGTGCGAGCTTCGAGTACTTCGACATCATGAACCTGTTCATCCGCCAGAACTTCGGCGACTACGACTACGCCAGCGTCGATGACTTCCTCCAGTCCGTCTGTGCCGCAGGCAGCGGCGCGTCGACCTACTGCCAGAACCTCGGCGCCGTCTCACCGGCCCAGCCGACGTCGTTCCAGCGTGGCTTCTCGCTCGTCGACAGCGAGATCGGTGACGCTTCCGGCGCAAACGCGGCGTTCAACGCGTATCAGATCGGCTTCTACGTGCAGGACGACTTCCAGGCGACCAATCGGCTGCGCCTCACCGCGGGCATCCGCGTCGATGTCCCGAAGATCACGACGAAGCCCCGCTTCTCCGATGACGTCGCTGTCACGCTGGATAGCATCGGCGTGCATGGCTACGATCTCGAGGGAGCCCAGCCCGGCGAGACGCCGAAGGCACAGCCGTACATCGCGCCGCGGCTCGGCTTCAACTACGACCTGACCGGCGACCAGTCGGTCCAGGTGCGCGGCGGTCTCGGCATCTTCACCGGCCGCGTCCCGTTCGTCTATCCCGGCGCGATGTACACGAACAACGGAGTCACCACCGGCTTCGTCAGCCGCACCACCCTGCCCGGCGGCGCACCCGTGCCGTTCGTGCCGGATCCGGCGAACGGCCTGACTGCAACGGATTTCGGACTCGACCCGATTCCGAACGGTGAGCTGGATCTGTTCACGGAAGACTTCAAGTATCCGCGCGTCTTCCGGACCAGCCTGGGCTTCGATGCGCAGCTGCCGTACGGCTTCCTGGGCACGATCGAGGCGCAGTACACGAAGAACATGGACAACATCATTGTCGAGAACATCAACCTGCGCTCGCAGAATGCGACATTGAACGGTCCCGACAATCGACGGGTCTACTTCTATGGCTACAACACGACATTCAACACGATCAACAACAACGCCGCCGTGATCGATCCGCGCTACGGCGGCGGCATCTACAAGGTCGGCTCCACGTCGGAGGGTTACGCGTACGATGTTTCTGCCGTGCTCCAGCGCCAGTTCTTCGGGGATGTGCTCACGGCGCGGGCGGCGTACACGTTCGGTGATTCGTACTCGCTGAACGACGCGACGTCGGACCAGATCGTGTCGACGTGGCGCTTCAACGAGAACGTGCACGGCAACAACTTCCTGGATCTGGCACGCTCCGACTGGTCGATCGGACATCGGGTACTCGGTCAGTTCACGTTCCGGCAGGAGTTCCTGAACAACCTGGGCACGACGATCTCGGCGATCTACACGGGCGAGTCCGGCCGTCCGTACTCGTTCCAGATCGGCAACAACTTCGGCTTCACGGGTGAGGGCTCGGGCACGGCGCCGCTGGCGTTCATTCCACAGAACGCGACGGACCTCCAGTTCCGCGATTTCACGACGGGCGGTGTGACGTACACGGCTGCGGAGCAGGCGGCCGCGTTCGATGCGTTCATCGCGAGCGACGAGTACCTGAACAGCCGGCGCGGGCAGTACGCAGAGCGGAACGCGAAGCGCACGCCGTTCGAGCACGTCGTCGACCTGAAGATCTCGCAGGAGCTGTTCGGCAACATTGGCGGGCGCCGCAACAGCATCGAGGCGACACTGGATATCTTCAACTTCACGAACCTGCTGAACAAGGACTGGGGTGTGCGGTACAACCCCGGATTCCGCACGGTCGACCTGCTGCGGTTCGAGCGGTTCGTCTCGTCCACGGACCTGACGCCGATCTACACGTTCCGCTTCCCGAGCATGAGCGGCGACGGCAACCAGCTGGGCGTGGAGAACATGGACGAGTACTGGGAGCGCCGTGTCCTGGACTTCGGCAACTACGGCTCTCGCTGGCTGATGCAGCTCGGCGTGCGCTACAGCTTCTGACCGTGATCGGGCCGCGTCCGTGATCGAAGCGGCGCGGCAGGGATGAGAGGGAGAGGGAGGGGCGCGGACGAAAGGGTCCGCGCCCTTTCCGCATCAGGCGAATCCAGCGCCCGTGGCGTCGAGCTCGGCGCGGATCGCCTCGAGCAGCGCGGTCTTCTCCTGATACGGCAGGAACGCGCTTTCGAATCCCATCATCGCGATTTCGCACAGCTCGTCCCACGTGAAGCCGAGCGCCTCGTGCGCGCGCAGGAGCTCATCCGTCATCGTGGTGGCGCTCATCAGGCGGTTGTCCGTGTTCAGCGTCACGACGAGTCCCTGGTCGAAGAACAGCCGCAGCGGGTGCTCCTCCAGGCTGGCTGCGGCGCGCGTCTGTACGTTGGACGTCAGGCACACCTCGATCGGGATGCGGAAGTCGTTCACATAGTCCATCAGGTCCGGGTCTTCCCACAGCCGGGTGCCGTGCCCGATGCGGCGCGCGTTGCAGTAATGGATCGCCTGGTGGATCGAGGCCGGCCCGAACGCCTCGCCTGCGTGGATCGTGATGGCCATGTTCGCGTCCGCCGCGATCTGGAACGCCGGCTGATGATCGATCGGCGGATTGCCGCGCTCCGCGCCGGCCAGGTCGAAGCCGACGACGCCGCGATCCCGGAACATGACGGCCAGTGTGGCCATGTCGATCGACGCCTCGAGCGGCAGATTGCGCAGCCCGCACAGGATCACGGCGGTCGTGATCTCATGATCGGCCTCGGCACGGCGGAGCCCGCTCAGTGCTGCCTCGACGACGGCCTCGCTCGGCATGCCGCCGCGTGTGTTCAGGGCGGGGCAGAACCGAACCTCCGTGTAGCGGATGTTCTCAGCCGCACAGTCCTCGGCGAGCTCGTACGCGATGCGCTCGATGGCGTGGGGTGTCTGCATCAGCGCGAGCGTGACGTCGAAGCGCGCGAGGTAGTCGACCAGGTCGCGGCCGTCGCTCACGTGCATGTACTCGGCGAGCGCCGCCTCGTCGGCCACGGGCAGCGTGACACCCGCCGCGTCCGCCAGCTCCAGCATGGTCCGCGGGCGGAGTGAGCCGTCGAGATGGACGTGGAGGTCGGTCTTCGGCAGCCGGTGCAGCAGCTCCCGCGTGACGGGCCTGTCATTGCTCATGGTGTATCGTTTCGCATGTCATCGGCAGCCTGGATGCGCCGGTCCTGCGGTGCGCGGAGCGGCTGAGGCAGCGACTGTATGTAGCGGATCAGTGCGTCCAGGTCCACGATGCCGGTGGCCGTGCTCTCGAGCGCCTGACCGAAGGCGGTGAAGCCGTCGCCGACGCCGCTGGCGAGGAAGTCACTGACCGTGACGGAGTAGACTTCGTCGTCGCGGATCGGCTGACCGGTTGCGAGCTGCATGCTGACGACGCGGTCGCCGGACGGACGGCGCGGATCGTAGACGACCGACAGGCCGCTCACGTGCGCAATGGGATGCTCGAAGCCGACCGCATGCTCGATTGCGGCGCGCAGTTGAGCGCCCGTGAGCCTCAGGACCATCAGCTTGTTGCCGAACGGCTGGATCCGGTACAGATCGCCCCACGCGACTGTGCCCGCGGGCATCGGCGCGCGCACGCCGCCGGCGTTCATGATCGCGATCTGCGTGCCGGTCGCGGCGCGCTGGGCGTCGGCGATCAGCCGGCCCATTGGGTTCTCGCCGGCCCCGCGCGGAATCGCCTCGGCCGCTCGAACCACAGGCCGATTCAGCTGCGGTCCGATTTCGGTCTCGACACGCTCGATCAATGCGGCGACGACACTGTCGGGAGCGACGCGGTCCGTCCAGGGCACGGGCGTGCCGCGGATCCATACGTCGACGCTGTCACTGCCGATCCGCTCCAGATCGACGACGCCGTACTGCCGTCCCCACGACCCGGTCTCGACAATGCTGACGCCGTGTACCTTCGTGCGCACGACTTCGTGCGTGTGCCCGGCGACGACGAGATCGGGCGGCGCGTGCGTGCGCCCGAGCCACTCGATCATCTCATCACGGCAGTCGTGCGTCGGTGTCTCGCACCGCGCGCCCGCGTGCGCGACGACGATCACGAAGTCCACGCCTTCCGCACGCAGGACCGGTACGAGGCGGTTCATGGTGTCCGCACCGTCGGCGAACTCGAGGCCGCGGACGTGATCCGCGAGGGTCGCGAACGGAGTCTCCTCGGTGATGAGTCCGATCACGCCCACGCGCAGACCACCCTTCTCGAGGATCGTCGTGCCCCGGATCCAGGCCGGCGTGGTGTCGGTGCCGGCGACGACGACGTTCGCGGCGAGCCACGGGAATCGCGCCTGCCGGATGCGCTCCTGCAGGACCGCCGGACCCCAGTCGAACTCGTGATTGCCGATCGCGGCGGCGTCATAGCCCGCCGCGTTGTAGTAGTCGATGGTGCTGCGGCCGCGCGTCAGGTTGGACAGCGGTGTGCCCTGCATGATGTCGCCGCCATCGAGCAGCAGCACGGGGCCGTCGAAGCCCTCGGTCTCGAGCGAGAAATACGTGGTCAGGGCGGCAGCGCCGCCCACGGCCGCACCGCTGGCGCCGCGAACGGGTGTGAGGTTGCCGTGGAAATCGTTCGTCGCGAGCACGCGCAGCCGTTTCCGCGCGACGGGCTCCTCGCGCGGGCGGACCTCCCGGCCCGACTGCTCCGCCAGTGCGGTCTCCGCCGCAGCTTCCGGCACGATGCGCCAGCTCTGGCGGAAATAGTCGTCCGGCCGGATCTCGCCGCGCCGGCTCACTTCGGCGATGAGCAGTTCGCGGATGTCCTCCTGCCGGTCGTAGATGACCTCGGCGCCGGCAATCATGTCGTATCCGCCGCCGCCCGCCTGACGGTAGTTGTTCAATGCGAG
>DASUSS010000092.1:0-40695 GCA_036374995.1 Longimicrobiales bacterium | reverse complement strand
TCCATGCAGGAGCGTACGCGCGCCGCGGCCGAGAACGGCTCGCAGCAGGAGCAGCAGGGTCAGCAGGACCAGCAGGGCCAGCAGAACCAGCAGGGCCAGCAGAACCAGCAGGGCCAGCAGGGCCAGCAGAACCAGCAGAACCAGCAGAACCAGCAGAACCAGCAGAACCAGCAGAACCAGCAGGGTCAGCAGGGTCAGCAGGGTCAGCAGGGTCAGCAGGGACAGCAGGGTCAGCAGGGTCAGCAGGGTCAGCAGGGCGGCCGGGGTGGCGAGCAGGGCGCGCGCGACCAGCAGGGCGGCATGCAGGGTGGCGTCGGCGGCGCGCGCGGCGCGATCGGCTCGCGCGGCGGCAGCATATCCGACGCCGATGCCCGCCAGTTCCGCTCGGAGCTGCGCGAGCGGCTCGCGGAGGCGCAGGCGCTGCGGCAGCAGCTCGCTCGCGACGGCCGCGACGTCGGCGAGCTGGACGGCGTGATCCGCGATCTGCGTGCGCTTCAGGGCAGCGGCGTCTGGGCGGACCCGAACGGTCTCGCGCGCCTCCAGGCGCAGGTCATCGACGGCCTCAAGCAGTACGAGTTCGGGCTGCGCCGCGAGGTGCTCGGCGCCGAGCGCGAGCGGCTCTTCCTCTCCGGGACGGACGAAGTGCCGGAGGGATACCGCAAGCTCGTGGAGGAGTATTACCGGGCGCTGGCGCGCGAGAGGAGATGAGCGCGCGGGCCCGGACCTCGGGCTCCACGAACAGGGGATTGTTTCACCGCGGAGTCGCGGGGGACGCTGAGGACGGATCGGGAGGATGTCCTCGAAACGGTACCATCGTTCATCCGGACAACCATACGAGGAAATCAATGCGACTGCTGAACACGACCGTGATCACTCTGGCAGCCCTCTCCCTCACGGCGGCCTCGCCTCCGGATCTGGTCCGCTTCGACATCGACCGCAGCCACAGTTATATCGGCTTCACGGTGCGGCATCTGGCGGTCACCAACGTGAGAGGCAAGTTCACGGACTTCAGCGGCCACATCATGCTGCATGCGGAGGACGTCACGCGGTCGACGGTGAACGTCACGATCGGCACGAGCAGTGTCGACACGAGCAACGAGCGGCGGGACGGTGATCTGCGCGGTGCCGAATTCTTCGATGCGGAGCGGTTCCCGTCGATCACGTTCGTGAGCACGCGGATCGAGCGTTCCGATGACGGGCTCGTCCTGGTGGGGAATCTGACGATCCGCGATGTCACGAAGGAGGTCCGGATCCCGTTCGAGCTGGTGGGTCCGGTAGCGGCGCCGAACGGACGGCAGCGTCTCGGCGCGGAGGGCACGCTGCGCATCAACCGCTTCGACTACGGCCTGCGCTGGAACCGGCTCCAGGAGGCGGTTCCTGTGGTGGGCGATGAGGTGCGCATCGAGCTGAGCATCGAGGCGAACACGCCGCGCCAGGGCTGACCGTGGCAAAGAGCGACTCGAAGTACATTTTCGGCTCGCACACGGTCGACAACGGTGGCATCGACATGGCCGTGCGGCGCGCGGCGAACGCAGGCCTGTCGACGCTCCAGCTGTTCACTGCGATCCCGAAGTTCTACGGCGACAAATCGACGATCCGGGACGAGCGCGTGCAGCGCTTCCGTCGTGCGCTCGAGGAGACGGGCTTCCATCCCGAGAACGTCATCGTGCACGCCGCCTACGTGCTGTCGGTCGCCACGGCGGACCCGGAGAAGTGGGGGCGCGCGGCGGCGGGCCTGAAGAAGGAGATGGAGCGGTCGAATACGCTGGGTGTCGGTGGTGTCTGCTTCCATCCCGGCTCGGCGAGTGACGGCGATGCGAAGGCTGCGGCCGAGCGGGTCGCGCGCGCGATGGTGCAGGCACTCGAGGCGCACGACGGGCCGACACGGCTGCTGGTCGAGAACACGGCGGGCGCGGGCCGCACGCTCGGTCGCACCGCAGCGGAAGTGGCCGACATCCTCTCGCACATCCCGCCGGCCCTGCGACCGCGCGCCGGTTACGGTCTCGATACCTGCCACCTGTTCGCGTCCGGCTACGACATCCACACGTCGCGCGAACGGTTCACGGCGATCCTCGACGAGTTCGAGGCCGCGACGGGCGAGCCGCCGGCGTTCTTCCACCTGAACGACAGCGAGGGTGAGCTCGGCAGCAATCGCGACCGGCACGTCCTGCTGGGCGAGGGGCGGATAGGCAGCGAGGCGTTCCGGTGGCTCCTGGCCGATCGGCGGAGCTGCGGCATCCCGCTCATCCTCGAGACGCCGCAGCTCAACTATCAGGTGGCCGATGACGATCCCTCCGGCGACCCGTACGACGTGAAGATGGCCGCGCTGCTGCACTCGCTCAGCTGACGCGCGGCGCCCGCCGCTTCAGGATCGCTCCGCCCGCGAGCAGCAGCGGGAGCGCGAACACGAGCGCGTATCGCACGGGATCGGCGGATGTGCCGCCGTGCGCGACCGCCGCGGCGCGCAGCGCGGCTTCGATGTCGCCCTTCTCGACGCGCCGCGGCACCATCCAGCCATCGGGTGTCCGCCTGGCCGGCACGTCGACGGCGACAATGCGGCCGCGCGGGTCCACGGTCACGAGTGCCGTCGCAGTCGCGGTCTCCGCCTCCGCCACCGTGATCGCCATGATCCAGGTCCCACCCTTCGGCAGCGGCGTGCGCACGGCAAACACGCCGGGCTGGTTCGTGGGCCGCAGCTCGAGCGGCATGGATACGCGCCGGCCGTCCACGATCCCTTCCGCGACTCCGCTCACCGGCGCATTGAGCACTCCACTGTGATGGTAGGCACGGACGAGGAGAGTAGCATCCCGCGTCGTGGGATGGTGCGGATTGGCCGGCAGCTCGATGGAGATCCACGGCGGGCCGGCCGATGCGGACGCAGCCAGGCCAAGCGTGAGTGCGGCGGACAGCAGCAACGGACGGGCATTCATGGCACACCTCCGTGGCAGGGTTCCGGCCGGACGTCTTGTCGCGACCGTGACGGACTGCTGGAGGTGCCGGCACCTCGTGTCAGTGAGATGCCGCACGGAGCGGAAGGGTTCGAACTCAGCGACTGCGGATCACGACACGGCCGCGGAACGTGCGCACGTTCACGCGCGCGCCACCATCACCGAGACGGAACGTCCGCTCGCTGCCCTTGATCTTGCTCACGCTGGTGCGGACCGGCACGTCGAACTCGCTGTGCAGCCCGCCCTCGTAGGTGGAGACGCGGAACTCGACATCGGACGCGGCCGGCAGCAGGAACTCGACGGCGCCGCCGTGCGTGACGAAGTCGAGCGTCGAGCCGCGCCGCAGCCGGCCGACGAAGCGCAGCTCTCCATCGACCGACTCGAAGCTGCCGCGGTCGAGCGTCGCGTCCTCGATCAGCACGTTGCCGCTCACCGACGTCGCCGTCGCATCGGCGATCACACCCCGTACCAGGATCGCGCCCGTGACGGTCTTCGCGCGCGCCATCGACGTCCGCACATCGAGGATGACGCTGCCCGTCATCGATTCGGCGAATACCTCGCCTGGCGCATCGCGTATCTCGATGGGCCCGCCGACCGAGGTCACATCGATTCCGCCGCTCACGCCGGAAACGAACACCGACGCGGAGCCGGTGCGGATCCACACCTGACTCCGCGCGGGCACCCGCACCTCGATGTGCGATGGCTCTGCCCGCTCCACGGTCGTGTCCCACAGGCCGAGCGTCACGCCCTCTGCGCCGCGCTGTACGACGAAGCGCTCGGCAGGCGTGTCGTGGACGGTCCCGCTCACGGCGATGCTGTCGCGGTCCCAGCCGATCAGCTTCACCGTGCCGGCCATGTTCTGCACGCGCACGTAGCCGTCCGGTGCGGCGGCGAAACGCTCGCCGATGTTCCGCTGCGCTGCGGCCGGTACCGCGGCGAGCGCGAGGAGAACGAACGGCAGACAGAGTCGGACACTCATGAGCGGGCCCTCCCGTGCGAGCTCACACTCCGCAGCACGTCCAGCTTGCGCTCGTATCCCGCGCGGAGCAGAGCGGCCAGCACGTCGTTCGCCGGATCGGCGTGCAGCGCCGCGCGCGCCTCGGCGACGGCCCGGTCGATCACGCCCAGGTTCTCCTGGAGCACACGGAGCGTCTCGGGCGAAAGACCGCTCTGCTGATCGCCCAGCGCGCGCTGCAGCTCCGCAATCGCCTCCTCGTAGGACCGCTCCATGGCCTGCACGGCGACGAGTGCGGCGGGCCGATCGTCCGCCGCTCCATATGTCGCCACGGCTGCACCAGGCGGGCGCTCCATCGCTCGAATCACCAGTGTAGTCGTTGCAGCCGTGACCGCTACGAGCAGTACGGCCGCGGCGGCGAGCATGCGCGGTCGTGCATACCAGGACGCATCGACCATCCGTCCGGATCCCGCTGCCGCGATGCGCGCGCGCACATCCGCGAGCACGTCCGGCGGCGGCGCGATCTCGAGCGGGAGTGCGGCGAGCGCGGAGCGGAGCTGCCGGACTTTCGTCAGCGTGTCGCGGCACGCGGAGCACGAAGCGAGGTGCTCCTCCGCCCGGGCCCGCTCCGGGCCCGGCAGCAGGTCGTCGGCGAAGTCATTCAGCCGTGCGTCATCGAGATGGTGATTCATGGGCTCAAACGCTCCTGCAGCAGGCGACGGGCGCGGTGCAGCTGGGACTTGACGGTCCCCGCCGCAATGCCCGTCATGGCTGCGATCTCCTCATGGGTGTAGCCCTCGATGTCATGGAGCACGAGCGCGGTGCGCGCACCGTCGGGGAGCCGCGCGATCGCCCGCTCCAGGTCGAGGCGCAGGTCGGTGGAAGGAGAATGGCCGGCCGCGGCGCGCAGGACTCCGTCCTCGACCGCGATCACCCGCGCCTCGCGGCGGCCCTGCGAACGACTGTCCTGCAGCATGAAGTTCACCGCGATCCGATGCAGCCAGGACGTGAACCGGCTCTGTCCGCGAAACGTGCCGAGCCGCTGCCACGCCATCACGAACGTGTCCTGGGTCAGCCGCTCCGCGGCCTCGCGATCGGCACAGAGACGGAGCAGCAGCGCGAAGATGCGGCCGGCCGTCAGCGCGTATAGGCCATCGAACGCGGCGCGGTCTCCCGCCTGCGCCCGGCGGATGAGCTCCGCCTCCGCGCCGGCGTCCGGCACGCGAGCCTGGCCCGGTAACGGCATGGTGAGCACTCCCATTGCCGATAGGATGCCGGAGAGCGGTGCAGCGTTGGAAGGCG
Organism: Longimicrobiales bacterium; assembly: GCA_036374995.1. Taxonomy (GTDB): domain Bacteria; phylum Gemmatimonadota; class Gemmatimonadetes; order Longimicrobiales; family RSA9; genus SH-MAG3. Next base: position 35,490 of record DASUSS010000092.1, on the reverse strand, counting down.
TATTCCGCTCGCCGGGATCTCTCCTAGAACCTCAGCAGATAGCTCAGCTTCACGAAGAAACCGTCGCTCGTCCGCTCGAGCGATCGCGGCTCGAAGAATGCCGCGCTGCTCAGGCTCGTGCCGTAGCCGGCGAACAGCACGGTTCCGGGATTGGGCTGATAGGAGAACAGCCAGTCCGCGCGGAACCCGCCGCGCTCGACCTCATCGGCGCGGCTGAAGGAGCCGTCCGGCGCGCGGACGAGCACGGGGTCGTTCGTGCGCGAGTCGTCGCGCAGCGCGGCGATCCGGGTCGCGTCGTACTGGCCGACCCAGCGGAAGAAGATGGGTCGCGCGAGCTGATACTCGAGCTTCAGCCGGGGGATCATGCGGAGCCGGACGAGCGAGCCGTCGGACACCCGGTGGAACCGCTGCTCGACGTACCGCGCGTTCACGCGCAGCCTGTCCGTGGGACGCCAGTCGGCGTTCAGGGTCGTGAAGAAGATCCAGGCGGACGACCACTCGTCGAAGTTGACATCGTGACCGGCGACGATCTCGGCGGATCCGGAGACCGTCCGGAACTGCGGCGTGTGGACCGCCACCAGGCCGCCATAGTTGGGCAGCCGATGCGTGCCGGTGTAACCCGCGGTATCGATCACGGCACCCGCGCCGTCATGCCGCTCGATGTAGAAGCGGGAGTACAGGTCGGCCGGGTACATGAACGACTCGAGCCACGTGAACAGCGTCGCGCGCCAGCCGCCGCGCAGCGACAGGTTCGTGCTCGTCTGGAGCTTCATGTCGTTCGGCTCGGTGCCGCGGCGGAACCGGTCGTAGTCCCAGGTGCCGTCGAGGATCAGCGACGTCGAGAGCGTCTCGATGATGCCGTTCTGCGGGAAGAACGTGCGGCGCGGCGAGATGTTCGCGTGGGCGATACCGCTTCTCGAGATGAATCCGCTGCTCGCGACGAACTCAGGGTGCACACCCTCCACAACGACGTTGAACCCCCAGTCGCGACCGGTCCGTGTCAGTGCGAAGTCGAACAGCGGGCTCCACCGTGCGGTCTGGCCGGCGCGCGACGTGAAGCTCGAGGCGAGCTGGGCGGCGAGGATGTAGCGGCCGAGCAGCAGGCGCGTGTCGGCGCCCGCCACGCGGTTGTAGTCGTCGCCATCCACGCGGTCCGTGTAGACGATGCCGGCGTTCGACTGCGCACCGAGGTCGCGCCGCAGACGGACGATGTTGAACACGGGATGGCCGGCCTGCGTCGCAGAGAGCGATTCGTCATCGACTGCGCTGAGCACACCGACGTTCAGGCTGCCGATCTTGCCGTTCAGCTTCGCGGCCGTGACCGGTGCCGTGATGCGTCGCGTGTAGATGAGCCGATTCGGGACATCGAAGTTCTCGCTGCCGTCGAGGAAGAACGGCCGCTTCTCGGGGAAGAAGAGCGAGGCGCGCGGGTCGTAGGTGACCTGTCCGACATCGGCCTCGACCTGCGAGAAGTCCGGATTCACGGTCGCGTTCATCGTGAGGTTGGACGTCACGCCCCACCGCAGATTGCCGCCGAGCTCGGGACGCTGGGCGTCGTAGCGCCAGGACGGGTCCGCCGCGGGGCCGGGCGCACCGACGGCGCGCGCCGTCATGACGGGGTTCACGTCGAGCACGAGAGTGCGCCGCAGGCCGGTGATTCCGGCGAGCGTGCCGCTCTGCGCGAGCAGGGACGGATGTCCGCGCTCGAGCGGCGTCCACGACTGTTCCTGCCCGGAGTGCTGGACCTTGCGGATGATGTTGATGCCCCAGCTCTGCACGGTCGCGGCTCGATAGCGGATGCTCTTGAACGGGATGCGCAGCTCGATCTCGTAGCCGGACGGTGTCACGCGACCGCGCGACTCGAACAGGAAATCCGGGTTCAGGTCGAGACCGCCCGCATCCGTGAACGTGCCGTCCCCCTGTACGCCGAGCGGATTGACGAGGAAAGCGAGCGCGCGGCGCCGGTCGTCGAACGTATCGAGGAGGATGAGCACGTGATCGTCGCCCGTGACGCGGTCGCGGTCGGCCAGGGTGGCATTCGCGGTGCCGTGCGGCTCGTACGCGCGGATCCCGAAATGGATCGCGTCGCCGGAGTAGAAGACGAGGATCTCGGTGGAGTCATCCGCGGGCAGCCCATCGATCGGCGTGTACTGCGAGAACCCGGTCAGCAATGCGGCGCGCGACCACGCCGGCTCGTCCAGGCGTCCGTCGATGCGCAGCTCGACATCGTCACGCGGCAGCTGTACCTCGACGTTCTTCTGCCTCCCGTGATGGAGGGCCGGTGCCGGCGCATCATCGATGACGGGCACCGGCGCCTGGCCGCTCGCCGGCGCGAGCGTAGCGAGGAGGAGGCCGAGGGCGAGTACGACGCTACGCCTCAACGCCCGCCGCCCGCCCGCAGGTAGCGATCGGGGATCCGGTTGTCGTCGCGCTCGGAGTCCCAGAAGATGCTCACGACCCACCAGCGGCTGCCGTCGTAGAGCAGCTGGATGCTGTTGATGCCGCGCGCGAACGGCTCCGGGTCCGCCGCCGTGTGGCGCGAGTCGTACGCACTGAACACGTGAGCGATGTTGCCGAACCGCTCCGTCGTCCGCCCGATTTCCCGCTCGAAGAAGCCGCGCTCCTCGAGCACCCGGCCGCTCGCGGCGACGTATTCCTCCGGCGTCATCACGCGATGCCGGACGGCGCCCTGCTGGTTGATGCCCGTGGGAATCAGCCGTGCACCGGGTACGAACAGGGAGTGGAATCGCTGCCAGTCGCGCTTCTCGCCGGCGGGTCCGGAGATCACATCGTAGAGTGCCTCGAGGATCGCGTCGATCGATTCCACATCCTGGGGCCGGGCCGGTGCCGGGTCCTGCGCCGACAGCGCTCCGGCGGTGATCGCGAGACCGAGCAGCACCGCGGTTGCGATGCGGGAAAGGGCACGGCGCATGGATCCTCCTGGTGGCGGCTCGAGGGAAGAGACGTCTGACGCTACGGGAAGCGGGGCGGCACCACACCGGGCACGGGACGAGCGGCATCCCCGGGGTGGCGAATACGGCAAGAGTAGGGATTTCCACCACAGTGGACCAGACCGGGCCCGACTGACAATGCCGCCTTGCGGCATATATTTGGCACCATGCCCACATTTGCCCGGGCCCGGCCGTGCTGCCGGGCGTGATCCACAGGACCCGAACGGGTACGCTCCTGCCTCGGACCGATCGACCTGAGAGAGCTGCGCCGAGTGACTCGGCCGTGAACCGCCGCGCCATCCGATCGCTGCTGCGGTTCCCGCTCTTCTACAAGATCCTGGTCGCGAACGCGGTCATCCTGACGCTCGTCACGATCGGCAGCGTCGTGATCGCACGGGCGACGGCCGCTCACGAGAATCTCGGCTTCGCGCTGCTGCTCGCGATCGGCGTCGTCCTGAGCGTCGCGAGCAATGCCGTGATCCTGCGGCTGGCGCTCACGCCGCTACGGCGTCTGGAGGATACGGCGACGCGGGTCCGGCGCGGCGATCTGGCCGCGCGCGTCCAGCCGTCACACCTCGCCGATCGCGACCTCGACCGCCTCGCCGCCACGTTCAACATGATGCTCGACAGCGCCGAGGCGTATCGTCGGCGGCTGCGCGAGGTCGCGGCCCGTGCCCTGACCGCGCAGGAGGAGGAGCGGAAGCGCATCGCGCGGGAGCTACACGATGGCATTGCGCAGACACTGGCGGCCCTGCGAGTACAGCTCCGGATCGCCCGCGCCGCTCCGCCCGACACGCGACTCGAGGTGCTCGAGCGGGTCAGCGCGGGCATGGCCGAGGCGACGGAGGAGGTCCGCCGCATCGCGCAGGGACTGCGTCCGCCCGCGCTTGACATGCTCGGCCTGTCGCCTGCTATTGAGTCCTACGCCCGGACCGTGGCCGAGGCGACGGGCATGACGATCGATACCGATATCGCCGCGACGGACGGCGTGCTCTCCCCGGAAGCGGAGCTGGCTCTGTACCGGATCGTGCAGGAGGCGCTGGCGAACGCGGCGCGCCACTCCGGTGCCCGGAGTGCGCGCGTCGATCTGGATGTGGGTCGCAATGCCGTGAACGTGGTCGTCAGCGACACGGGCAGCGGCTTCTCCGTCGATCAGGAGATGAAGCTCGGCGGCCTCGGCCTGTTCGGAATGCAGGAGCGCGGCGCCTATGTCGGCGGCGCGGTAGACATCGAGAGTGAGCCCGGCCACGGCACGCGCGTCCGGGTGACGATTCCCACAGTGGAGACGGCCCGGTATGCCTGAGACGATCCGGATCCTTTTGACGGATGACCACCTGGTGCTGCGCGCCGGTCTGAAGGCGCTGCTGGAGGCCGAGCGCGATTTCCGAGTGGTCGGCGAGGCGTCGACGGGGGAGGAGGCGATCGAGAAGGCGCAGCAGCTCCACCCCGATGTCGTCGTGATGGACCTCTCGATGCCGGGAATAGGCGGTCTCGAGGCGACGAAGCGGCTCACCTCGGACACGAAGTGCAGGGTGCTGGTGCTGACGATGCACAGCGAGGAGGAGTACCTGCTGCCCGTACTGGAGGCGGGCGGCAGCGGCTATGTCCGGAAGACGAGCGCGGACGAGGACCTGACGAACGCGATCCGCACGGTCGCGCGCGACGAGGTGTTCCTCTACCCGAGCGCCGCGAAGCTGCTGCTCCACGGCTTCCGTGTGAAGGCCGAGGACGATCAGCCGGACCCGCTCGCGAAGCTGACGGAGCGCGAGCGCGATGTGCTCGCGATGACGGCGGAGGGATTCAGCTCGAGCGAGATCGGCGAGAAGCTGTTCATCTCACCGAAGACCGTCGACACCTACCGTTCGCGCATCATGGAGAAGCTCGGCCTGCACCACCGCTCCGAGCTGGTCCGTTTCGCGCTGAACACCGGCCTGCTGAAGGCGCGGGATTGACCGCGGTTCCCACTCTCCGATGAGTCGCTCGGCCGGCCGCAGCTCGATCCGCGAGGACGAGCTGCGCCTGCGCGCGATATTCGATCAGGCCTCGCACGCGATGATCGTGCTGCGCCCTGACGGCCGCATCCTCGACATCAATGATTCCGCGCTCGCGGCGATCGCCGGAACGGCGGCCGACGTCGCCGGCAGCCCGCTCTGGGAGGTCGGGTGGTGGGCGGCCGCACCGGACGCGCAGACGCGACTGCGCGATGAGATCGCGCGTGCGGCGACCGGCCAGCCGGTCCGCTACGAGGCCGAGCTCCCGGGCGTGCACGGCGGTCCCGCCACGTTCGACCTCGCGATCACGCCGGTGAGCGGCCACGACGCCGAGGTGGCCTACCTGATCGTCGAGGGGCGCGACGTGACGGAAGCGAGGTGGGCGGAGCGGGCACTGCGCGCGAGCGAGGCGCGTTTCGCCGGCATCATCGGCATCGCGTCCGAGGCGATCATCAGTGTGGACGAGAACTTCCAGATCACGCTGTTCAACCAGGGTGCCGAGTCGATCTTCGGTTATCGCTCGGGCGACGTGCTCGGGCAGCCGCTCGACACGCTGCTGCCGGACCGGTTCCGCGGCATGCACAACCGCCACATGCGCAATTTTGCCGCGTCGCCGGTCGTCGCACGGCGGATGGGCGAGCGGCAGGAGATCATGGGCCTGCGCCGTGACGGGACCGAGTTTCCCGCGGAGGCGTCGATCTCCAAGCTGGACCTGTTCGGCTCGACCGTCTTCACGGTCGTGCTGCGCGACATCACGGAGCGCAAGCGTGTCGAGCGCGCGCAGCGGTTCCTCGCGCAGGCCGGAGCCATTCTGGCCTCGTCGCTCGATTACGAGACGACGCTCGCGAGCGTCGCGGCGCTCACGGTCCCGGAGCTCGCCGACTGGTCCGTGGTCTATGTCCGGCAGGACGACGGCACCGTGCGCCGGCTGGAGATCGCACACGCCGATCCGGCGCGCCGCGCGCTCGTCGAGGAGCTGCTCACGTATCCGCTGGATCCGCGCGCGCCGCACCCCGTGTTCACCGTGCTCGAGACGGGTGAAGCGGAGATCATGCGCGATGTCGGCGATGCGTTCCTCGATGCCCTGTCACAGACGGAGCGGCATCGCGAGATCTATCGCCGACTCGGACTCCGCTCCATGATGATCGTGCCGCTCGTCGCGCGCGGCACCACGCGCGGTGCCATGGGCTTCTTCTCCGGCGCGCCGCAGCGGTACGGTCCCGAGGAGCTGTCCGTGGCCCAGGACCTCGCCCTGCTGGCCGCGCTCGCGGTCGACAATGCGAGGCTCTACCGCGAGGCGCAGGACGCGGTGCGCGTCCGCGACGATGTCATGGCCGTCGTGTCCCACGACCTCGGGAACCCGCTCAGCGCCATCCGTATCGGGACCTCGCTGCTGCTCCGTACGATCCCGCAAGCAGAGCACGAATCGGGAGGGTGGCAGCACCTGGAGTTCATCCGCCAGTCGGCGCAGCAGATGGAGAATCTGATCAACGATCTGCTGGACGTGAAGCGGCTCGAGACGGGACGCGTCCAGCTCGACCGTCGAGACATACCGGTCGATACGATCGTGCAGGATGTGATGAAAGTGTTCAGGCCCATTGCCAGCGGTCGCTCCATTGCGCTCACGACCGAGATCCCGGCGACGATCCGGCGCGTGAGCGCGGACGAGCACCGGCTCGTCCAGGTGCTGTCGAATCTCGTGAGCAACGCCGTCAAGTTCACCGAGCCGGGTGGCAGCGTGATCATCCGCGCGAACGACGCGGCGGGTGTCGTCCTGTTCAGCGTGAGCGACACGGGACCCGGGATCCCGGCCGAGCATCAGCCCCACGTCTTCGATCGGTTCTGGCAGGCCCGCCGGGAAGGGAAGAAGGGGCTCGGACTCGGGCTGGCCATCGCGCGCGGGATCGTGGAAGCGCACGGCGGCCGCATCTGGGTCGAGAGTCCCCCGGGCGCCGGCACCACGTTCCTGTTCACGATTCCGGCCGCGGAGTAGCTCAGTGGGATGGCGCGGCCACCGTCCCCAGTCGGATGAAGCGCGCCCAGTCGCGCGCGAGCGAGACCGTATGCCCGTCCTCCGTATCCAGGATGAGGACGCCTGCCGTGCCGGCCCGGCACCGGACCGCATCGCCCTCACGGATCCCGAGATCGTCGCACAGGGCTCGCAGCGCACCGAATACGATCTGAGAGACAGTGCCGGACTCTCCCGGCGCCAGCGAGGCGAGCGTTCGGTCCGCCTTGACGAGTGATGCGTGCACGTCCCCTCCAGCCATGACACGGACGTTCCCTGGACGGCGGGGCGATCTGCCCGCCGCTCCAAACTCGGCGATGCCGGGGAGTGCGCGTGTCGGGGAAAGCATGATTCGACGTCGGGTGCGTCCCGCTGCGGGTCGCGGGGAATCGCTGCCACGTTGCGCCGCGAGCGCTCGCAACGCATTCTCTGCTGGTGACGCCGCAACGGCGCCACCGCCGGCCGCCCCGCCGGCCGGCCGCGCCCCACGCGGAGGCATCATGAGAAGGTTGTGCTTGGCGGCCGTCCTGTCGACGCTCGCCTGTGCCGACGAGATCCCCGAGGATGTCTCCGCACAGATGGAGGCGGCGCGCGCGGGCCAGCGGGTCGATACCGCCGCGCCGGACATCTCCGACCTCCTCAGTGCCGCACCGCCCGGTGGGCACACGGACTGGATCGGCGACATCCGGTCCGGCCTCGATACCGTCCCCGTTCTCGCCGCAGTCGACCGCGGCGAGGCGCTGCATGCAGTTCAGGAGCTCTACTCGCGCCGCTTCGAGCCGCTCCGTCAGTTCTACGGTGTCGGCGGCGCGATCGACGCGGGCGCGGCAGTCGCGCAGGCGATCGAAGGCGCCGGCACGCAGCTGCAGCAGCTGATGCGCCACCTCGCGAGCAACACGGCGGATTCCGCGGTCATCGATACCGCCGTGGCATCGACCAGGGCCGCCCTGGCCGGAATCGAGAACGCGACCCGTGCGGCCGGGCTCGCGCCGAACGCGCCGCGCGATCTGCCGCCTCCGATCTCCTGACGCACTGACGACGGCCCGGCTCCGATCTCCGGACGCGCATCACGACGGCCCGGCGCGCCGGCCGCGTTCGCCACCGCGAGCCGCGCACTCACACCGCGCAGCCTGTCACCCGTCCCGCCGGCGACGCGCAAAACTTGAACGGCTCGCGCGCACGTATCAGTATTCAGGGCCGGCCGCGCCGGCACCCGCAGCACTCCCCGTTTCCGAGAGGATGCAATGCGACGAGTGATCCCGATCGCTGCGGCGGTCGTGATGAGCTGCGCCGCCTTCCCCGCGCTTGCGCCGGCCCAGCAGACCGATCGCCTCACCGTCCCCGTGTCGTACCACAGGCTCGACAATGGCCTCAGGGTCGTGCTGTCGGAGGATCACAGCGCACCGACCGCCACGGTTGCCGTCTACTACAACATCGGATTCCGCATCGAGCCGCGGGACCGTACCGGTTTCGCGCACCTGTTCGAGCACATGATGTTCCAGGGCTCGCGCAATCTCGGCAAGAACCAGTTCATCGAGCTGGTCCAGTCGAACGGTGGCGTGCTGAACGGTTCGACGCGGTTCGATCACACGAACTACTTCCAGATCGTGCCCGCTCACACGCTCGAGACGATGCTGTGGGCGGAAGCGGACCGCATGAAAGGGCTCGCAATCACGCAGGAAAACCTGACGAACCAGCAGGGCGTCGTCACGAACGAAGTGAAGGTGAACGTCCTCAACCAGCCCTACGGCGGCTTCCCCTGGCTCGACCTGCCGCAGCACGCGAACGAGAACTGGCACAACGCCCACAACTTCTACGGCGACCTGCAGGACCTGGAGGCCGCGACGCTGGAGGATGTGCAGCGGTTCTTCGAGCAGTACTACGCGCCGAACAACGCGGTGCTGGTGGTAGTCGGCGACTTCGCGCCGGAGCAGACGATGACGTGGATCCGCCAGTACTTCGGCTCGATCCCCGCGGTCGAGCTCGCACCGAAGCCGGACATCAGCGAGCCGCGGCAGACGGCGGAGAAGCAGGCGGTGAAGCCCGATCCGCTCGCGAACCGGCCGGCACTCGCGCTCGGCTATCACATGCCGCCGCGAGACACGCCCGAGTACTTCGCGATGGCGCTGATCGATCAGATCCTGGCGCAGGGGCGCGACAGCCGGTTGTACCAGGTGCTGGTGCAGGAGCGCGCGATGACGTCGGGCGTGAGTGCCGGCGCGAACATCGGGCTCGGCAACATGTTCAACATCAACGGCCCGACGCTCTACACGATCTCGCTGCTGCACGATCAGGACAAGCCGCCCGCACGGATCGTGGCGGCCATCGACTCCGTGATCACGGACCTCCAGAACCGTCCGGTCGATCAGGCGACGCTGGATCTCGCTCTCGTCAAGATGCGTTCGCTGTGGTACTCGATGGTGGAGAGCGGCTTCGGCCGTGCGGATCTGCTCGCCGCCTTCGCACTGTTCGACGACGACCCGGCGAAGATCAATCAGATCGAGGACGAGCTGCGCCGGGTGACACCCGAGCTGATCATGCAGACCGCGCGTGAGTACCTGCGGGCGACGAACCGTACGGTGCTGCGCGTCGAGAACCGTCCGGCGAGCTGAGGAGAGCTGCAATGAGAACCGTGATCTTTCGCGCTACCGCTCTGGTGGCGCTGCTGTGTCCGGCGGCCGCGCCGATCCTCGCGCAGGAGACTCCTCCGGCGCCCGGTACGCCGCGCAACGTGGAGCTGCCGCAGCCGCACACGTTCTCCCTCGAGAACGGGATGGATGTCTCGCTCGTGCCGTTCGGCGCCGTTCCCAAGGTGGACGCTCAGCTGGTCGTGCGCGCGGGCAACATCGACGAGGCCGCCGACCAGGTCTGGCTCGCCGACCTGATGGCCGACCTGATGCGCGAGGGCACGACATCGCGGTCGAGCCAGCAGATCTCGCTCGAGGCGGCGCGCATGGGCGGCGGTGTCGGCATCGGCGTGTCGCCCGACGAGCTCACCGTCAGCGGGTCGGCCCTCGCGGAGTTCGCATCCGATCTCGTCCGTCTGATCGGCGACCTCGGGATGAACCCCGCTTTTCCGGAGTCGGAGCTGCCGCGCCTGAAGGCGAACCGCATTCGCAGCGTGGCCGTCTCGAAGAGCCAGCCGCGCTCCCTCGCGGTCGAGAAGTTCCAGGGCGTGCTCTATCCCGACCATCCGTACGGGCGCGTGTTCCCGACCGAGGAGATGATCTCCGGCTACACGATCGATCAGATCCGCTCCTTCTACGACCAGCACATCGGCGCCGCGCGTGCCCACCTTTTCGTCGTGGGCCGCTTCGACGCGCAGGAGATGGAGAACGTGATCCGACAGACGTTCGCCGGGTGGCGGCCGGGCACGGCGGCGGCGCTGAACGTGCCGCGCCCGCCGGCGACGACCCGCCGGATCCACGTCGTCGACCGACCCGGCGCGGTTCAGTCCTCGATGTACATCGGCCTGCCCGTCATCGACCCGTCGCACCCGGACTACATCGCCCTCGCCGTCACGAACACGCTGCTCGGCGGCGCCTTCGCCTCCCGCATCACGCGCAACATCCGTGAGGACAAGGGTTACACGTACTCGCCCGGCAGTACGGTGAGCACGCGCTACCGCAGTGGATACTGGGCGGAGATCGCCGATGTCACTACGGCGGTGACCGGCCCCTCCCTCAAGGAGATCTTCCACGAGATCGATCGCCTCCGCAGCGAACCGCCGCCGGCGGAGGAGCTGAAGGGGATCCAGAACTACATGGCGGGCACGTTCACGCTGAGCGCGTCGTCGCGCGGCGGAGTGCTGGGCATGCTGCGCCAGCGCAATCTGCACGGACTGCCGGAGGACTACCACGCCGGGTACGTGCGGCGCGTCCACGCGGTCACGCCGGCCGATGTGCAGCGCATCGCGCAGACGTACCTCGACCCGCAGAAGATGGTCATCGTGATCGTCGGCGACCGCGCGGTGATCGCGGAGCAGATCGCGCCGTACGGCGAAATCGTCGAGTAGCCCCCGGCGGACGCGGCACCAGATTTCAGTTTCGGCGCATCCGGGCATCTCCGCGCCCGGATGCGCCGCGCTGCTTCCGGCCGTCGCGCCCGTCGGCGCCGCGGCCTCGCGCCGCCGGAACGGGCGCCAGCGGCCAGGGCCGCGGGGCGCAGACATGGCGCCCTGCACCGAAACTGAAATCTGGTGCCGCGTCCGCCGGTTGACACCGCCGGCGCTGCGGCTGATCTTCACCGGACTCCCCACCGGGGCATCATCTCCAACAGGACAGGCACATGGATCAGCGACACGCGCTCCGTGTCCGGCGCTCCGTCCTCGCCGGAGCACTCGCTCTGGCGCTCGCGCCCGCGGCTGCGCATGCGCAGTTCACGCAGCCACCGCCGCCGGCGGCGTACGCGCTCCGCAACGTCACGGTCGTGCAGGCGGACGGCAGCGTACAGGCCGGGCAGACCCTGATCGTGCGCCGCGACCGCATCGAGACGATCGCGCGCGGCGCGGCCATTCCGGCCGATGCGCGCGTGCTCGGCGGCGACACGCTCTATGTCTATCCCGGCTTCGTGGATGCGGCGGGCACCATCGAGTTCGAGTTCCCGCGCGATACGACGGACCGGTCACAGCTCCGGTCGTGGGATCCGCCGCGGGGGCTCCAGGGCTTCACGCCGTCGCGCCGCGTGCTGGACCACATGACGGCCGTGGGCGCGGACGGTGCGGAGCTGCGGAAGCAGGGGATCGTCGCGGTCGCCGCGCATCCGGACCTGACGCAGCCGCTGATGACCGGTCGCGGCGTGCTCGTGCTGCTGCGGCCGGACGCGGCATCGCCGCAGGAGCTCGTGCTCCAGCCGGAGCTTGCGCCGCTGATGACGCTTCGCGGCAGCCGCGGGATGTACCCGAGCACCGCGATGGGCGTGATGGCGTGGTACCGCCAGACCTTCCTCGACGCGCAACGGAACAACCTGCTCACCGAAAACGGCGGCACGACCGGGCCCTCGGTCGGATTCGACCCCGACATGAGCATCGTGCAGGAGGTGCTGCGCGCGCAGCGCCGGGTGTACTTCGTTGCGAACGACGCGAACGAGATCCGGCGCGTGCTCACACTCGCCGATGAGTTCCGGTTCCGCCCCGTCATTGTCGGCGGCACGGAAGCGTGGCAGCTCGCCGATGAGCTGAAGGCGAAGGATGTGCCCGTGCTCGTGTCCGTGGATTTCGCCAAACCGCGCAGGTGGAAGCCGGATGCGAAACCGGCAGAGGGCGCGGACACGGTAGCACTGGAGCCGGCGGCCGCGCGTGAGAAGAAGGAGCTCGAGGCGGCGTACGCGAACGCCGGCCGACTGGCGCGTGCGGGCGTGACGTTCGCCCTCGTGAGCGGCGGCAAGGGCACTCTGCGCGATGGCGTGCTGAAGACGATCGAGCACGGGCTGAGCGAGGCCGATGCCCTGCGCGCCATGACCGCGACGCCCGCCGCGCTGCTCGACGTGGCGCCACTCGCGCGCGTGCAGCAGGGCGGCGGTGCCACGTTCATCGTCACGGATCGGCCGGTGCTGAACAAGGACGCGCGGGTGCTCTACACGTTCGTGGATGGCGTGCTCGAGAAGGGCGCCGATGCGACTCGTGAGCAGCCGGCGGACAGCGCGTCGGGCGATGCGGCGAACGTGGCCGGCACCTGGAGCGTCGAGGTGCTCGCCCCCGAGGCGCAGACGTTCACGATGAAACTGACACAGGACGGCGCGACCGTGAGCGGGACGATGGAAGGTCCCGAGGGCAGTATTCCCGTGAGCGGCACGGTCGAGGGCAATCGCCTGACTCTGAATGCGACGCTGGTCGCGGGCGGACGCAGCATCCCGCTCGAGCTGAGCGGGCAGATCAATGGTGACAGGGCGACCGGCAAGGTCGACACACCCATGGGCGCTTTCGACTGGGAGGCGCGACGCACCGGACCGGGAGCGCAGCGATGAGAGAGACCATGATGAGGTCGACACCGATCCGCGCGGCCCTGGCGGCGCTCGCGCTTGCCGCGCTGGCACTGCCGGCCAATGGCCAGCAGTTCCTCAAGCAGTCGGACGCGAGGCCGGCACCCACCGGCTCCATCGTGATCCAGAACCTCGACGAGCTGTGGACCGGCACGGGCGACGTGCTGAGAAACGTATCGATCGCCGTGCGGGACGGACGCATCACGGCGATCGGCCCGACGGTCGCAGCCCTGCCGGGTGCGGTGGTCGTCGATGGACGCGGCCTCACCGCCATGCCGGGCATCGTCGACGAGCACTCGCACATCGCCATGACCGGCGGCTCCAACGAGGGGACGGCGCCGGTCGTCCCCGAAGTGCGCGTGATCGACACGCTCGATCCTTCGGATTTCGGCATCTACCAGGCGCTCTCCGGCGGCGTCACGACCGCCCAGATCCTGCACGGCAGCTCGAACCCGATCGGCGGTCAGGGTGCCATCATCAAGACGCGCTGGAACATCGATGACGCGCTCCAGCTGCTCATCGCGGACGCGCCGCGCACGGTGAAATTTGCGCTGGGCGAGAACGTCACGCAGAAGAACCGCGGCACGCCGACCCAGCGGTTCCCGGCATCGCGCGCGGGCGTCGAGTCCGTCTACGACCAGGCATTCACGGCCGCCCGTGAGTACCGGGACGCGTGGGAGGCGTATCGCCGCAATCCTCGCGAGTTCCGGACGCCGCCGCGCCGCGACCTGCGGCTCGAGGCGCTCGGTGAGATCATGGCCGGCCGGATCCGCGTGCATGCCCACTCCTACCGGTCCGACGAGATCCTGATGCTGATGCGCGTGGCCGAGCGCTATGGCTTCAGGATCGATGCCTTTACACATGTGCTGGAAGGCTATCGCGTCGCCGATGAGATGGCGCGTCACGGTGCGGGCGGCTCCACGTTCTCCGACTGGTGGATGTACAAGCTCGAGGCGTTCGAGGCGATCCCGTACAACGCCGCGATCATGCACGACAAGGGTGTGCTCACGTCGCTCAATTCGGACATTCCGTGGCTCCAGGCATCGCTGCTGTACGAGATGCAGAAGCCGGTCAAGTACGGTGGCGTATCGAAGCACGATGCGATGGCAATGGTGACACTGAACGGCGCGAAGCAGCTGCGCATCGACCATCTGGTCGGCTCGATCGAGGTTGGCAAGAACGGCGACATCGTGCTGCTGAACGGTGATCCGTTCAACACGTTCACCAGGGTCGAGAAGACGATCATCGACGGCATCGTCTACTATGACCGCGCCGACGAGGAGGCGAAGCGGGGCGAGCCGGTGCGACGCATCGCGGCCGCCCCCGCGGTCGCGCCGCGGCAGCGCGAGCGGCCGCAGGCCCCCGACCTGCCGCTCGTCACCGAGGTGCCCTCGGTGCCGGCCGCGCACAAGCTGACCGACCCGATCGACGCATCCGCCGTCGTTGCGATCGTCGGCGGCACCGTTCATCCGGTCAGTCGGGCACCGATCGCAAACGGGACGGTGCTGATCCGGAACGGATTGATCGAAGCGGTCGGCAGCGCGACCGAGGTCCAGGTGCCGGCCGGAGCACGGCGCGTGGACGCGGCCGGCAAGCACATCTATCCCGGCATGATCGATCCGCTGACGGCAGTCGGCATGATCGACATCGAGTCGATCGGCTCCGCGCGCGACGACCGCGAGATCGGCGCGTTCAACCCGCACATGCGTGCACTGTTCAGCATCAACCCCTACAGTGAAGGCATCTTCGTCGGTCGTGCGAACGGCATTACCGGCATCCTCACGGTACCGGCGAGCGGGACCGTCCGCGGGACCGCCTCCGTCATCGCTCTGAAGGGAGACACGCCGGAGCAGATGGCGATCGACGCGCGCAATGCCGTCGTCGTCGATTTCCCGAGCCCGCGCGGCGAAGCGTGGGAGGAGCCGAAGCTCGACGGCGACAATCTGGTCCATCTGATCGACCTGTTCCGGCGCGCGCGACTGTACGCCGCGCAGCCGAGCGCGCTGCGCGATCCGACCGCGCGGTGGGAGATCAACGTGGATCCGTCCGATCGCGTCCTGCTCGATGCCATGGTTCCCGCCATCACCGGCCGTGTACCCACGATCTTCGTGGCGCAGAGCGAGCGTGACCTGAAGACGCTGTTCATGTTCCTCGACTCGTTCCCCACCGTGCGTGCAGTCGTCGGTGGCGGCGCGCAGGCTTATCACGTCGCGCAGGAACTGGCGCGGCGCAGCATCCCGGTCATCGTGGGATCCAACTTCGAGCCGAACGCGTTCCGCGATGACCCGCTCACCGCCGCGTGGCGCAACGCGGAGATCCTCCGTGCTGCCGGCGTGAAGGTCGCATTCACCACGTCGTTCAGCCCGGAAGGTGCGAGCGAGCTGCGCAACCTGCCCTATGCGGCCGCGAGGGCTGTCGCCTACGGCATGCCTCGCGATGAGGCGTACCGCGCCGTCACGCTGAGTGCGGCGGAGATCCTCGGTCTCGGCGAGCGTACGGGCAGCATCGACGCCGGCAAGCGGGCAGACCTGATCCTGACGAATGGCGATCCGCTCCAGATCCTGTCCCACGTCGAGCGGATGTGGATCGGTGGCGAGGAGGTGCCGCTGGTCTCGAAGCACACGCAGCTCTACGAGCAGTTCCGCAATCGAAGCGCTGCACCCGTCACGGTCGACGCGACGCCGCCGGCGGCACCCGGCGGACACTGATCGATTCGATCCGCAGGGAAGAGCGGTGTCCGCGTGAAGCGGGCACCGCTTTCTTCTTTGCAGGCGTGCATTCGTCGACGCGGCATGGCATGGCATCTGCCACGATTCGTGCCGTGTCGTACGGATCGTGTCCTGCACGTGCCGCAGCCGTCGGGCGATCGCTTGATCGACCGCAGTCCCCGGGTTACACTGGCCGGCGAGCCGGCTGCAGCCACAGCACGGCCGAACCCGCTGAGGAAGACTTCGCGGCACCATGATGACACCTGTTCGTCTCGCCGTCATGGCGAGCGTGGTGATCGGCATCGCGATCGGCATCGGCGCGTACACGTTCGTCTACGCGAAGGGTGCTTCGTACCTGACGAACGACCCCGCCGCGTGCGCGAACTGCCACATCATGGAGGAGCACTACTCGGCGTGGCTGAAGTCGAGCCACGGCAAGGTGGCTGTCTGCAACGACTGCCACACGCCGAAGGGGCTGATCTCGAAATATGCGACGAAGGCATCCAACGGTTTCTGGCACTCGTTCGCGTTCACGACGGGGGACTTCCCGGATCCGCTCCGGATCAAGCCGCACAATCACGAGATCACGGAGAACGCCTGCCGGAAATGTCACCGGCCGATCACGGAGCAGATCGACATCGCAACGAGCGGCGAGCCGCTCGACACGGATCCGCACTACGAGCTGGGCGGCGAGCTGCTCATGTGCACGCACTGCCACAGGTACGTCGGACATTACGTTCGCTGATGCGGTGCTCGCACGGGGTTGAGAGGGAATGATCATGACGAATGGCACGGAAACCAACGGACAGGGCGTGCGTGCGCTGAAGTGGATCGTCGTGGCCGCACTCGTCGGCGTCGTACTTGCCATCGGCGGTGCGCTGCTGCTCACGAACATCATGGAGCGCCAGACCGAAGCGCGTCAGCCGTTCTACCGGGTCGTCGAATTGAGCGATACGGTCACGGATCCGGAAGTCTGGGGAAAGAACTTTCCGCTCCAGTACGATGCCTATCTCCGCACCGTGGACCAGGTGCGCACGAGGTACGGGGGCAGCGAGGCACTGCCGGTCGCGCCGTCGGAGAGCGATCCGCGCTCGTGGGTATCGCAGTCGCGGCTGGAGGAGGACCCGCGTCTGGTGACGATGTGGTCGGGCTACGCTTTCGCGACGGATTTCCGCGAGGAGCGCGGGCACGCATACATGCTGGAGGACCAGATCTACACGGAGCGGCAACAGGTCGCCCAGCAGCCTGGAACGTGCCTGCACTGCCACGCATCGGTCTACGTCCCGTACCTGCGGCTCGGTGACGGCGACCTGATCGCCGGCTTCGAGCGCGCCAACCAGATGAAGTACCAGGAGGCACGAACGCACGTCGAGCATCCGGTCGCGTGCATCGACTGCCACAGTCCCGAAACCATGGAGCTCCGCGTTACGCGGCCGGGTTTCCTCGAGGGGATCCGGCTCCTCAGGCAGTTCGAGGGCGTGGCAGACTATGATGTGAACCGCGATGCGTCGCGCCAGGAGATGCGCACGTATGTCTGCGCGCAGTGTCACGTGGAGTACTACTTCAAGGGTCCGGAGAAGCGTCTGACGTATCCGTGGGCGAAGAGCCTCCACGCCGACAGCATCCTCGCCTATTACGACTCGGTCGGCTTCAGCGACTGGACCCACGCGATCACCGGTGCGCCCGCACTGAAGGCGCAGCATCCGGAGTTCGAGATGTACAGCCAGGGCATCCATGCGCGTGCCGGCGTCGCCTGCGCGGACTGCCACATGCCCTACACGCGTACGGGCGCCATGAAGATCAGCGACCATCACGTGCGCAGCCCGCTGCTCAACATTGCAGCAGCCTGCCAGACGTGCCACCGCGTCCAGGAAGAGGAGCTGTGGCTGCGGGCACAGCAGATCCAGGACCGCACGTTCGCCATGCGGAACATGGCGATCGATGCACTGATGGAGCTGATCGAGGACCTCCGCGCCCGCGTCCCGTCCGATTCGACCAGCGCGGACGTCCGGCTCGCCCGCGACTACCAGCGCAAGGCACAGTTCCTCATCGATTTCATCGAGGCGGAGAACTCGATGGGATTTCATGCGCCGCAGGAGGCTGCGCGCGTACTGCACAAGGCGGTCAATTACGCCCGGATGGGCCAGATCGCCCTGTACGGCGGCAGGCCGGAAGCGCTGGATGCCGGCCTCGCGGCACGCGAAGCGGCCGAGATGCCGCCACAGCGGTAGGCTGACCGGCGGGCCGGCGGACGCGCGGACGCGCGGACGCGGCACCAGATTTCTGTTCTGGCCGATCGGGGCAGAGTGGCGCCCCACGGCCACGGCAGGAGGAGGTCCGGGCGCCGGCCGGCGCGCTGCGCAGGGCGCGGCCGTCGCGGTCGCTGGCGCCGCGGTGGCGGGCGGGATCATGGCCGGATGAGCCGGAACAGAAATCTGGTGCCGCGTCCGCCGGGGAGGTATCCTGCCAGCCCTATGAAAATCGTCCGCACCGCTCGAATCGGACTGCTGAGCATCACCGCGGCGTGCGCGTACGGCAGCACGCCCTCATGGACGGCGGCCGTGCTGCGCCCGGCGCAGGACGCGCCGGTCCAGTTCGTGACGGAAGACGGCACCGTGCCGGAGAACGCGTGTCGGAGTCCGCTGGTGGATCCGCGCGATCAGACGCGGATCCGGCTGGTGCGATCGGCCGACGTCGGCGGCACGCAGCGCGGGGATTACGAGGTGCCGGAGGGTCGCTATGGCGTCGGTCCGGACGAGCTGCTCCGGATCGACTGCCGCAGCGGCCAGGCACTCGGCATCGTATCGGGCTGATGGCCGGTTCCTCCCTCGATGGCTTTCCGATCGTGATCACGGTTCCGGTCGCATGGGGCGAGATGGACGCGTTCGGGCACGTCAACAACATCGTGTTCTTCCGTTACTTCGAGAGCGCCCGGATCGCTTATCTGGACGCGATCGGGTTCCGTGGTGACGCGCCGGGCAGCACCGGCCCGATCCTGGCCTCCACGCACTGCCGGTTCCGCCGGCCGCTCGCGTATCCCGACACCGTGCGTGTGGGCGCGCGTGCGACGGAGGTGGCCGCGGATCGATTCACCATGGAGTATCGGATCGTCAGTGAGACGCTGGGCGAGATCGCGGCCGACGGCGGCGGCGTGATCGTCGCGTACGACTATGCCGCGGGCTGGAAGGCACCGCTTCCCGTGCCGGTGCGCGAACGGATCCGCGCCGTGGAATCCCGCGCCGCGGGGCACGATGAGTAGCGCGCTCGCCGCGGACCGTCGCGGTACATGCGGGTTCCGGGAGGCGCAACATTCGAACGGAGATCGATGACATGAGTGCGGATATCCGCGATCGACTGTCCGACGGCGACATCGCGCGTCGGCTCGGTGCGCTGTCCGGCTGGGCTCGCGACGGGGATGCGATCGTGAAACGGTTCGAGTTCGAGGACTTCGCGCGCGCGTTCGGGTTCATGGCGGCGGTCGCGACGGCCGCGGAACGGATGAACCATCATCCGGACTGGTCGAACAGCTACAACCGTGTCGAGATCCGGCTGACCAGCCACGACGCAGGCGGCATCTCCGAGCGCGACCTGAAGCTGGCCGCGCGCATCGACGAGCTTCATGGGAAGTGATCGGCGCCAGGTCCCGGATACGGGTGTCGGCCGTGCCGTCCGCAGGATCGGTGCACAACTGCGCAAGACGCTGCTGAAGCTCCGCCTGGGCCAGCGCTGGGAGCGGACGGAGGATGGGTTCAGGCGGCGGGTGTATCCGGATTACGAGACGTACATCGCGCACCAGAAGACGAAGTTCGATGCGGCGCGCGGCCGGTTCGTGCGGCGGCACGATGAGCGGTTCTACGAGGCACTGACCGGGCGGCTCACCGGACTCGAGACGGAGCTGAAGGGTCGATCCGTTCTCTGCATCGCCGCGCGGCAGGGGACGGAGGTGCGCGCATTCATCGATCGCGGCGCGTTCGCGGTCGGCATCGACCTGAATCCGGGCCGCGACAACCGGTACGTGGTCACGGGTGACTTCCACGCGCTCCAGTACGCCGACGGCAGCGTGGACGTCGCGTACACGAACTCGCTCGATCACGCCTACGAGCTCGATCGCGTGCTCGCCGAGATCCATCGGGTCCTCGTGCCGGACGGGCTGCTGATCGCGGAGCTGAATGGCGGCGAGGACCAGCCCAGCGATGCGGGGTTCTACGAGAGCTCGTCGTGGTCCGGCATCGATGACATGAAGCGCCGGATCGAGAGCCACGGTTTCGCGCTGGAGCAGCGCCGGCCGTTCGACGTGCCGTGGCGCGGGGAGCAGCTCGTGCTGCGACGGACGGCGTCGGTGACGCGGGCGGGGACGTAGCGGAACTGCAAACGATCGTCCCACAGCCGGACGCAATCCGGGTGGCGCGGGCCGCAATCCATCCGGATTGACAACGACTTACGCGCTCCTCCGCGCTGGCCCGGGAGTTCCACTGCACGTCTCGAAACGTCGCACTGCGGCTTTCCAGCACATACCGGGAACGAACGATGGATGACCTGATCCAGGACCTCAAGGTCGCGCTGCGCCGGTTGGCGCGCGATCCGCTCTTCTCCGCCGTGGCGGTACTCACGCTCGGCGTCGGCATCGGCGCCAACAGCGCCATCTTCACGCTCGTGAACGGCGTGCTGCTGCGCCCGCTGCCGTTCCGTGCACCCGACGAGCTGGTGCAGATCGAGGTAAAGGTCGACGGCGAGGCCACGGGTGTGGCATCGCCGGCCGCGTTCCGCGCGATGCGGGACCGGAGCAGCGCATTCTCGGGCGTCGCGCTCATGGCCAACACCGGCGGCACGCTCACCGGAGCGGGCGAGCCGGAGGTGATCACGGGCGCCGGAATCAGCGGCAACTACTTCGATGTCACGGGTGTGCCGCCGCTGCACGGTCGCGTCTTCACGACGGCCGAGAACGAGCCCGGGAACACGAACGTCGTGCTGCTCAGCGAGGCGCTGTGGCGCGGCCGGTTCGGCGCGGATCCGACGATTCTGGGACGCTCGATCCTGCTCGACGATGTCGCGCGTGAAGTCGTCGGTGTGATGCCGGCCTCGGCGAGCTTTCCGCCGGAGCTCGAGTTCTGGATCCCGTTCGAGTACTCGCCGCGATTCAACAATCCGAACGCGCTGTACGGCGTCTTCCTCCGCGTCGTGGCGCGGCTCAAGCCCGGTGTCACGCTGGAGCAGGCGGATGCGGACGCGGTCCGCGTGATGGAGCTTGCCAAGCAGGATGCCGCTCAGCAGCTGCCGAACTGGTCGGCCGGCGTGAGTCCGCTGCGCGACCGGTATGTCGGCCGGGCCCGCCAGCCGCTGCTCCTGCTGCTCGGCGCAGTCGGTCTCGTCCTGCTGATTGCATGCGCGAACCTCGCGAACCTGCTGCTGGCCCAGGCGGCTGCACGGTCCACCGATTTCGCCGTGAGGCGTGCGCTCGGCGCGAGCTCGGTACGCCTGATCCGGCAGCTCACGGCCGAGAGCGTCGTGCTCGGACTCGGCGGCGGCGCCACCGGCCTGCTGCTGGGTGCATGGGCCGCGGACGCGCTGCTCGCGCTCATGCCGCCGAGCATGCCGCAGATGCCCGGCATCTCGATCGATGGCAGGGTGGTCACATTCACACTGATCGTGTCGCTCGGTTCGGCGCTGCTCTTCGGGATGGCGCCGGCGCTCCAGACCCGCCGTGCCGAGCTGGCTTCCACGCTGCGCGAGGGCGGGCGGGGTCTCGCGGGCCGCGCCGGCGCGCGCACGCGGTCCGCGCTCGTGCTCGCCGAGACCGCACTGGCATTTGCACTCGTCATCGCGGCCGGCCTGCTGATCCGCAGCTTCGACGAACTGCGGAGCGTGGACCCGGGTTTTCGCACGGACAACAATCTGGCGTTCGAGCTCCTGCTGCCGGCGACCCGGTACGGCGATGACGCTCGCGTGGCGGCGTTCTGGTCGCAGCTCGATGAGCAGCTGCGTGCGGTGCCGGGCGTGACTGCGGTCGGCGGCATCAACGGGATCCCGCTCGGCGGCAACGTGATGACCATCACGTTCACCGTCGATGGCCGCCCGGCGCCCGAGCCGGGCGCGGAAGAGGTGATGGATGTGCGCGTCGTGACGCCCGGCTTCTTCGAAGCCATGGGCGTGCCGCTGCGAGCCGGGCGCCTCTTCAATGATGCCGACCGCGCGGGCGCGGCGCCGGTCGTGCTGCTCAGCGAGGTCGCCGTCGAGCGTCACTTCCCGAACGAGAATCCGATCGGCAAGCGGATCACCATGGGCTGGCAGCGCACCGAGGGCACGCAGGTCTCGGGCGAGGTGGTCGGCGTCGTCGGCGCGATGCGCCACGGCGACCTGCGCGAGGCGGCGGAACCGGAGATCTACTTCCCCGTAGCCCAGCTGCCGCTGCGCTCGCTCGACATCACGGTCGCCACCACACTGGACCCCGCGACGCTCGGGACCGCCCTGAGGACTGCGGTCACCGAGCTCGACCCGGCGCTCGCGCCCGCACGGCTGCGGCCCATGAGCGAGGTCGTGGCCGCGTCCATGGCGCGCGACCGCTTCATGACGCTCCTGCTCACTGCATTCAGCGCCGTCGCGCTGCTCCTGGCCGCGATCGGCATATTCGGCGTGATCAGCTACAGCGTCACTCAGCGCCGTCGCGAGATCGGTGTGCGCATGGCCATCGGCGCGAGCCGCTCGGACGTGATCCGGCTCATCGTCGGAGGTGGCCTCCGCCTCGCCGGCGCCGGCGTGCTGGTCGGAATGGTCGCCGCGGCCGCAACATCGAGGCTGCTGCAATCCCTGCTGTTCGGGATCGGCGCGTTCGATCCGGCCACGTTCCTCGCGGCCGGCATCGTACTGATCACGGTCGCCTTCATTGCGAGCGCTCTACCCGCGTGGCGGGCCTCGAGGACCCCGCCGGCGAGCGTACTGAACACGGAGTGAGAGGCCGGTACTCGCGCAGCTCCGCAGCGTCAGCTTCGGAGCCGCGGAGCACGGAGCCACGGATATGTTGCTCACCGACATTGTCGCCGCCTCCCGCGACACGACGGCAACCGCGTCGCGCAACGCGAAGATCGCCCGGCTCGCGGATCTGCTGCGCGGTGCGCCGGCGGAGGAGGCGTCGATTGCGGTGAGCTGGCTGAGCGGAACGCTGCGGCAGGGACGGATCGGGCTCGGGCCGGCCGCCGTGCGCGCCGCCCGCGATGTCCCGCCGGCCGACGCACCGCAGCTCACGGTAGGGGAAGTCGACGCAGCGTTCGCACGCATTGCCGGGATGAGCGGGGCTGGATCGACGCGCGTGCGGGTGGATGCGCTGCGCGCGCTGTTCGCGCGTGCCACCGACGCCGAGCAGGAGTTCGCGTCGCGCCTGATCTGGGGCGAGCTGCGTCAGGGTGCGCTCGAGGGTGTGCTCGCCGATGCGGTCGCGCGGGCCGCCGACCTTCCCGTCGCCGACGTGCGCCGCGCAGCGCAGCTCGCGGGCAGTCTGCCGGATGTCGCGCTCGCCGCGCTGAAGGACGGCGCGGCGGGTCTGCGCGCGTTCGGCGTGCAGCTGTTCCGACCGCTCCAGCCGATGCTGGCCCAGCCCGCGGAGGACATGGCGGACGCGATGGCGCGGCTCGAGCGCGCGGCGCTCGACTACAAGCTGGACGGCGCACGCGTGCAGGTGCATCGCAGCGGCGATGACGTGCGCATCTACACGAGGCGGCTGAACGAGATCACGCCGGCCGTGCCGGAGCTGGTGGAATCTGTGCGTGCACTGCCGGCGCGCGAGCTCGTGCTGGATGGCGAGGCGATCGCGCTGCGCAGGGACGGGACGCCGGCACCGTTCCAGGTGACGATGTCGCGCTTCGGCAGCCGCGTCGATGTCCACCGCCTCCTCGAGGAGACACCGCTCTCCACGTTCTTCTTCGACATCCTCCAGCTCGATGGCGAGTCGTTGATCGCAGAGCCATTGGCGACGCGATTCGATGCGCTGCGACACGCATTACCGGAGTCGCTCGTCGTACCGCGCATCATCACGGACGACGTGACCGAGGCGCAGGCGTTCATGAGTCGCGCGCTCGCTGCCGGTCACGAGGGCGTCGTCGCGAAGTCGCTCGACGCGACGTACGATGCCGGCCGGCGCGGTGGTGCGTGGCTGAAGGTGAAGCAGGCGGACACCCTGGATCTCGTCGTGCTCGCCGCGGAGTGGGGCCACGGCCGGCGCCAGGGCTGGCTGAGCAATCTGCATCTCGGCGCGCGCGATCCCGAGAACGGCGGCTTCGTGATGCTCGGCAAGACGTTCAAGGGACTGACGGACGCCATCCTCGAGTGGCAGACGCGGGAGCTGCTTGCGCGTGAGATCGGACGTGAGGGACACATCGTACACGTCCGGCCGGAGCTGGTGGTCGAGATCGCGTTCGAGGGGGTCCAGGCGAGCCCGCGCTACCCCGGTGGCGTCGCGCTCCGGTTCGCGCGCGTGAAGTGCTACCGCGACGACAAGACGGCAGCGCACGCGGACACGATCGACCGCGTGCGCGCCATCCACATGTCGACTACAGGAACCCGAACTTGATTCCGGCCGACAGGATGGGATACACCTTCACGTAACGGTTCACCTCATCCTCGATCTTGCGCGCCTCCGCCTCGAGCTCCGCCTGGAACGTGGGGTCGTTGCGCAGCGCGCCCGTCGCATTGTAGCGCATGCGCTGCTCCTCGAGGAACGCCGCACCGAGATCCAGATAGATCCCGATCCCGCGGTTCGTCTGGCGGCCGAGACCGATGATCGCGTACGGCGCCTTCGATCCGTGATCCAGCTCGCCGACCAGCGCACCAACCTCGGCATCCGAGTACTGCTGGCCGTTGATCATGATCGTACCGGAGTACTGCGCATCGAACGTCGTCGGATTGCGGATGAACATCAGACCGCCACCCAGACGCAGGTCGAAGAAGCCCGGATAGAAGTCGAAGCCGAGGTTCGTCAGCGGCGATGTCGACTCGACATGATACCTCACATCCTCGACCTCGCCCGTGTAGCTGATCGGGAGGGCGCCGATGCCGGCACGTACGCCGAAATAGCGCGTCACACTGACGGCAAGCTCGCCGCCGAACCCGAGCGAGCCGGCACGCGCGGCCACGCCGACGCCGATCGACTGAGCGGATGCGCTCACCGGCAACATGATCGCCGCCGCGGCGATCAGGATTCTACGCTGCATTGCGTTCCTCACGGTGTCTGATGCGGGGCCGTGCCCAATTACGGAGCACGACGCGATCGCGCGGACGCGCGTTGGCGTGCCGCTGTGGCAACTCCCGCGCCGTCCGCGCGATCCCTCGTGCGGAGCCGGGTTCCCGCGCCCGAGGCGCGGCCGGCCGAGCGGTGGCACCGTCGCAAAATGACGCGCCCAGTGCAGAATGCGATGCCGCCGGCGGATGCTACCCGCGTGGCGCGGCGCGGTTGCAGCGCAGGCGCCGTCGGGGTGCCGCGGCGCTCGACAACGCATTATTTTCCTGACAGGTAGCAAACTCTGACCGGTGTCCGGTCTCTCCGGATGCCGCGAAATCCGTCAAGTCGACCTCGTTCTGCCAGTGCCGGCGCCACTTTCGGCGGGTGTTCCCTCGTGGGAAGCAGCGCGGCACCGGGCGTGCCGGAGGACCGGGCCATGCGCAGGATACGTGGTTCCTTTCATCTAGCCCTCACGCTTTCGGGCACGACGCTCATCATCTACGCGGTGATGAGCATCGAGGGCATGTACGACCGCATGCTGGTCGTCGCACTCGGCCTCGTGCTGATCGAGGCCGGGATCTGGCGCATCACCCAGTCGCTGTTCCCGAACGACCGCAACTACCGGCCCCTGCGCAAGGAGACGGACTACTTCATCACGCTGGTCCGCCGGCTGAACCGCGCCGCAGTCAATGCGCAGCGCGGGTCAGGATCGGCAGTCGATGACCTCGAGCAGGTACACGCCGAGATGCACCACTCGGTCGACCGGATGCTCCGGCTCGCCGGCCTCACCGACGAGGACCTCGGCTTCCGTTACTCGCCGAAGAAGCCGCTGCCCGAGGCAGAGCCGCTGCCGCAGGAGGAACAGCTCGCCACCGGCAGCTGACCGTGCGGTTCCGCCTTCCGACATCCGTCGATCTGCACGCCATCGCCCGTAGCGCGCTGTTGCACCGACCGGTCACCGGTGTGATCGGGCTGCTGCTTCTCGGTGTCGCAGTCGGCTGGACTTCGCTCGCGCCGTCGCACGAGCGCCTTTGGCGGACCGAGCAGCGGCTCCTCCCCCGTGCGACATTCGACGGTCGCCAGGTCACGATCCACGGCGTGCGCGATTTCCGCTGGGGTCCGGGGACCGAGATGCGGCCGGCGTGGACGGAGCGGACGTACGACCTGGACGGCCTGTCGAGTGTCTGGTACGTGCTGACTCCGTTCTCGCGCGACCGGCGCGGGCCGGCGCACGCGTTCGTCAGCTTCGGCTTCGACGACGGCCGCTTCCTCGCGATCTCCGTG
This sequence comes from Longimicrobiales bacterium, assembly GCA_036374995.1. GTDB lineage: Bacteria > Gemmatimonadota > Gemmatimonadetes > Longimicrobiales > RSA9 > SH-MAG3. The sequence goes on along the minus strand of DASUSS010000092.1, from coordinate 9,361 downwards.
GAGGCGCGACGCGAGGCGGGCGAGGAATACTCGATCGTCCGGGGCCTCTTCAAGAGCTACGAGATCATGTATGTCGTGGGTGATGAGCGCGATCTCATCCAGCAGCGGGTCGTGCGCGATGACGACGTGTACGTATATCCGGTGCGTGCATCGCGCGAACAGATCCGCTCGCTCTTCATCGACATGCTGCGCCGCGCGAACAGGCTGCACGAGCATCCCGAGTTCTACGGCACGCTCCGGAACAACTGCACGACGAATCTGCTCGGCCACGTGAACGGTATCGCGCGCCGTCCGATCCGCTACGGGCTCCGCGTCCTGCTGCCGGGCTACTCCGATGAGGTCGCCTTCGAGCGCGGTCTCATCGACACCGACCTGCCGCTCGACTCCGCACGCCAGCGGTTCCTCGTCAACCCGCATGCACTCGGTGCGGACGGTCGGGTCGACTATTCGCTGGTGATCCGGCGGCTGCCGGCTTCGAGCGGCGCACTGTCCAGGAGCCTGCCGGCGATGTCGGCCCCCGCGTCCATGCCCTGAGCGCCGAGCAGCAGCAGCAGATCCCGCTCCCGGGCGCCGTCGAGCGCAGCGGCGATCGCATCCTCGAGCCGCTCATGGTGTGTGTGCGGCAGCCGCGCGCGCCGCAGCACATCCAGAAATGCCTCCCGCTCCTCGACCGAGACCGCATTCCGCTCGTCTGCGCTGTCCTCTGCCGAGGTGACGTGCAGCGCATCGATGGGCACGCGCCGTGACCAGATCGCGAGCGCCTCGGCGTCCCGCGCATTGATCTGGGCGCCGCGCCTGCCGCGCACGCAGAACACGACGCGCAGCGAGCGGTGCGGTACGCGCTCCACGAGCTCGAAGACTCCCGTAATGCTGTCCGGATGTCCGACCGTATCGTCGATAATGATCGGATCGCGCCGAATCACCTGCATGCGTCGCCGTGGCGGCTCGATGCGCGCCAGGGCCGCATGCACGTGGTCGGGCGCGGCGGCGAGACAGAGCGCTGCTGCGGCGGCGAGCGTCGCGTTCGCGATGTTGGGCCGCCCGATCGTCCGCAGGACGAGCGGGATCCGGCACGGCTCGAGGCACGAGCCATCCAGGCGCGGCAGGGGCCGCCGGATGTCGAGCGTGATACGCGTGCCATCGAGATCGACCGCATCACGGTCCACGCGCACCCACGCGCTCCCGCCGCCGCACGAGATGCGCGGACCGGTGTGACGGCGCACGACCTGTCGGACGACGCGATCCCCGGCGGCGTGGACGAGGGGCGCATCGGGCCGGAGGTGCTCGAGGAAATGCATTTTCGCATTCGCGTACGCACGGAAGGAGCGATGATACTCGAGGTGCTCGAGCATCGTGAGATTCGTGAAGACGCCGAGGTCGAACGCGATGCCGTGGACACGGCGCTGGACGAGCGCGTGGCTCGTCACCTCCATGGCGGCGACGTTCATGCCTGCGTCCCGCATCCCGGCCAGCGCTTCCTGGATCCACAGGATGCCGGGTGTGGTGTTGGGCGTCAGCAGGGTCGAGCCGGCGTACCGGACGCCGAGCGAGCCGATGGTGCCGGCGGCGATCCCGGCCTCGGCGAGGATCGCGCCGAGCATCGCGAGCACCGACGTCTTGCCGACCGTGCCCGTGATACCGACCGTCGTCAGACGATTCGCCGGGTGACCGAAGGCGGCAGCGGCGAGGCCGGCGAGCGCGCTGCGGGCGTCGGCGACGCGCACGACGGGCACATCCGCGTCGGCGTCCTGCTCCGCGACCACGAGCGCCGCGCCGCGCGCGACGGCCTCGGCGATGTGCTCGTAGCCGTCCGCCGCGCTCCCGCGTACGGCCACGAACACATCCCCCGGCTCGACCCGCCGCGAATCGTCGCGGACCCGACCCACCGGCAGATCAGCCACTGCCGGCGGGAGCGGATCCGTCAGGTCGTCCCAGAGATCGCGGACCGTGATGCGCGTCATGCCTGGAAGCACTGCACGCATCACACCATCTTGAGCTTCCATCTCCCGCGCCGGAACACGGCACCGCTCACGAGAGCGAGCGTCGAGAACGCGACGGTCACGGCGACGAACGAGCCGGTCGCACCGACGCCGAGCGTGTGCGCGAGCAGCCACGCGAGCGGGATCTCCCAGCACCAGAAGCAGAGCAGATTCAGCAGCGTGGGCGTCCATGCGTCACCCGCACCGTTGAACGACTGGTTGATCACCATGCCGTACGCGTAGAAGAAGAACCCCGCACTCAGGATCCGCAGTCCGTTCGCGGCATAGCCGTTCGTCTCGGCATCCCCGCCGAACAGACCCACGATCGCGGGCGCGGCGACAATGAACAGCACGCCGATCGTGCCGAGGAAGTACAGGTTCATGCGACCGGCAATCCACACGGACTGCTCCGCACGCTCCGGCTGGCGCGCGCCGAGCGACTGACCGACCATCGTGGCGGCTGCGTTCGCGAGTCCCCACGCCGGCATCAGCGCGAACAGCACGATCCGGATCGCGATCGTGTAGCCGGCGACGGCCGGACTGCCGAATCCGGCGACGATGCGCACGAGCAGGATCCAGCTCGCGGTCGACACGAACACCTGCAGTGCGCCCGTGGCCGAGAGCCGCACGAGCCGCAGCATCTCGGCCGGAGCGATCCTGACGCTGCGGACGGACAGCTCGAGCGCGCCGATCCCTCCGAGCAGCACCGCCAGCTGGAGGGCCACGCCGATGCCGCGGCCGATCGTAGTCGCTACCGCAGCGCCCGTCACACCCAGCGCCGGGAACGGCCCGATGCCGAAGATCAGCAGCGGGTCCAGCACGATGTTGACCGCGTTCGCGATCCACAGCACGCGCATCGCGATCGCTGCGTTCGCGGCACCGCGGAACGCGGCGTTCAGCAGGAACAGCAGCATGACCGCTGCATTGCCGCCGAACATCACCCGCGCGTAACCGGACCCCTGTTCGATCACCGCCTCGCTCGCGCCCATGAGGCGGAGCAGCGACTCGGCTTTCCATCCGCCGAGCACGCCCAGCACCACGGACACGACGACACCGAGCACCAGCGCCTGGAACGTCGCGTCCGAGGCCGCCGCGGGATTGCGCTCGCCGATGCGCCGTGCCACCACCGCCGTCACGCCGATGCTCAGGCCCACGCCGACGGTGTAGACGATCGTGAACAGCGATTCCGTGATTCCGACCGCCGCCACTGCGTCCGCGCCCAGGCGCGACACGAAGAAGATGTCCACGACCGCGAACACCGACTCCATGATCATCTCGAGCACCATCGGCACTGCCAGGATCGCGATTGCCCGCGGAATCGATCCCTCCGTCGGACTCCCGCCGGTGCCGCGCACGGCCGCGCCCAGCAGCGCGCCCAGCTCCCGCAATCGTCGCCTGCGACCCGATCCACTGCTCCTCATCCCTGCCTCCTCCCCTTCCGGTCGATCAAAAAGAAAACGGCCCCCCGACGCTGCACGCCGGGAGGCCGTTCCGTGTTCTGCTGAACGCGAAGACTCTACTCCTGGCGCATACCTCCAGTACGCACGAAGACCGGCGCATCGGCAATGCGCGGTCGCGCGATTGCCGGAACGGTCGTGATGACCGTGACACGCAGGTTCATGGAGTGGTTCCGCATCATTCTCTCACATCTGAGGCGATTTGCGGAGAAACTTTCCGCGGGCGAATACGGTACAGACAGAACGCGCCGACGTCAAGCTTCATGACGTCGCCCCGCACGTCGGGGTGGCCGCTTGACTGGGAGCCAAGGGTCCGGACAATGTTCGGGTGCTGTCACTCCAGCCACGCCGCTCCGGGCGGCGTCATTCGTGTGAACCGCATCGCTGCCGTAGACATGCCACCGCTGCGGCTGCTCCGGGAACGGAGCAAATCGCTACCTGCGCCGCTCACCTCCTTCATCGGTCGTGAGAAGGTCCTCGCGGACGTGATCGCGTCGATCCGCTCGCACCGACTGCTGACGCTGACGGGCCCGGGCGGCAGCGGCAAGACGCGGCTGTCGATCGAGGCGGCGCGCGGGGCCGGCCCGTCGTTCGACGACGGCGTCACCTGGGTGGAGCTGGCGCCGATCACGGATCCGGCGTTGGTGGGGCCGACGCTCGCCGCCGCGCTCGGGATCCGGCATCAGCCGGGCCGCGCGCCGGGAGACGCCGTGGCCGAGTACCTGGCGGGGCGGCGCGCACTGATCGTGCTCGACAACTGCGAGCACGTGATCGAGGCCGTCGCCGAGCTGGCCGCGCCGCTGCTGCGCGAGGCACCGAACGTCCACATCCTCACGACATCCCGGGAGCGGCTGGCGGTGCCCGGCGAGCGCGCCATCCCGATTCCACCGCTCGGTCTGCCGTCGCGCCGCGCGCGCGAGCTGGACGCACTGCTCGGCTCGGAGGCCGTCCGCCTGTTCATCGACCGTGCCGCCGCCGTCATGCCGGCGTTCACCGTCGATGCCGTCACAGTCGCGGCCATTGCGGAGATCTGCATCCGGCTGGACGGCATCCCGCTCGCGATCGAGCTCGCGGCTGCACGGATGAACGTGCTCGCGCCGCGCCAGATCGCGGATCGGCTCGCGGACTCGATGAGTCTGCTGACGACGGGCGGCCGCACGTTGCCGAAGCGGCAGCGCACACTGCGCGCGGCCATCGACTGGAGCTACCGGCTGCTTTCGGAGCCGGAGCGGATCCTGTTCCGCCGGCTCTCCGTGTTCGCGGGCAGCTTCACGCTCGATGCGGCGGAGGCGGTGTGCTCCGACGCGGTTCTGTCGGAGATCGACGTGCTGGATCTGCTCGCGAGCCTGGTCGACAAGTCGCTCGTGATCGTGGTCGAGCGCGATGGCGAGGCGCGGTATCGGATGCTGGATACGGTCGACCAGTATGCAACGGAGCTGCTCGAGGAGGCCGGCGACGCGTACGCGAACCAGCTGCGCCACGCGGAGCACTACGTGCGCATCGTCGATCTGTACGGACCGCAGGTGCACAGTGCGGCGCGGCCTCGCGTGCTGCCGATCCTCGACGCCGAGCTCGACAACCTCCGCGCCGCGCTGGACTGGACGCGCGATACGGCCGGCCGGGCTGCGCTGCATCACCGGCTCGGCAGTCAGCTGTGGTGGTACTGGCTCCATCGGATCCTGTGGGACGAGGGGCTCTACCGGCTGAGCGCCGCGATCGCGCGCGAGGATGACGTCGAGCCTGCGCTGCTCGCGGATACGCTCTACGGCGCCGGATTCCTCGCGTGGGTCAGCGGCGTGTTCCTCCAGTCGCGCGTCTGGCTCGAGCGGTGTGTCGCGCTGCGCCGCGACCTCGATGACCCGGGCTCGCTCGGCCAGGCGATGTGTGCGCTGGCGCAGACACTCGTCGATCTGGGCGAGCGCTCCGAGGCGCTCGAGCTCGTCCGTGAGGGGATCGATCGGGTTCGCGCCGGCTGCTCGCAGTGGGACACGGCGATCGCGCTCACGAGCGCATACGGCTACGTGCATCACGCGATCGGCGATCGCGCGGAAGCGGAGCGTGCCTATCAGGAGGCGGACACGCTCTGGAGCGATCCGGCAGATGAATGGGGTCGCTCGCTCGCGCGCAACAGCCTTGCCGTGCTCGCCTGGCGCCGTGGTGACGTGGAGCAGGCCCGGTCTTATTCGCGCGATTCGCTCGAGCTGCTTCGTTCGGTCCGCGATCGCTGGTTCGCATCACGCGCGCTCCAGGTCCTGGGCTACATCACGCTCGAGCATGGCGGTGCGGCGCGGGCGGCGCGGCTGCTCGGCGCATCCGAGGCGCTGCGCGGCGAGGTGGGCGCACGGCTGATGCCGTTCGAGGTGCCGGAATGGTCACGCGCGATCGAGCAGCTCCGCACGACGCTCGGCAGCGACGAGTTCGATGAGGTCTGGTCGAGCGTCGCCTCGATCGGATTCGATGCGGCGATCGAGCTCGGGCTCGAGATGAGCGGGAGCGGTCCGGTTGCGACGGAGTCCCCGGCCCCGGCGCGGGCCTCGGTCACGGTGGCGCAGACGCCGGCCCCGGCTGCGGACCGGCCACTGGAGTGGCCGTCAGCCGACTGCGCATTGACGATCCGCGGGTTCGGCACGATCGAGGTGCGTCGCGACGGACGCGCGCTCACGAACGAGGACTGGACGTACGCGAAGCCGCGCGAGTTGCTGTTCTATCTGCTCAGCCACCGGTCGGGACGGACGAAGGAGCAGATCGGGCTCGATCTGTGGCCGGACGCATCGCCCGCGCGGCTGCGCAGCAGCTTCCACGTGACGGTGCATCACCTGCGCCGGGCGCTCGGCAGTCCCGACTGGATCGCATTCGACGAGGGGCGCTACCGCTTCGCACCCGAGCACAGCTTCGCCTACGACGTCGAGCACTTCGAGAGCTGCATCGACGACGCGGCGCGGCTGCGCGGACGCAACGGGCCGGACGAGACCGAGCCTCGTGTCCGTCTGCTCCAGGCCGCGGTGGACGTATGCGGCGGCGATTTCCTCGATGACGCCGGCTTCGGGGACTGGACGCTCGAGCCGCGCGACCGTCTCAGGCGGCGCTTCACCGACGCGGCGGTGGAGCTGGCGGAGTGCTACCACGGTCTCCGGCGCTACGAAGAGGCGATCGCGACGTCCCGTGCTCTGCTCGCCCGCGACAATCTCGAGGAGCGGGCCCATCGCCTGCTGATGCGGTCGCTCGCCGATTCCGGCCGGCCGGCGGATGCACTCCGGCACCACGGCATCCTGACCACGCTGTTCCGCGAGGAGCTCGGCATCGCGCCATCCGCCGAGACGACCGCGCTGGTCACCACCATAACGTCCGCCCGCACCGACGCTTAAGCAGTTCCTCAAGCACCGTCCCCGATCTTCATCACTACAGCGATCCGCCCAGCAGCGGACGTGCAGTCATAGATCGGAGGAGAGCATGAAGCGAGTCCTGAAGTGGCTCGGCATCGGTACCGGGTCGCTGGCCGGCGTCGCGCTGGTGGCGGCAGGCGTGATCTACGCCACGAGCGCCCGCCGGATCGCGGCGACCTGGGATGTCACTCCCGCAGAACTGACGGTACCCGACGACTCGGGGGCCCTGGCCCGCGGCCGCCGGTTCGCCCGCGCGATCGCCAAGTGCGTCGACTGTCACGGGCCGGACTACAGCGGCCAGGTCGTGATCGATGACCCGATGCTCGGTCGCATTGTCGCTCCCAACATCACGCCGGCCGGGATCACGCGCGACTACACTGCCGCGGACTGGGTGCGCGCGATCCGGCACGGCGTCAAGCGGAACGGTCGGTCCGTCATCGTCATGCCGTCGTTCGAGTACTATCACATCGGGGACGCCGACCTGGCCGACATGATCGCCTACCTGTCGGCGCTGCCGCCGGCCCGGAACGATACGCTGCCGGCAACGCGCGTCGGTCCGATGGGGCGGTTCCTGATCGCGACCAGCGCGTTCCCCATCCTGTCCGCGTCGGCCATCGATCACGCCGCGCCGCATCCCGGCGCGCCGCCCGTCGCGGCCACGCCGGAGTACGGTCGTTACATCGCGAGCATCGGCTGCGTCGGCTGCCACGGCGAGGACTTGAAGGGTGGCAAGCCGCCGGCCCCGCCTGCACCGGACCTGACCGCCACCGGCAGGATCGCGGGCTGGACGGAGACGGATTTCAGGACGGCGCTCCGCGCCGGCAAGCGGCCGGACGATACGGTCATGAGCACGGAGATGCCGTGGCCGCTCACGCTGGAGATGACCGACGTGGAGATCGCGGCCGTGTGGGCGTACCTCCAGTCGCTCGGGTCCGCATCGGTGGCATCGCAGGCGCAATAGGTCACGGCCCGGGACGGCGCACCGCCGTCCCGGCCGCTCTTTGCGCGGCACGCCCGGCCCGCCCATCTTGGCGGCCGGGAGGAGGTCGCCATGGATGATGCGCGCGAAACCGCGATTCTCGCCGGCGGGTGTTTCTGGTGTCTCGAGGCCGTATTCGCCGAGCTGCGCGGCGTTCACGAGGTCGAGTCCGGCTACGCCGGCGGCCACGTCGACAACCCGACCTACCAGCAGGTCTGCGCCGGAGGGACGGGTCATGCCGAAGTCGTCCGCATCGAGTTCGATCCGTCCGTCATCTCCTACCGCGACCTGCTCGACGTCTTCTTCACCATTCACGATCCCACTACACGGGACCGTCAGGGCGCCGACGTCGGAACGCAGTACCGCTCCGCGATCTACTACCTCTCGCCGGAGCAGAAGGCCGTGGCCGAGCAGACGATCGCCGGGCTCGAGCAGCAGGGCGTCTGGAGGGGCATCGTCACGGAGCTCGCACCCGCCGGCCGGTTCTGGCCGGCCGAGTCGTACCACCGCGATTACTACCGGCGCAACCCCGACCAGGCGTACTGCCGCGTCGTCATTGCGCCGAAGATCGCCAGGCTGCGGAAGGCGCACCTGGACAAGCTGAGCCGCTGACGCTGGTGTGGATCGTGCATTCGCACCCGTCAGTCACCGAACCGGGGGACGACCATGCGCTGGCAGAGCGGACGCCGCAGTGCGAACGTACAGGACAGGCGGGGCCGCGGCGGAATGATGATCGGCGGCGGCATCGGCGCGGTCGTCATCACGCTCGTCGCGCTGCTGCTCGGTGTGGACCCCGAGCAGATCCCCACGACCGGAATCGGACCGAGTGAAGAGGTCGCGCCGGGAGCGCCCGACCAGTTCCGCGATGATCCCGAGGCAGACTTCATATCGGTCGTGCTCGCCGACACGGAAGACACGTGGACCGAGCTCTTCGCGGCACGGGGCTCCACGTACGTCTACCCGCAGCTCGTGCTGTTCGATGGCATGGTTCAGTCGGCGTGCGGCATGGCACAGTCCGCGGTGGGGCCGTTCTACTGCCCGGCCGACCAGGCCGTTTATCTCGACCTGAGCTTCTTCCGCGAGCTGAGCGAGCGGTTCGGCGCGCCCGGCGATTTCGCGCGCGCCTACGTCGTCGCGCACGAGGTCGGACACCACGTGCAGACGCTGCTCGGCATCGCCGATCAGGTGAGCGCCGCACAGGCGCGTTCCTCACGGTCCGAGGCGAACGCGATCCAGGTTCGCATGGAGCTCCAGGCGGACTGCCTGGCCGGCGTATGGGCCCACCACGCTCAGCGGGAGCGGCAGATCCTCGATCCCGGTGACGTCGAAGAGGCACTGGCCGCCGCCGCCGCGATCGGCGATGACCGGCTCCAGCGCGAGGCACAGGGCTACATCGTTCCGGAGTCCTTCACGCACGGCACGTCCGCCCAGCGCGTGCAGTGGTTCCGGAACGGATTCGAGTCCGGCGATCCCGACCGCTGCGACACGCTCTGAACGCGGACCTGGCACCCCTTTTTCCAAAGTGCCCATCGCGACATGCGGTTTCCGGTGTCCGGCGGGCTG